>CAYGLV010000013.1:0-44417 GCA_964351025.1 uncultured Gaiellales bacterium | reverse complement strand
CGACGAGGGCCTGGCCGTCCTCGACGAAGTGCTCGCGATCGCGGACGAGTACTACTCGGGCTAGTCATCACCCGGGACCGGCGCCTGCTCTGGATGTCTTGGCGCGTTCAGCGCCTGCGCTGAAGTTCGCGCAGCGCCTGCTCGATGCGTCGATTCCACGGCTCGACTGCGTCGGCCACGCGCTTCGATCGACGCGTCGCACTCGCTACAGCGAGGCGGTTGCCTCGCAGTATCAGCTCGATTGCACGCCCTTTCGTCGCTTCATCAGCGTCTGTGTCTAGCGTGCGCCTTTCGCTTTCACCGTCTGAGTTTGACTCGACGCCCACTACCTCCAGCTCACCTGTTCTTCAGAGCACTCACTGTACGTGTGGTCCTGAACCACTGTGCGATGTCAGGCGCCCAGAGGATCGTGACCACCACGAGTAGGCCGCCGGTGATCAGGCTCGAGACGTAGTCGGGCGACCGCATGATGGCGAGGATCTCCTGGAGCATGCTGAGAGACAGAACGCCGGCCGCTATGCCGACGGGAGTACCCCTCCCCCCGGACAGGCTGACTCCGCCCAGCAGGGCCGCAGTGGCGGAGAACGTCAGCACATCGACACCGATGTTGGTGGGGCTCGCGGTCGCCAGGCTGTAGCTGAGGAGCGCGCCGGCCAACGCCGCACCGAGCGCGGACGCTATGAACACACCGATCAGGAGGTGCTCCACGGGTACGCCTGCAACCCGGGCGGCTCTCCGGTCGCCGCCAATCGCGCGAAGGTCCCTGCCCATGCGGAGATAGCGCAGGACGAAAGCGATGAGCACGAAGATCCCAAGTGAGATCAGGCTGCGGATCGAGAACACCTGAAGGATCGGTTCGTCAAGCCTCAGGCCGACGTTGTAGTCCTCGTACGTGACACTCTTGGAGTGTCCGAGGATGTACGTGATCCCGAGGACGACCAGGTAGCCGCCGAGCGTCACCGGCATGGAGTTCAGCCGGAAGTACGCGATCAAGCTGCCCTGGACGCAGCCGACGATGACCGCAGTGCCGAGCGCCGCGAGGAGGCCTACGAGCGGCGACCCGCCGCCGGTGAGGACTGCCACCATCCCGCCGAGGAGGTACATCGACGAGACCGAGAGGTCGAACTCTCCCGCAATGATCGTGATCCCCAGCGCGAGCGCGACAAGGCCATACGCGGAGAAGTTCTGGAACACGTTGTACACGTTCGCCGTCCGGACCGTGTACTCAGTGACTACGGGCAGCAGTGCCATCGCGGCGATCATCGCGGCGAGGATCGCGAAGGGAACGAACCGGCTCGCCCCGCCGATGCGTGCCGCCGAGATGCGCGTTCGCCTCACAGGCGCCGCTCCCTGAGGTTCGTCAGGACGACAACGACCACGACGATGATCCCGCGGACGAGGATCTGTCCGCCCGTGGTATAGCCACGGAGGAGCAGCATGTCCGAGATCGTCGCGATGAAGATCGCACCCGCGGCCGTGCGCAGAACCGATCCACGCCCGCCCGTTACGGCGTTTCCACCGACGAGCGCGGCCGCGATCGCGTCGTAGGTGTAGCTGCCGGTTAGAAGGAGCGACGCGTTCTGGCTCGTCGCGCCGATCAGGACGCCCGCACCGGCGGCGAACACCGAGGTCAGGGCGAAGGCGGCCGTCGTCAGCAGCGTGATGGGGAGCGCTGCCGCGCGGGCGGCAGTGCGGTTCTCTCCGAGCAGGTAGATCCCGCGGCCGAAACGGGTGCGACGCATCGCTACCGCGAGCACGATCGTGAGGGCGACGAAGACGTAGACCGGAAACGGCACTCCCAGGAGGGGCTCTGCCAGCCGCTGATAGCTGGTCGCCGAGGTGGGAGGAACGATGCTCTGGCCGTGCGAAAGCCAGACTGCGAGCCCCTCCATGAGCCCTGCCGCGCCGATCGTGATGATGATCGGGTTGGCTCCCCAGGCACCGACCGCGAACCCCTGGACAGCGCCGATGACGAGCCCGAGCAGGAGGGTCAGGACGATCGCCGGGGCGAGTCCGAACTGCAACGTGTACAGGAAGAGCATCGCCGTCACCGCGACGGTCTGGCCGAGAGCCAGTGAGAACAGGTTCCCGCTCAAGACGATCACGGTCAGCCCGACAGCGATGATTCCGACGAATGCGGCAGCCGTGAGGATCGCCTTGAGATTGCTCACGGTCATGAAGCCCGTGGTCGTCGTCGCGCCGTACACAACGACTACCGTCAAGGCGCCGATCCAGATGCCGAGCGCGACATCCGCCCAACCGAACCGGCGTCGGTCGGCACGGACACGCTCCAGAGCGCCGAGGACGCCGGGATTCACGGCCGAACCTCGGCTTGGCGCTCCCGCGTCGTCATGTCGGCGAGCACCGACGAGGCGGATGCCTCCCCACGCGGGATGACGGAGACGATCTGACCGGCGAACATCGTGACGACGACATCCGCGAGGTCGAGGACCTCGTCGAGCTCCGTGGACGAGAAGATCACCGAAGCCCCCTCGCGAGCCGCGTCTCGGACGAGCTCGTGGATGTCCGCCCTGCCGCCGACGTCGACGCCGCGGGTCGGCTCGTCGAGCGCGAGGAGTACGGTGCCTTCCCGGTGAAGCGCGCGGCCGAGCAGCACCTTCTGCTGATTGCCGCCGCTCAGCCGGTCTGCCGGAGAGCCGAGCCGATCGAGACCGACGCCGACCTTGGTGGCGAGGTCACGCGCGACACGCTGCGAGCGACGACGGAGGATCACTCCAAACCGACTGAGGCGCCGCAGGCGCGCAACCGTCAGGTTGCTCTCCACCGACTGTCCCAGGAAGAGGCCCTCACGCTGGCGATCGTTCGGGATGTAGAGGATCCCTGCCCGCGCTGCGCGGCGGGGAGTGTTCAGGAGAACCGGCTGCCCGCGGACTTCGACGGTTCCTGACGCGTCGGGAACGAGACCGCCGAGGGCGCGAAGCACGGTGCTCGTCCCCGATCCCACCTGCCCGGCGAGGCCGGTGATGATTCCGCGCTCGAGCGTCAGCGCGAAGTCCTCGACCGCTCCGGGCACGCGCAGCCCCTCGATCCGGACGGCATCGACGCCCGAGTGAGCTGTCTCGCTCACGTGGTGTCGAGCGGCCGCGGCTCCTTCCATCTCACCGAGCATCATGTTGATCAGAGAGCGCCTGTCGATCTCGCCGATCGTGTGCGTCCCGACGACGCGTCCGTCGCGCAGCACCGTTACGCGGTCGCAGAGGTCGAATACCTCGTCCAGCCGGTGTGAGACGAAGATCACGCTTCGACCCTGCGCCACGAGCTCTCGCGTGGCCCTGAAGACCCGGTCGATCTCGGGCTTGCTAAGGGTCGCCGTCGGCTCGTCGAGGATCAAGAGCCGCGCGTCGCGGACGAGCAGTCGTGCGATCTCGACGAGCTGCCGCTCACCGATCGCGAGTGACTCGGCGGCGGCGGTCAGCGGCACGTGCGCGAGGCCGAGCGCGTCGAGGGTCCGCCGCGCGAGCGCCGAGAGCCGGCGCCTGCGGTAGAGGAGCGGCACGTCGATCCCGCCGAGGAAGATGTTGTCCTCGACACTCAGCTCTGGAACCAGGCTCAGCTCCTGATTCACGAGCGCGATCCCCCGAGCCTGCGCATCCTGGGGATTCCGGAGCGAGAGCTCCTCGCCGCAGAAGCGCATCGTTCCTGCGTCGGGCCGAACCAGTCCGACGAGGGCCCGCACCAACGTGCTCTTGCCGGCGCCGTTGTGTCCGCAAATCGCGTGGACTTCGCCTGCTCTGACCTCGAGGCTCAGTCCCTGAATCGCCCGCACCGGGCCGTACGACTTCGAGAGGGCTTCGACCTCCAGGAGGACTGCGCCCTCTCGAGGATCGCTCGAAAGACGACGGGATCCGGCCAGATGTGCCGGATCCCGTTCGTCACTCATACGGTTCGTGAATCTACGCCGTTTAGAAGGTGCAGACCTTCGTGAACTTGCCGACGTTAGCCTTGGTGATGCGATGCTCACGTACGAGCTGCGTCTTGGGCCGGGCCGTGCCGCCGCTCAGGATAACGCCTGCCACCTTGGCCGCAAGGGCCGCCTCGATCTGCGGCGCCTGCGTTCCGGTGCCGTACAACTCGCCGGCCTTGATCGCCTTGATGCCGATGCTGAGACAGTTGCTGCCGGTAACGATCAGGCCCTTCTTGGCGACTCCGACAGGAACACCGGCCTGCTTGGCGCCCTGGATGATCCCGATGGCCATGTTGTCCGCCATGCCGTACGCACCCTGGATGCCGCCCTGCGACGCGTACTTCGAGAGCAACTGCTGGGCAACCTTGGCCGACGTCGCCTGATCCCAGTTGGTGTCCTCGACGGCGACGAGCTTGTACTGCGGGTACTTCTTCAAGTACGCCTTGAACGATGCCATGCGATCGGTGACGTTGTTCTGGGAGGCAGTCCCGGTGAGCGCGATCACGTTGCCCTTCTTGTACCCGGCGGCCTTCATGCCCTCAACGACATTCTGCGCCGCGAACCTTCCGAGCGCGGAGTCGTTAGTGTTCGCCGAGGCGACGACGAGCTTCGCCCCCGCGGGCGACAGGCGTCCGATCGCGGACATGACCGGGATACCCGCCTGCTTCGCTCGGATGAGTGAGGGAATGATCGCGGATGCGCTCGCAGGCACCACGATGATCAGGTCGGGCTTGTCCGCGATCAGGCGGTTCATGTTCTGCGCGTCTGTCGACGGATCGAACACCGACGTGAGGACCGTCACGGTCGCTCCCTGCTTCTCGAGCGCGCTCTTCAGCGAGTTCGTCCAGGCAGCGCAGAAGGGGTTCTGGTTGGTGCAGATGATCACGCCGACCTTCTTGCCGGCGAGCACCCCGTGGGCCTTGCTGGTCGCCCCGAGCGCTCCGGCGACGAACACAACAGCGGCGGCGAATCCGAGCGCCGCGATCAGTGCCGAGCGCGATGCCTTGTGCCTCATGATCACTCGTCCTTTCCGTTCGAACGACTTGTGTTGTGCGTGGCCAGCTGACTGGCTTGGCAGCAGCGATCGAGCAAATGCATACGTAGTCATACAGAGTGCTCGCAGGCGTGTCAAACGCTCCGGCCGGAGCCCCGACGCCGGGGTCAGCTCGTCGGCGCGGCCGCGAGCGTGTCCCTGTAGACGAGCTCGACGGGGAACACACGCCGGCGTGGTGGGAGGCCGTCGTCAGACGCAATACGCTCCATCAGGAGGTTGGCGGCCGCGCGCGCCATCTCGGCGAGCGGCTGGCGGGCGGTCGTGAGGCTGAACCCCTCCCAGCCCGCCATGTCTATGTCGTCGAAGCCGACGATGGACAGCTCTTCGGGCACGCGGATCCCGACACGGCGCGCTGCGTCGAGAGCCCCGAAGGCAATGACGTCGTTTGCAGCGAAGACCGCAGTCGGTCGCGGGTCGCCTGCAAAAAGATCGAGAGACCACTGATAGCCGCTATGGTGACTGAACTGCCCGACCCGGCGCAGCTGCTCGTCGAACGGGACGCCGGACGCCTTGAGCTGCTCCATGAAGCCGAGCTCTCGGTCCCGGCTCGTCGAGGTGTTCTCCGGTCCTGCGATGAGCGCGATCCGCCGGTGGCCCAGCTTCACGATCGCCTCGGCGACAGCGCGGCCTCCACTACGGTTGTCCGAGACGACGACGTCCATCGTGTCCGAGTCGACCTCGCGGTTCAGCAGCACGACGGGCCGCGCGCTCACGCCTCTCCCGGGCAGCGGCGCCCCGAGGACGGCCGACACGTAGACGAGCCCGTCGACCGAACCGCCGTTGACCAGTTCCGCCACGTGCTGCTCGAGATGGGCGTCCGTGCGCTCGTTGAGGAGAATCGCCCGGTAGCTCGCGAGCGCGAACTCGTTGTGGAGGATGTCGATTAGCTCGGGGTAGAAGGGGTTCGTGATGTCGGAGACCACGATTCCGACCGTCCGCGTCCGACGGGTGATCAGGCTCCTGGCGGCCTGGTTCGGCGTGTAGTTCATCCGCCGCGCGGCGTCCAGCACGCGGGCGGTCGTCGCCGCCGCGACGCGCGGGTCGCGGCGAAGCGCCCGGGACACGGTCGACTGGCTGACCCCAAGCTCGCTGGCGATGTCCTTGCTCGTCACTGCCACGGGCGGAGCATCGCAGACGCGGGTATCCGTCACGCCGAATCAGCGGGTGCGAGCCGCCGGCGAGTCCATTCCTCCAATCCCCCAACCGCAAGAAGGTCGGCAACGAAGGGGGAAGGCGCGGGGAACGACCAGACCGTTCCATCGGGGCGCACGAGGGTTCCGGAGGCGAGGTCGATCGTGAGCTCGTCTCCGTCCACGACATCCTGCCATGCATCCGGGCACTCGACGGCAGGCAAGCCCAGGTTGACCGCGTTCCGGAAGAAGGTTCGCGCGAAGCTCGCCGCCACGAGTGCTCTGACGCCGCGCGCGACGAGAGCCAGGACTGCTTGCTCACGCGACGAGCCGCCACCGAACGCGCGGCCCGCCAGCAGGATCGTTCCTGGGCCGATCCGGTCGGCAACGGGAGGCTCGAAGCGCTCAAAGATGTGCGCGGCGAGCGTGTCGGGGTCGGTGATGTTCAGGTATTCGCCCGCGAGGACGAGGTCGGTATTGACGTCATCCGCAAGCCGCACGACGCGTCCCGCGATCGGTGAGACGCTCGTCACGTCGTCCTCGGATCGACGATCGCGCCGGCCGCCGCACTCGCACCGGCGACGGCCGCATTGGCCAGGTACACCTCGGAGTCTGGATGCCCCATGCGCCCACGAAAGTTGCGGTTCGTGGTTGCGAGCGCACGCTCACCGGGTCCGAGGATCCCCATGTGGCCACCGAAGCATGCTCCGCAGGTCGGCGGGACGATCACCGCGCCGGCGGCGGCGAGCGTCTCGATCAATCCCTCTGCGAGCGCGGCCCGTTGAATCGCGTTCGACGCCGGCACGACAATCAGACGGGTTCCCGGTGCCACTCGCCTTCCGGCGAGCCCGGCGACGAGCTGACGCAGGTCGGAGAGCGTGCCGTTCGAGCAGTTGCCGACGTAGACCTGGTCGAGACGGAGGCCGGGGGGCAGCTCGTCGATTGCGGTCACGGCAGCCGGGTCGGGAGGGCACGCGACGAGCGGTGGGAGCCCGTCGACGTCGACGCGGAGCACGCGGTTGTAGCCGTCGTCGTCGGGTAGGAGCAGGTCGTTCCGCGGCACTGATCGGGCCTCTAGCCACTCGAGCACCGCTTCGTTCGGTGTGCAGATGCCGCTCTTCGCGCCGGTCTCGATGGCCATGTTGCAGAGCGCCATCCGGTCGTCCACCGACAGCCCGTTGACGACGTCGCCCGTGAACTCAAGCGCGGCATAGGCGGCGCCGGACGAGCCCGTCTGTCGGAGCACCGCGAGGATGAGGTCCTTCCCGGCAGTCCACGGGCCCGGTTGTCCGACGAAATCGACGCGGATTGTCTCGGGCATCCGGACCCAGACCTCGCCGAGCGCGAGTGCGGAGGCGATGTCGGTTGAGCCGAAGCCGAGGCCGAGGGCGCCGAAGGCGCCGTAGGTGCACGTGTGGGAGTCGCCCCCGGCGATCAGCGCGCCCGGAGACACGAGCCCGAGTTCGGGCAGAAGTGTGTGCTCGATTCCGGCCTCGACGGTGCGGCCGAGCTCGTAGTAATGCTCGATCTTGTGTCGCTCGGCAAAGCGGCGCAGGTCGCCCGCGAGCTCGGCGCTCCGCACGTCCTTCGCGGGCACGAAGTGATCTGCCACGAAGACGACGCGCCCCGGGTCGAACACCCGTGTTGCGCCCATTCGCTCGAAGGCGCGCATCGCAAGCGCGCCGGAGACGTCGTTCATCATCACGAGGTCACATGCGACCATCGCGAGGGCCCCAGGTTCCGCGTTACCCGCTCCGTGGCCGGCCAGGATCTTCGTGGTCATACCGCCCCTCGGCGAGACGGTCCCGTTGCGAGTTGACAAGGCCATACCGCAGAGTCTATGCATACGTAGTCACAACAGAAAGAGACTCCCCCCTTGCAGACCATGAAATCCAAAGCCGCCGCGTATCAAGAAGCGGACGCCGCCGCCGCCGTCCAGGAGGTCGTCGCGGAGATCATCACCGCGGTCGCGGCGCGAGGTGACGAGGCGGTTCGGGCCTACTCTTCCCGGTTTGACGACTGGGAGCCGGAGCGCTTCAAGCTCGAGCCCGACGAGATCGAGGGGAGCCTCGGACGCGTGCCCGCTCAGGTGCTCGAGGACATCGCGTTCTGCCAAGAACAGATCCGGCGATTCGCGCAGGCGCAACGCGAGACGCTGCTCGAGCTCGAGGTCGAAACGCTACCCGGCGTTCGGCTCGGCCACAGGCACATTCCGATCCAGAATGTCGGCGCGTACGTGCCCGGTGGTCGGTACCCAATGGTTGCATCGGCCCATATGAGCATCGTCACGGCGAAAGTCGCAGGGGTCGAGCGCGTGGCCGCCTGCACACCCCCACTCGGCGGCGTCACGCCCGACGCGACCGTCGCGGCCATGCACCTCGCCGGCGCAGACGAGATCTACGTGCTCGGCGGCGTGCAGGCGCTGGCGGCGCTGGCCCTCGGCACCGAGACGATCGCGCCGGTTGATTTCCTCGTCGGGCCAGGAAACGCGTACGTAGTAGAGGCCAAGCGTCAGCTCTTCGGAAAGGTCGGCATCGACCTCGTCGCCGGTCCGACCGAGATCCTGATCGTCGCAGACGAGACGGCCGATCCCGCAATCGTTGCCGCAGACCTGCTGGGACAGGCAGAGCACGGTCCCGCCTCGCCCGCCGTGCTCGTCAGCACCTCCCTGGCCGTCGCGGAGGAGACACTGCGCCAGATCGAGATCCAGCTCAACGGCCTTCCGACGGCGGACGTCGCCGCCCAGGCATGGCAGGACTACGGCGAGGTGGTAGTCGTCGACTCGGACCAGGAGGCGATCGAGCTCGCGGATGCATATGCGTTCGAGCACGTCGAGATCCAGACGGCCGAGCCCCGCTGGTACCTCGAGCGGATGCGCAACTACGGCGCGCTCTTCCTCGGAGAGCCGACGACAGTCGCCTACGGCGACAAGACGATCGGCACCAACCACATCCTTCCCACCTCCGGCGCCGCGCGGTACACGGGCGGTCTCTGGGTAGGGAAGTTCCTCAAGACCGTCACCTACCAGGAGTGTGACGAGGGTGCCAGCGCCATGATCGGAGAGATCTGCGCGCGGCAGTCCCGGATCGAGAACTTCGAGGGGCATGCGCGAAGCTGTGACGTGAGGGTTGCCAAGTACTCCCTGGTCACGAGGGAGGCCCGGTGACATACCGCCTCGGGGTCGACGTCGGCGGGACCTTCACGGACGTCCTGCTCCACGACAGCGAACGGGAGCGCGTCTGGCTCGCGAAGACGCCGAGCACGCCCGAAGACCAGTCGGTCGGCGTGATCGAAGGGATCCGGCTCGCAGCCGCCAAGGCCGACATCGAACTGGCTCAACTCGACGCCATCCTTCACGGGACGACGGTCGCCACCAACGCCGTCCTCGAGCGGCGCGGCGCCCTCGTCGGCCTGATGGTCACCCAGGGCTTCCGGCACATCCTGCACCTCGCCGAAGCGTGGACGCCGGGACCGTTGTTCGGGTTCATGGTGTACGAGAAGCCGGCGCCGCTGACGGACACCCGGTACGTACACGAGGTGCCCGAGCGGATCGGAGCCGACGGTGCGATCATCGAGGCGATCGACGAAGCGGCGGTTCGGCAGGCGATCGAGGCTCTCGTCTCCGACGGCGTCGCGGCGCTGACCGTCTGTCTCCTGAACGCCCATGCCAATGGGCGCCATGAGCGGGTCGTGGCGGAGATCGCAGCGGACGTCGCCCCGGGACTGCCCGTATCGATCTCCTCCGAGATCCTGCCCGAGTTCCGCGAGTACGAGCGGACCGTGACGACGCTCGTGAACGCCTACGTCGCGCCCGCGCTCGAGAAGTACCTGTCGAACGTCCAGGATGGGCTGACGGCGGCACATGCTCGCGCACCGATCCAGATCGTGCGTTCGGACGGAGGCTTGATGAGTCTCGAGGCGGCCTGCAGGAACCCTGTGCAGACGGTGCTCTCCGGGCCTGCGGGCGGTGTCAGCGGCGCGTCGTTTGTCGCTTCGCGGGCCGGGTTCGACCGCATCCTCACATTCGACATGGGCGGCACGTCGACCGACGTCGCGGTCTGCGTCTCGGGCAGGCCGGAGATCACACGTGAGACGAACGTCGGTGACTTTCCCGTGCGCGCGCCTGCCGTGGACGTGGTGAGCATCGGCGCGGGGGGAGGGTCCATCGCCTACATCGCGGAGGCGACCGGGGCGCTTCGCGTTGGCCCCGAGAGCGCCGGGGCCATTCCGGGGCCCGCGTGCTATGGCCACGGCGGGACGGCCGCCACCGTCACTGACGCCAACGTCGTGCTGGGCCATCTCCCTCCGCGGCTGCTCGGAGGCGCCATGGAGTTGGACGTGGATGCGGCATATCAGGCGGTCGCGCGAGTCGCCGAGGCGCGGGGTGCCGGCGTGGAGGAGACGGCGCGCGCAATCGTGGACATGGTGGACGAGGCGATGCTCGGGGCACTGCGGGTCGTGACGGTGCAGCGGGGCCGGACGCCGAGCGACTTCAGCCTGGTGGCATTCGGCGGTGCAGGCGGCGTGCACGCGAACGCGCTTGCGAAGATCCTCGGCGCATACCCGGTGATCGTCCCGGAGGAGTCGGGCGTCCTCTCAGCGTTGGGTTTCATCTCGTCCGACATCAAGAACGAGTTCAGTCAGACGTTCGTCCGGAGCATCTCGTCCGTGACGCCGGACGCGGTCCGCGAGCCGTTCGAGGTGCTCACGTCGCGCGCCCGTGAATGGCTCGACGACGAGAACGTCGACGCGGCCGACCAGGACGTTCGCTTCATCCTCGATATGCGCTATGCGCGTCAGGGCTACGAGATCCTGATCGAGCTCGACGGAGTCGAGCTCGCCGCGCTCGACCTGGCCGCTCTGGAGCGGACGTTCGGCGACGCGCATCGTCTCCTCTACGGGTTCGTGCTCGAGGGCGGCGCCGAGATCGTGAACCTCCGCGTGGTGGCGATCGGCCGCGTGCCGACGCCTGAGGTCGAGGCGCACCCCGAGGGCGACACCGACCCCTCTGCGGCGTGCACCGGAACGCAGAGCGTCTGGACGCCGGATGGGACCATCGATGTGCCGACCTATGACCGCGCCGCGCTCCAGCCCGGAATGACGATCAGTGGCTACGCGGTCGTCGAGCAGTACGACGCGACGACCGTCGTCCTCCCGGATCACCGCGCCGTCGTCGATCCCTGGATGAATCTCCTGATTTGGCCAGAGGAGCACGACCGATGAGCGCCACGATCGATATCGCGACTCTCGACCTGATCGAGAACGCGCTCCTCAACGCGAGGTTCGAGATGGACGAGGTCGTGCGACGCGCGGCCATGTCGCCGACGATCCGCGTTCAGCACGACGAGTTCCCGATGATCTGCAACGCCAGCGGCCAGATGGTCGTCGGCCAGTTCGGGTCGTACATCCCCGAGGTGATCGACCGCTTCGGCGGCGACGTCGTCGAGGGCGACGTGATCCTGCTCAACGATCCGTACATCTGCAAGGGGTCGATCTCGCACTGCAACGACTGGCTCGTGATCCTGCCCGTGTTCTACGAGGGTCGGCGGATTGCGTTCGCCTCGCTCTTCGGCCACATGATGGACGTCGGTGGGAAGGTGCCGGGCAGTCAGGTCTCCGATGCCACCTCGATCTGGGAGGAGGGCATCCGGATCCCGCCGATCAAGATCTTCAGCGCCGGCGTCCTCAACGAGACGGCGCTCGACGTGATCCTGAACAACACGCGCACGCCCGACACCAACCGCAGCGACCTCATGGCGATCATCGGCGGCTGCCGCGCCGCGGAGAGACGGATCATCGAGATCTGCGAGCGGTTCGGCGCGGAGACGTTCGAGATCGCATGCGACGCGCTGCTCGACCGCACTCGCCGGGCGATGGCGCACATCATCCGCCAATACATTCCGGAGGAGCCCGCGACCTTCACCGACTGGGTCGACGACGACGGTCTCGGGAACGGCCCCTTCAGGATGGTGCTGACGATCTGGCGAGAGGGCGACGTCTGCCACGCCGACTGGACCGGAACGGATCCGCAGGCGCCGGGGTCGATCAACTTCCACATCCACGAGGGTCTTTGCAAGCTCTTCCTCGGGATCTACATGATCATGGCCTTCGATCCGGAGATCCTCTTCAACGACGGCCTCTACGACGTGTTCGAGGTGACGCTCCCCGAGGGCTCGCTGCTGAACCCGAAGTTCCCGGCGCCGCTCTCGAACCGGCTGAACGTGCACACGCGCCTGTTCGACTGCATCAGCGGCGCGCTCGGCCAGAAGGCACCCGAGCTTTCGATGGCGGCGGGCTACGGGACGAGCCCGTTCTTCGTCTTCTCCGGGTACGACGCCGACGGCGAGTACTTCCAGTTCGTCGAGCTCCTCTTCGGCGGGCTGCCCGCCCGCTACAAGAGCGACGGGCTCGACGGGCACTCCTGGTGGCCCATGTTCCGGACGACGCCTGCCGAATACGCTGAGAGCTACTACCCGGTGCGGATCAAGGCGTACACACCGGCGCGTGATACAGGCGGCGCCGGATTCCACCGGGGCGGCACCGGCATCGAGAAGGAGTACATCTTCACCGGCCCAGGATCGTTCACCGTCAACGATGACCGCGCCACGATCTCGCCGTGGGGAATCAACGGGGGCCGGCACGGCGGCCGCAGCAGCAAGCTCCTTTTTCGAGCCTCCGACGAGCGGGTCGAGTTGCCCTCCAAGATCGATCAGGTGCCCGTGGCCGCAGGCGACCGGCTCGTCTTTCGCACAGCCGGCGCAGGAGGTTGGGGCGACCCGCTCGACCGTGATCCGCAGCTCGTTCTGCGAGACGTATTGCGCGACCTCGTATCACGTGACGCCGCGCTCCGCGAGTACGGCGTCGTGATCGACGGCGACAGTGTCGACGAGGCTGCGACGGACGCCGAACGCGCGGAGCACCGGAGATCGCGCGGCGAGATCCAGCCTTTCGATTTCGGCCATGCCCCTGCGAGCGCGCGGGCGTGACGACGAGCCTCCGCTGCCGCCTCGCGGAACCGGGCGCTGTCGTCGCGCTCGGCGCGCACGACGGGCTCACCGCGAGGATCGCCGAGCGCGCCGGGGTCGAGGCGATCTATCACGGCGGCTACGCACTCGCGGCACATCATTTCGGGTTGCCCGACGTCGGTCTCGTCGGCCGGGCCGAGGTGGTGGAGAGCGTCCGTCGAATGCGCTCGGCGACGGAGCTGCCGATCATCGTCGACGCCGATACGGGATACGGCTCCGAGGCGGGGGTCTGGCTGACGACGCGTGAGCTCGAGGCGGCAGGCGCGAACGCCGTGCAGATCGAGGACCAGGTCTCGCCGAAGCGGTGCGGGCACATGGAGGGGAAGGAGGTCATTTCCGCGGCGGAGATGGTGCTCAAGGTGCGCGCGGCCGTCGCGGCGCGGCGCTCCGACGAGACGCTGATCGTCGCGCGGACGGATGCGCTTCAGGTGACCGGGCTCGACGACGCGATAGCTCGCTGCAACGCCTACGCCGACGCGGGCGCCGACCTCGTCTTCGTCGACGCGCCACGCACGCGCGAGGAGTATGCGGCAATCGGTGAGCGCTGCTCCGTCGCCGGCGTAGCGAACATGACCGAGACGGGGAGATCCCCGGCGATCCCGACCGTCGACCTCGAGGAGATGGGCTATCGGCTGATCATCTTCCCGAGCACGCAGACGTGGCTCTTCGCACGGGCCTACGCCGAGCTGTGCGAAACCGTCGTCCGCGACCGGACGACTGCGTCTCTCGCCGATCGCTTCATGAGCTTCGACGACGTGAACGACCTGCTCGGCCTCGCAGAGTGGCGCTCCCGATGAGCGCGAAGGACGTGTACGACACGCGGGGCTTCGGCGGCCGGCAGGGCGCGGGCGCGCACCCTGCGGTCGTCGTCGTCGACTTCATCGAGGGATTCACGAACCCGGCTTCCACCCTGGCGTGCGACGCGGATTCGGCGGTCGGCGCAACAAGGGCGCTGCTCGATGCGGCGCGGGCCTCGTCGGTACCCGTGATCTTCACGACCGTGTCCTATACGGACGACGATCTCGTACGGGCGGCCATGTTCGTTGCGAAGGCACCCTCGCTCGCGACGCTCCGCCCCGGCTCTCCCTGGGTCGAGGTTGACGCTCGCCTGGGGCGCCGTGCGGACGAGCCGGTGATCGCCAAGCTCTTCGCGTCCGCGTTCTTCGACACCGGGCTGGACGACGTCCTTCGCGAAGCGGGATGCGACACGGTCATCGTCGTCGGAGCATCGACGTCGGGCTGTGTGAGGGCAACGGCCGTCGATGCTCTGCAGCACGGATACCGTGTGCTCGTCCCGCGCGAGGGAGTGGCCGACCGGGCAGAGGATGCACACCGCGCGTCGCTCCTCGACCTCGACGCGAAGTACGGCGATGTGATCTCGATCCACGAGGCGGTCGCGGTAGTCGAGGCCGCCCGCGCTATCTCGGCCGCCGGTTGAATCGTGGCGAGCGTCAACGCGACCTCGTTTTCCTTCGACGCGGCGACGGTGCAGTTCGGACCTGGGTCTTCGGCCGAAACGGGTGAGCACCTCCGGCGCCTCGGCGTCAGTCGCGTGCTCATCGTCTGCGACCGCTTCGTCGCCGAGTCGGAGCTTGCGGAACGGTTCCAGGCGTCGCTCCGGAGCTCCGCCGTCGAGTCGGCGGTCTACGGCGACATTGCCGGCGAGCCGAACGAAAGCTCGGTGCTCGACGCCGTAGAGGCGGCTCGCGACGGATTCGACGGGTTCGTAGGAATCGGCGGCGGCTCCGCGCTCGACACTGCGAAGCTCTGCGCCCTGTTCGCGACCCACGATGGGGAACTGCTCGACTACGTCAACGCCCCGCTCGGTCGCGGATTGCCTGTCCCCGGACCGCTGCTACCCCTCGTCGCGCTTCCGACGACCTCTGGCACGGGGTCCGAGGTCACGACGGTTGCGATCGTGGACTTCCCGCGGCTCGGGACGAAGACCGGTGTCTCTCATCGTCACCTCAGGCCCAGCCTCGCGATCGTCGATCCGCTCCTGACCGTGTCGTGCCCACCCGGCGTGACAGCGTCGGTCGGGCTCGACGCGCTGCTCCACGCGCTCGAGGCGTACACCGTCCTCCCGTACGACGCACGACCGCAGCGCCCGCTCGCGGAGCGACCGCCCTATCAGGGGTCGAGCCCACTGTCGGATGCTCTATGCGAGCGCGCGATCGAGCTCGTGGGCCGGCATCTCCGTGCAGTCGTCGCCGACGGCGAGGACGTGGAGGCGCGCACGGCGATGTCGCTCGCGGCGACGACCGCCGGCATCGCCTTCTCCGGTGCGGGCGTCCACCTGCCGCATGCGTTCTCGTACCCGATCGCGTCGCTCGGGCACGATTGGAAGCCCCCGGGGTACGGAGGCGCTGCCCTCGTCCCGCACGGGTTCGCGGTCGCGCTCACGGCCCCGGCGGTATTCCGCTTCATCCAGGATGCCGCGCCGGAGAGGTGCGCGACCGCGGCTGGGCTGCTGGACGGCGGCGATGACCTGGCGGCCTCGTTCGAGCGCCTACTCGACGACATCGGCGCTCCGAGGCGACTGCGCGAGATCGGTTACACGGAGAACGATCTTCCCGCGCTGCTCTCAGGTGCACTGGAGCAGCAGCGGTTGCTTGTCGGCTCCCCCAAACCGGTCGGCGCAATGGAGCTTGAAGCGTTGCTCCGAGCGTCGCTCTGATGGGCGCCGTGGACGGTTCCGACGCGTTGCCCTCGAAGGTCACCATCGTCGGAGCGGGGACGATGGGGATCGGCATCTCGCACGTGTTTTCGCTGAGCGGCGTTCCAACCGTGCTCGTCGACAGCACCGCGGCCCGTGCCGAGGAGGCGCTCGCGCGCTCGCTGCAGCTGATGTCGCGACTCGAGGCGGCCGGCACCGTCGGCCGCGGAGCCGCCCGCCGCGCCGAGCGGTTCCTCTCCG
The DNA here is from genome assembly GCA_964351025.1 of uncultured Gaiellales bacterium. Taxonomy (GTDB): domain Bacteria; phylum Actinomycetota; class Thermoleophilia; order Gaiellales; family Gaiellaceae; genus CAYGLV01. The sequence goes on along the minus strand of CAYGLV010000013.1, from coordinate 28,366 downwards.
CGGCTCCGTCAGTCGAAGCGGGCACGGCCGACTCGGAGCTGATCGTCGAAGCCGTCGTTGAGCGCCTCGAAGTCAAGCTCGACGTGTACGACGCCATCGAGGCGGCAGCCGACGACTCGGCGGTCATCGCCACCAACACGTCGTCGATCCCGATCGAACTGCTCTCCGCCCGCCTCAGGGTGCCCGGCAGATTCGTCGGCATGCACTGGTTCGTCCCCCCGCTGCTCGTTCCGTGCGTCGAGGTGATTCCGTCGCTCTCGACAGACGAGCGGGTCGTCGCGGACGTCGTGGGCATCTTGACGCAGCTTGGCAAGTCTCCTGTTGTCGTCGGTGACGCACCGGGATTCGTGGCCAACCGAATCCAGTTCGCGATGTTCAAGGAAGCCGCGAAGATCGTGGGGGAGGGACTCGCGACCGCGGAGCAGGTCGACGAGGTCGTGAGGTCGTCGTTCGGGTTTCGACTCCCGTTCTTCGGCCCGTTCACGATCGCCGACATGGCGGGCCTGGATGTCTACGCGGACATCTTCGAGACGCTCGAGCGCGGACTCGGACCCGACTTCTCGGCGCCGCCCCTCCTGGCCGCCCACGTCGCGAAGGGCGACTTCGGCGTCAAGACCGGGCATGGGTTCCTCGACATCTCGGCCGATGAGGCGGCAGAGCTGATCGACCTGAGGGATCGTGCGTACCTCGCGCTTTCGCGCCTGCGACGCGAGCTGGATAGTTGACGGAGTTCGTCCCCATCCTTCCTGCGCAGCGCCTGGACGATCGACACGCAATCGTGACGGGAGCCGGGCGCGGGATCGGACGCGCGGCCGCGCTCGCGCTCGCGGAAGCAGGCGCTAGCCTCACGCTCTTCGCGCGCTCGCAGGACGAGCTCGACGCCGTGGCACAAGAGGTTCGCGATCGTGGGTCGCACGCAGACATCTGTGCCGGAGACGTTCGGTCGCCGGGCGACGTCAGCCGACTGATCGAAACTGCCTCCGCGCATGAAAATCTCTCGATCTGCGTGACGGCAGCGGGGCTCAACCGGCCCGGGCCGACGCTCGAGCAGGCAGTCGATGATTTCGACCTCGTCGTCGACACGAACCTGCGCGGCACGTACCTCACGTGTCGAGCATTCGCCGAGGCGGTCGTCGGACGGGGACATGGAGCACGAATCATCGCCATCTCGTCTCAGATGGGCGAGGTCGGCTATCCCGGCCGCGCCGCGTACTGCGCAAGCAAGCACGCAGTGAACGGGCTCGTCAGGGCGCTCGCGGTCGAGTGGGCGCCTTTGGACATCTCGGTCAACGCGGTTGCACCGACATTCGTCGACACGCCCCTCACCCGTCCGATGTTCGAGGACCGGGCCTTCAAGGACGACGTCCTTCGCCGGCTTCCGATCGGCCGTATTGGCACCCCGGCGGACGTCGTTGGCGCCATCGTCTTCCTGGCGTCGGACCAGGCCGGCCTTGTGACCGGCCACATACTGGCCGTCGACGGCGGCTGGACGGCCTGGTAGCAGCGTCTGCGGCGAATCGGGCTTCGATTGCTCAGCCGGCGGTCGCGATTGCCTCGATCTCGATCTCGAGCTCTGGGAGCGCCAGCGAACTCACCTCGACGATCGTGTCCGCCGGATAGGGCGGCGTGAACCACTTCTCGCGCAGCTCGACGATCTTCCCGAAGTTCGACATGTCGGTCAGGAAGATCGTGACCTTGACGACGCGGCTCAGGCTCGACCCACCGGCCTCGAGGACGCGGGAGAGGTTGCGGAACGTCTGCTCGGCCTGAGCATCGAAGTCGCCGACCCCGACGAGTTGCCCGTGCTCGTCCATGGCGGCCTGACCGGAAATGATCACGAGATCACCGACGCGAAAGCCCTGCGACAGCCGATAAGGCTCGTACGGGTCCGGGTCGAGGCGGATCTGCCGCGCGTCCATCAGGCGAGCTCCGGAGCTTCGACGACCACGGGGCGATGTCCCATTCCGGTCACGCGGATCAGCCGTAGAGCGGGCACGATTGCTGTTGTAACAGACACTGACGTCGAGACACAGACTATGGACCGAGGAAGCCGGAGATCGCCGTCGCGGTCTCGTCGAGCGCGTCCCACAGGACCGTGTGCCCGCCGGGGACCTCGACGACCTCCAGGAGGTCGCCGAGCGCCTCGCGGTGGGCGTCCAGCAGATGGTCGTAGGGGAGGTAGGAGTCCTTCCCAAGGACGAGCAGCGTCGGCATCCCCACCGCCGCGAACGGCGGCGGCCGGCGGGTCATCTCGGAGTACGCCGTGACGATGGCGCTCTGCGTGTAGCGGTAGCGCCACAGCGCATCCCCGACCGGGACGAGGTGGTCGCGCAGCTCCTCCACGAGCAGCTCGCGCGGCGTTCGCTGGAGCCGGCTCTCCTCGTACCGGCGCTCGATCCCCTCGTCGAACGACCCGTAGGAACGGTCGAGGCGTGCCTGCTCGGCGGCGTAGAGGCCGACGTGCGGGAGGAGCAGGATCGCCGGGTCGAGCAGGACGAGCCGCTCGACGGCCTCCGGCGCCCGCGCGGCGACCTCGAAGGCGATCCGGCCGCCGTAGGAGTGGCCGAGCCACGCGGCGGGCGCGCCGCCACAGGCCGCGAGCACCGCCTCGACCTGGTCCTCGACGCTCCACGGGGGCTCCTGGCGGGAGGAGCCGTGCCCGAGCAGGTCGGGCGCGAGCACCTCCCGGCCCGGGAGGCGCTCGGCGAGGCCGCGGAAGTGGCCGCCCCAGCTCGTGACGCCGTGCAGGCACACGAGCCGCGGCCCGCCGTCCCGGCCGAACCGGTGGACGTGCAGGGTCATACAGCGGCGAGCGGCCCCGAAACGAGCTCGGTGCGACGCGCGTCGGCGTCGTTCTCCAGCGTCCAGAGCACGACGCCGTCCTTGCCGATCAGGAACGTGCCCCGGGTCGGGCAGCCGCGGGCCTCGTCGAAGACGCCGTAGGCCCTGGCCGCGGCACCGTGCGGCCAGAAGTCCGAGGCGAAGACGTACTCGGCGTCGATCTGCTCCTTCCAGGCCTGCCGCGCGGGCGCCGCGTCGCACGAGACGAGAACCACCTCTGTCTCGGCCTCGCGGAACGATGCGAGGTTTGCCTGCAGGTCGCGCGCCTCCTCGTCGCAGACCGCCGTGAAGGCCCAGGGGTGGAAGACGAGCAGGACGTTCGAGCGGCCACGGAAGTCGGACAGGCGCACGCGGCCGCCGCGCTCGACCTCGAGGTCGAACTCAGGCGCCCTGTCGCCCGTCCGGATCGCCACCAGAACCCTCCTCGCCGTTTCCCGAGGGACGATAGTAGCGGCGCCCCCTCAGCTCCTCGGGGAGGTAGTCGACCTCGAAGCCTGCCGAGTCGTCGTGCGGGTAGACGTACCCCTCGCCGTGGCCGAGCTGCTTGGCCCCGCTGTAGTGCGCGTCGCGCAGGAAGGCCGGCGGGCGGGCGTTGCCGTGCTCGCGCACGTCGCGGCGCGCGTCCCAGAGCGCCCGCGCCGACGCGTTCGACTTCGGTGCGTTGGCGAGGTAGATCGCCGCTTGCGCCAGGTTCAGCTGCGCCTCGGGCAGGCCGACGTGCTCGACTGCGTGCGCCGCCGCGACGGCGACGGTCAGGGCGCGCGGGTCGGCGTTGCCGACGTCTTCGGAGGCGAGGATGATCATCCGGCGCGCGACAAAGCGGGCATCCTCGCCGGCCTCGAGCATCGCTGCGAGGTAGTAGACGGCTGCGTCGGGGTCGCCGCCGCGCATGGACTTGATGAAGGCGGAGGCGAAGTCATAGTGCTGGTCGCCGGCGCGGTCGTAGCGGAGTGGGCGCTTGCGCGCCGAGTCGAGCACGTGGCGCTCCTCCAGCGGAACGCCCTCGGCGCGCGCCGTCGCGGCGGCGAGCTCGAGCGCGTTCAGCGCCGCGCGGGCATCGCCGCCCGAGCGCGCAACGAGCGCGGTGGCCACCTGGTCGTTCAGCTCCAGCTCGAGCGCAGCTGCGCCACGGCGTACCACCTCCGCCAGCTCCTCCTCGGTGAGCGGCTCGAGCGCGTACACCTCACAGCGGGAGAGCAGTGCCGAGTTGACCTCGAAGTACGGATTCTCGGTGGTGGCGCCGATCAGCGTCACCAGTCTCTCCTCGACCGCGGGTAGGAGCGCGTCCTGCTGCGCCTTGTTGAAGCGGTGGATCTCGTCGAGGAACAGGATCGTCCGTCGCCCGTTGCCGCCGAGACGGTCCCGAGCATGCTGGATCACGGCGCGCACCTCGGCGACCGTCGCCGACACGGCGGAGAGCTCTTCGAACTCCGCGCCGGTCGTCTCGGCGACGATCCGGGCGAGCGTCGTCTTCCCGACCCCTGGAGGGCCGTAGAGGATGGCCGAATGCATCCGGTCCTCGGCGATCGCCGCGCGCAGCGCGGAGCCCTCCGCAAGGACGTGCCGCTGGCCAACGAGCTCGTCGAGCGAGCGCGGGCGCAGCCGGGCCGCCAGGGGCGCCGTCTCGTGCGCCGTCTTCCGGGCCGCGTCTGCGAAGAGATCGCTCATCTGCCGAAGTATGCTCCTGCCATGACGGATACCGGCACCGAGGACTTCTCGCAGCCGATCCTCCCGGGCGAGGCGCCCACCGACTACGAGCGGTATCTCTCGACCGAGGCACTGCTCTCGCTCCAGAAGACGCCCGACGAGTGGGTACACCGTGACGAGCTGCTCTTCCAGGTCGTCCACCAGTCGTCGGAGCTGTGGCTGAAGCTCGCCTGGAACGAGGTCGAGGCAGCGGGCGAGCACGTCCGTGCGGACGAGATCGGGGCAGCGCTGCGGCTGCTGCGGCGTGCGGCGCTCTGCCTCCGCTACAGCCACGACCAGCTCGAGATGCTCGAGCAGATGTCGCCGTGGGAGTACCAGGAGATCCGCCGCGTGCTCGGCCACGGCTCCGGCTTCGACTCGCCCGGGTTCCGCGAGCTGCGGCGCGTGGCCCCGAGGCTCGGCGAGGCCTTCGGGGAGGCGATCGAGGCCGCGGGCCTCTCGGTCGTCGATGTCTACGTCCAGGGCCGTGAGCACGAGGAGCTGTACCAGCTCGCCGAGGCGCTCGTGGAGCTCGACCAGCGGATCACGGTCTGGCGCGTCCGCCACTTCAAGACGGTCGCCCGGATCATCGGAGACAAGGTGATCGGGACGCAGGGGACTCCGGTGGAAGTCCTCGGACGGCTGATCCACAAGGTCTTCTACCCCGATCTCTGGGAAGCCCGGAACCAGCTGACGGCGCTGTCGAAGCTCACCTGATGAGCCTCCGGGACGAGGTGACGGAGCTCGCCCGGGCGCTCATCCGCCTGGATACCTCGAGCCCGCCCGGCAACGAGACGGCTGCAGCCGAGTTGCTGCAGGGCTACCTCGCCCGCAGCGGCGTCGAGGGCGAGCTGTACGCGAGGGTGCCGGAGCGGGCAAACCTCGTCGCCCGCCTGCCCGGCGGCGACGGCCCCTCCCTCGCTCTCCTCTGCCACACCGACACGGTGGTCGCCGACCCGCGCGAGTGGTCGCGCGACCCGTGGGGCGGAGAGCTCGTGGACGGCTTCGTCTGGGGTCGTGGTGCGCTCGACATGAAGGGCCAGGTCGCCGCCGCGGCGGTCGCCTTCGCCTCGCTGGCACGCGAGGGCTTTCGGCCTGCCGGCGATCTGCTCCTGATCGCCGAGGCCGACGAGGAGGTCGGCGAGGGCTTCGGGCTCGAATGGCTCGTCGAGGAGCACCCCGACGCCGTTCGAGCCGACTACGCGCTCAACGAGGGCGGCGGCGACAGGGTGGAGCTCGGCGGCCGGGTCTTCTACCTCTGCGCGACGGCGGAGAAGATGAGCGCGCCGTTCACGCTGCGCGTGCGCGGCCGCAGCGGGCACGCTTCGCAGCCGGGGATCGCCGACAACGCGCTGCTCAAGGCGGCCCGGCTCGTGCAGGCTCTTGGTGAGCACCGCCCGGAGCCCGAGCTCGGGCCCGAGGTTGCGGCCTTCCTGCGCGCGGTCCTCGGCGAGGAGCCGCCGGCCGCGGAGGCGCTCGCCCGCGCCCGCGCGCTCGACCCGGTCGCCGCGGAGATCGTCGAGCCGCTGCTCTCGTACACGCTCTCGCCGACGATGATCGAGGCCTCGCACAGGCGGAACGTCATCCCGGGGCTCTGCGAGGTGACCGTGGATTGCAGGATTCCGGCCGGCAAGGGCCCGGAGGACGTCGAGCCTCTGATTCGGGCCGTGCTCGGCGAGGACGGCTACGAGCTCGAATGGATCGAGCGCTGGGGTGGCACGCGCTCGCCCATGAGCTCGCCGCTCTGGGATGTGATCGAGAGCTTCGTGGAGCAGGCCGAGCCCGGCGCCCGGGTCGCGCCGTACTGCTGCGCCGGCTTTACGGACAGTCACTGGCTGCGCTCTGCGTTCGGCACGGTCGCCTACGGCTTCTTTCCCGCACGCACGATGGCGCCCGCGCTCGCGGCTCGTCTCATCCACTCCGCCGACGAGCGCGTGTCCGTGGACGACCTCGAGCTCGGCGTCGACTTCTTCCGTCACGCCGCGCAGGCGCTTGCGGGGTAGCGCGGTGCTCGAACTCCGGTCTGCGGAGGGCGCCTTCGAAGCGCTCGAGGCGTACCTCCGGGACGAGGGCTTCTTCGCGGGCGCCGACGACGGCCGGGTCGCAGACGTCTTCCTTGGTCACGGGCTCTCGCGCCCCTTGCGGCGCACGGCGACGCCGGATCCGCCCGAGCCCTGCCCAGTCCCGCTCCTCGCCTGCCGCGTCCGTGCGGGCGAGCGTGAGCCCGGGCGGGCCGGCGGCTTTCGCATCGGGGACTGGGAGCGGAGCTGGACGGACGCGGAGTACGAAGCCGCCGTCGAGGACGTGCGCGCCGCGATCGCACGCGGCGACGTCTATCAGGTGAACCTCGTCCAGCACCTGTCGGCGCCCTTCGCGGGCGATCCCGCCGGGCTCGCGGGGGCGCTCGCCCGTTACGAGCCGCTGCATCCGTACCCCCTGCGCGGAGACGGCTGGGCGATCGTCTCCGGCTCCCCCGAGCTCTTCCTCTCCCGGCGCGGCCTGAGCGTGCGGACGTGTCCGATCAAGGGAACGCGTCCGCTCGGCGGTGCCTCCGAACTGCTCGCCTCCGCGAAGGACGCGGCCGAGAACGTGATGATCGTGGATCTTGAGCGCAACGACCTCTCGCGTGTGTGCGAGCCCGGCAGCGTGCGCTGGCCGCAGTTGCTGGCCGCGCGGGAGCTGGCGGGAGTCGTGCACCTCGTCTCGACCGTCGAGGGCAGGCTGCGCGAGGATGCGTCACTCGCCGAACTGCTCGCGGCGACCTTCCCCGGCGGCTCGATCACCGGCGCGCCGAAGATCGCCGCCCTCGACCACATCGCCGCCCTCGAACCGGTCGGTCGCGGCGCGTCGATGGGCGCGCTCGGGACGATCCGGCAGAGCGGGGACCTGGATCTCGCGCTGACGATTCGCACGTTCGCCATCGCCGAGGAGCGGATCCACCTCTGGGTCGGCGGCGGCATCGTCTGGGACTCAGACCCGCGCGAGGAGGTCGAGGAGTCCTTCACGAAGGCGCGGCCCCTGCTTGAGGCGGTTGGTGCGCCTCTGCCCACGGCGGTGCGGCAGTGAGGCTGCTCGCGCTGGCGGTGCTGGGGCGCGGGCTCGTCGAGCCGCACGCGTCGGTGCTGCGGGCCGACGACGAGGCGCTGCTGCGCGGCCGGGCAGCGTTCGAAACGGTGCGCGTCTATCGCGGCGTGGCCTTTCGTCTCGGGGAGCACCTCGACCGGATCGCCGGCTCGGCCGCGGCGCTGGGGCTGCCGGCGGTCGATCGCGCCGGGCTCGAGACGCTCGCGGCGCAGGCGCTCGCGGCGGCCGGGGAGCCCGAGGCCGTGCTGCGTCTCTTCTGGACGCCCGGTCCCGAGGAGGGGCCGCCGACCGGGCTCGCACTCGTCAGCCCGCTGCCGGAGGAGAACGACGGGCTGCGCGCGCGCGGGCTACGGGTGGTCGCGCTGCTCGGTGTGAAGGCGGATGCCCCCTGGCTCCTGCCGGGCGTGAAGTCCACGAGCTACGCCGTCAACATGGCGGCCGGCTACGAGGCCAAGCGACGTGGGGCCGACGACGCGCTGTTCGTGGACGCAGCCGGGACGGTGCTCGAGGGGCCGACGACAAACATCTGGTGGCGACGGGGCTCGACGCTCTGCACGCCGTCGCTCGACCTCGGCATCCTGGCGGGCGTGACGCGGGCGGCTCTGCTTGAGGCGGCGCCCGGGCTCGGGTACGAGGTCGACGAGGGAGCGTTCTCGCTTGCCGCGCTCGCTGCGGCGGAGGAGGCGTTCACGTCCTCGACGGTGCGCGAAGTGATGCCGATCGTGGAGCTGGACGGCGGACCCATCGGCGACGGCCGGCCGGGGGCCGCAGCCGCGGCGTTGCAGCAGGCGCTACGCGCTGCCGCCGGAGCCGGCGACGATCAGGTCGGCTGACTCGCGCGGCCGGTCACGCGCGATGTACCGCTCCTCCATCGGCATCCAGACCTCCTCCCACGTGCGCCGTGCCGCCTCGCCGTCGCGCGCGACACCGCGCTCGAGACGCAGCTCGCGCGGGGCCTCGACCCAGATCTTCAGGTCGTACTCCCCGCGGAACCGGCGGTGCAGCGCGCACACGCCCTCGATCACGACGACCCCCTCGGGCCGCACGACGCGCTCGTCCGGGAACGGCTGCTGCCGGTCCCAGTCGAAGCCGCGGTAACGCGCCGCCTCGCCCCGGGCGAGCGGCCCGAGCACCTCGCGCTCGAGCCGCGAGAGCTCGAACTCCGAGCCGTTCCAGAACTCGTCCGTGGAGACGACCTGTGCGCCCTCGATCGCGGCGGCGAGCGTTGACTTGCCGGCGCCGCCGCAGCCGCCGATGCCGACGAGGGTCACGGCGCCGCGCGGGCGGAGAGCCCGGATACGTTCCTGCACGGTCGCGGTGTCCACCGGCATGACGCTACCCTCTGGGCGATGGTCAAGCTACGCCTCGGCGGGATGGCTCTCTCGAACGGCGTGCTCGTGCACGGGCCGACCGCCTGGGCCTGCGCGGTCAGGCTCCCCGACGGCCGGATCAAGATCGCCTCGGCACCGAAGAGCCGATTCGCGGCGCGAGTCCAGCAGCCCATTCTCCGCGGCCCGGCGCGGCTCGCTGAGGCCTTCGCCCTCCTGCCGCAGGTGAGGCGCCGGCTGCCGGAGGCGCGCTTCGCATTCGAGCGCCCGATCGTGATCGCGGCCACGCTCGCGAGCGGCCTCGTCGCGAAGTCGCTGAGGCGCTCGTCCCGGCTCGGTGGGCTCTCGGGGGAGCTCGTGGCCGGGGCCGTCTCGCTCGCCCCGGCTGCCCTCGCGCTCTCGGGCGGCGAGCTCGCCGCCTACCACGGCGCCGAGCACGTCTCGATCGGGAGCTACGAGAGCGGCGCCCCCGCGACGAGGGAGCACGAGCGCTGCGGCACGCACCTCGTGGGGCCCCTGCTCGCCGCGCTGGCTGTCGGCAATACTCTTGCTGCGACCGCCCCCGCGCGGCTGCAGCGACCCGCACGCCTTGCGGCGACCGTCGGTGCCGTGGGCGCAGCGGTCGAGCTCTTCTCCTGGATGGGCCGGCACTCCGAGCACCCGCTTGCCCGGGCGCTCGCGCGCCCGGGCCACGAGCTCCAGAGCCGGCTCGCCACCCGCGAGCCGTCGCCGGAGCAACTCGAGGTCGCAAACGCGGCGCTCGCAGCGTGCCTGGAGCTCGAATCGTGAGCGTCCTCGACCGGACGAAGCGCCTGCCGCCGGAGATCTTCGAGCTCCCGGTGGAGAAGATGCGGGAGGGCTACTACACCGACGCCTACTTCAACCACACGCGTAGCGCGCTGCTTGCCGACGGCCGTCACCCGCGTGTCGTCATGCAGGCGTTCCAGAAGAAGCGTGCGGTGCTCGGGGGCATGGATGAGGCGATCGCGGTCCTCAAGCTCTGCGCCCAGGACTGGGACGCGCTCACGGTGCACGCCCTCCACGACGGAGACCGCATCGAGCCATGGGAGACGGTGCTCACGATCGAGGGCGACTACACGCTCTTCGCGCACCTCGAGACGGTCTACCTGGGAACCCTGGCGCGGCGGACGCTGATCGCGACGAACACGACGCGCGTGCTCAAGGCGGCGAACGGCAAGCCGATCATCTTCATGGCCGCTCGTCACGACCACCACCGTGTGCAGACGGGCGACGGCTACGCGGCTTTCGTCGCCGGCGCGCTGATCGGAGCTCCCGTCGGCGTGACCTCGGACGCGCAGGCCTCGTGGTGGGGCGGCCGCGGCATCGGCACGGTCCCGCACTCGCTGATCGCCGCGTACGGAGGCAACACCGTGCTCGCTTCGACGAAGTTCGCGGAGTGGGCGCCGCCGGACTTCAACATCGTCGTGCTCGTGGACTTCGAGAACGATTCCGTGCGCACGGCGCTCGAGGTCGCGCGTGCGCTCGGCCCGCGCCTCTGGGGCGTGCGCCTCGACACGTCCGGTCAGCTCGTCGATCGCTCGTTGTGGGACGATCTGGGCGACTTCGATCCCCGTGGCGTCAACGAGCGGCTCGTCTGGAAGGTGCGCGAGGCGCTCGACGCGGACGGCTTCGAGCGCGTGAAGATCGTCGTCTCCGGCGGCTTCACCGTCGAGAAGATCGAGGCGTTCGAGGCAAAGGGCGTCCCGGTGGACTCCTACGGCGTCGGCTCCTCGCTGATCCGCGGCGAGAACGACTTCACGGCGGACATCGTGCTGACCGACGGGCGCGAGTCCGCGAAGGTCGGGCGCTGCTTCCGCCCGAATCCGCGCCTCGAACTCGTGGAGTGACCGTGATCCTCTGGGACGTCGACACCCAGGTCGACTTCATGCTCCCGGAGGGGAAGCTCTATGTGCCCGGAGCCGAGGAGACCATCCCGGCCATGGAACGGCTCGTCGCGGCGGCGCGGGCCGCCGGAGTCGTCCATGTCGCTTCGGCCGACGACCACGAGCTGACCGACCCCGAGCTCTCCGACGCGCCCGACTTCCTCGACACCTACCCGCCGCACTGCCTGCGCGGCACGAGCGGCGCGGCGAAGATCGCCGAGACCGAGCAGGCCGATCCACTGCCGCTCTCGCTGACGGCGTACCCGCCGGGGCTCGTGCCCGGGCTCGTCCACGACCGGCGCGAGATCCTGCTGTTGAAGAAGAGCTTCGACGTCTTCACGAACCCGAACGCCGAGGCGTTGCTCGCGGCGCTCGACCCCGACGAGGTCGTCGTGTTCGGTGTCGCAACGGACGTGTGCGACGACGCCGCGATCCGCGGCTTCCTGGCGCGCGGCAGGACGGTGAGCTTCGTCGAGGACGCCGCCCGCGGCCTCTCGGATGAGCGCGTTGCGGCCTGCACCGCGGTGTGGCGGGAGCGGGGCGTCCGCTTCACCACCGCGGACGAGGTCGTCGCGCGGCTTCGGTGATCGTCCCGCCGCTTGTCGTCCGCGCCGGCCAGGAGAGCGCCGTCCACGGACCGCTGCTCCACGTCCTGGCCGGCCACGTCCAGGACGGCCGGGTCGGAGAGCGTGGCACCGACACCTCGGCCTGGCTCGCGGCGGCGCTTGCGCCCGGGCTACCGCTCTACGCGGTCTCTCCGCCCGCGGCACTCTCCTCCGATCCCGATGTGCACGGGGTTGACGACCTCACCGGCGAGGCTCCGTACGAGCTGCTCGCTCTGGCCGCTGCCGAGCCGGAGGAGGCCCTGGGCCTGCTCACGCCTCGGGGCCTCGTGTTCGTCCAGTCTCCGGGAGATCCGGTTGCCTGGCTCGGGCACTCGGAGCTTGCGGTTTCGACGCTCTCGCGCGGGGCGATTCTCGCTGTTCGCGCCTCGTGACTTCAGGGGCGCTACCCTGCTGCCGATGAGAGGCCTGGATGCCTGACGTGGGCCAGTTCCTGCACGAAGCGGGTCAGTGGACGCTGACCTGGCTGCCGCTGATCTTCTTCGGCCTGATCATCTACCTGCTGTGGCGGACGCTGCAGTACATGCCACGTGTCAAGCCGAGCACACCGGAGGCCAGCTCCGGCTCGACAGTCACGTGGGCCGACGTCGCCGGGCTCGAGGAGGCAAAAGCCGAGCTGCAGGAGGTCGTGGACTTCTTGCGCAGCCCGGAGCGGTTCGAGCGCCTCGGGGCCCGTGTGCCCAAAGGGATCCTCCTCTACGGCCCGCCGGGAACCGGGAAGACGCTGCTCGCAAAGGCGGTCGCGAACGAGTCGGGCGCCCGCTTCTATTCGCAGAGCGCCTCGGCTTTCGTCGAGATGTTCGCGGGCCTTGGCGCCTCGCGCATCCGCAAGCTCTTCACCGAAGCGCGCAAGCACGCCCCCTCGATCATCTTCATCGACGAGCTCGACGCCGTCGGCACGTCGCGCTCGGGGACCGGGTTCAACCGCGAGCACGACCAGACACTGAACCAGTTGCTCGTCGAGCTGGACGGCTTCGGCGAGCGCGACCAGGTTGTCGTGATGGGCGCCTCCAACCGGTTGCAGGACCTCGATGCGGCGTTGCTGCGACCGGGCCGCTTCGACCGCCAGGTGCTCGTCTCGCCTCCGGACCTTGCCGGACGTGAAGCGATTCTCAAGGTCCACAGCCGCGGCAAGCCGCTCGACGGCGACATCGATCTCAACCTGATCGCGCGCCAGACGTCGGGGCTCACGGGGGCCGACCTCGCCAACATCTGCAACGAGGCGGCGATCTTCGCCGGTCGCGAGGAGCGTACGACGATCACGCAGCACGACTTCGACGGGGCGATGGAGCGCGTCGTCGCCGGCCTCCAGCAGCGTCGCGTCGTCACGGAAAAGGAGAAGCGAATCCTCGCCTACCACGAGGCCGGGCACGCGCTCATGAGCCACTTGATGGGCGGTCTCTTCCCGGCCCAGAAGGTGACGATCGTCGCCCGCGGGCAGGCGCTCGGCTACACGCTCAACATGCCGACCGAAGACCGCTATCTGCACACCCGCGAGGAGTTCGTCGACCTGATGAAGGTCTACCTCGCCGGCCGCGCGGCCGAGCAGGTCGTCTTCGGGCGGATCACGAACGGCGCCGCGAACGACCTCGAGCGGGTCACCGATCTCGCGCGCTCGATGGTCTTCGAGTACGGCATGTCCGAGGTCGCCGAGTCTCGCACGATGCGCGCAGACAACTACGCGCTCTCGGAGGAGTCAAAACGGCTGCGCGATTCCGAGCAGGCCCGTCTCACAGACCACGCGTACGCGGAGGCGCAGCGCCTGATCACCAAGCATCGCGCCGCCCTCGACCGGCTCGCCCACGCCCTCCTGGAGAAGGAGACACTCCTGCGCGATGAGATGCTCGCGCTGCTCGTCGAGGTCGAGCAGGAGTCGCGCTCTTCGGAGACGGTCGGCACCGTCCGCATCCTGGAGAATCACCCGCCTGCGGCGGCCGATTCTCTGGGGCGGTCCACGTGAGGCGGGCGTAGGGACGCTTCGTCGCTCCAACCTCGGCGCCGAAGCTGTAGCCAAGGCGCCTTCATGGAGGAACGGCGGCCGCAGGACGCCGTTCGTCTAGCATCGCGGGCGATGCGCGCCCGCGGGATCCATCACCTCGGCGTCGCCGTTCCGGATCTGGACGAGGCGCTCGACACGTATCGACGCCTCTTCTCGGCTGAGCTCGAGCACCGCGCGGTCGTCCCGCACATGGGAGTCGAGGCCGCCGCGGTGTTGATGGGCGATTCTCGTGTCGAGCTGCTGGCGCCGACCGGCAAGGACACTCCGGTCGGCCGCTTTCTCGCCGGCCGCGGGCCGGGCATGCACCACGTCGCCTACGAGGTGGAGGATGTCGCGGTTGCGCTCGCCGAGCTCATCGCCGCGGGCGCCCAGCTGATCGACGAGGTTCCACGTCCGGGCCTCTTCGGTCTCGAGGTTGCATTCGTTCATCCCGACGCCGTCCACGGCGTCCTCACGGAGGTGGTTTCCCTTGGCTGACGTCGATTCCGTCCGCGTCGAGATCGGCTTCGACGGCGGTCAGGTGATGAGCGCCCTCGTCACCGTCGAGGCGGCGGATGCGCTCGAGCGCTCCCTGAGTGCGAGCGCCTCGGGCACGCTCGCTCTCGACGCCGAGGACGGGCGCTACACCGTGGCTCTCTCCCGGGTCGTCTACGTCAAGCGCTTCGAGCGCGAGTCCAAGGTCGGCTTCGGCCTCTAAGTGGCGCTCGACGTCGGCATCGTCGGTCTCTCCGGCGCCGGGAAGACGACCCTGTTCAACGCGCTGACGAAGGCTGGAGCCGGTGGTGACTACGGCAAGGAGCATGTGGGCATGGCCGAAATCGCCGACGACCGGCTGGAGCAGATCGCGGTCCTCGTCGGCGCGCGCAAGGTCACGCCGGCCACGATTCGGGTCGTGGACGTCCCGGGCACCGGCAAGGAGCTGCTTGGCAACCTCCGCCAGGTGGACGCGCTGCTCGCCGTCGTGGACGGCTTCTCCTCGGCCGCGAACCCCGCCCGCGATATCGAGACTCTGATGCTCGAGCTGCTGGTCGCTGACCAGGACCACGTCGAGCGCAGGCTCGAGCGGGTCGAGAAGCAGGCGAAATCGGGCGACGCGACGCTGCGCCGTGAGGTCGAGCTGTTGCGCGACGTCCTCGCCCAGATCGAGGCCGAGAGGCCGCTCTCGGAGTACGAGGACGAGCTGCCGGCTGAGCTCGAGCCGCTGACCACCAAGCCGCTGCTCACGATCGAGAACGGACCGGGCGGGATCGACTGCAAGCTCGAGGCGGAGCTGTCGGAGCTCCCCGACGAGGAGGCAGCCGCGTATCGCGACGGCGGCGTGTCCGCGCTCGACGAGGTCGTGCGCCGGCTGACGGAGGCGCTCGACCTGATCACGTTCTTCACGGCCGGCGACAAGGAGACGCGTGCCTGGACGCTGCGCCGGGGGCAGACCGCGCTCGACGCTGCCGGCACGATCCACTCCGACATCGCCCGCGGCTTCATCCGGTGCGAGGTGATCCGCTGGAACGACCTGCTCGAGTGCGGCTCGCATGCCGAGGCCGCCCGCCGCGCGCTTCAGCGGCTCGAGGGCAAGACGTACGTCGTCGAGGACGGGGACGTGCTGAACATCCGTTTCAATGTCTAGCTTGGTGCAGCCACTTAACTCGCGATTAACGCGGTCAAACCACGGGCTGCCTACACTCTCCGCATGGCGAGGATCGAGGCTGCCCTGAGCTCGCCGGCCGGACGGCTCGCAGGCGCCGGGGCGATCGCGGCGCGCTTCCTGGACAACATCGAGACCGTCGTGTACGGCAAGCGAGACGAGATCAAGCTCGTGCTCGGTGCGCTCGCCTGCGGAGGCCACGTGCTCTTCGAGGACGTCCCCGGCACCGCCAAGACCGTGCTTGCACGGGCGATCGCAGGCTCGCTCGACGGCGGCGTCCCGGCGCGCATTCAATGCACGCCCGACCTCCAGCCGACGGACGTCACGGGGCTCTCGATCTACGACCAGCGCAGCCGTGAGTTCGAGTTCCGGCCCGGGCCGATCTTCGCCAACGTCGTGCTCGTGGACGAGATCAACCGCGCGATGCCGAAGACGCAGTCGGCGCTGCTCGAGGCGATGGCCGAGCGGCAGGTGACCGTGGACGGCGAGACGCGCCCGCTGCCCGAGCCGTTTCTTCTCCTCGCGACCGAGAATCCAATCGAGCACGAAGGCACCTTTCCGCTCCCGGAGGCGCAGCTCGACCGCTTCTTCATCAAGACCGCGCTCGGCTATCCAGGGCTCGAGGAGGAGCTCCAGGTGATCGGCGACCAGAGGCGGGAGCACCCGCTCGAGCGCCTGCGCCCCGTTGTCACCGTGGCGGAGGTGCGCGAGCTCCAGCACGCCGTCGGCGACGTCCACGTCCACCCGCTCGTCGAGCGCTGGATCGTCGAGCTCGTGCGCGCCACGAGGCACCTCGAGACGGTCGCGATCGGCGCGTCGGTGCGCGGCAGTCTCTCGCTCGAGCGGGCTGTGCGGGCCTGGGCGCTCCTCGACGGTCGCGACTACGTCACCCCGGCCGACGTCGAGCGGCTCTTCCTCCCAGTGCTCGGGCACCGGATCATCTTCACGCCCGCGATGCTGGCTGAGGTGCGCAGGCTCGGCTGGGAGCGCGCGCTGCAGAGCTTCCGGGACGAGTGCCTGAGCGTTGCCCCGCCGCCGGCGCTCGACCTTCCAGGCAGCGAGGGCTGACGTGGCGCTGCGCGAGCTGACGTTCCCGCTCCTTCCCCGCCGACGGCTCGTCGGACTCGCCTTTGGAGCGATGCACAGCGCGCGCCGGGGCACCGGCTCGGACGTGGCCGGCTCGCGCCCGTACATCGCGGGAGACGATGTGGACGCGATCGACTGGGCGGCGTCGGCCCGGCTCTCCGCTGCTCGCGACTCCGACCAGTTCGTCGTGCGCGAGCGCTTTGCGGAGGAGGCGCCACGGGTGGTCGTAGTCTGCGACCGCAGGCCCGAACCATCCGCGCCGGACCTCCCCTGGCTGCGAAAGGCGGAGGCGATGCAGACGGTTGCCGAGCTCGTCGCCGAGAGCACGACGAAGGCACGCGGCTTCGTCGGCTACCTCGACCTCGCGGAGCGCGACGCGGAGCCGTTCTGGCGCCCGCCTGGAAGCCACGGCGAGGTGTGGGCGATCGAGGCGCGTCGCCTCGCCGCTCCGACCTCCGCTGCCCCGGCGGACGGGGTCGCGCGCTCCCTCGACTTTCTCGCGGGCCACCGCCGGTCGGTTCCCGCCGGCAGCTTCGTGTTCGTGCTCTCCGACTTCCTCGTCCCACCGCCTCGGGCGACGTGGGCGCGTGCCGTGGAGCTGCGGTGGGACATCGTCCCCGTCGTGATCCAGGACCCCGTCTGGGAGCAGAGCTTCCCCAGCGTGGACGGAGTGGTCGTGCCGTTCGCCGCCGCGCACGGCCGGGTGCGGCTCGTCCGGCTCACGCGTGAGGAGGCGTTGGAGCGCCGGCGGGCCAACGAGGAGCGCCTGCGCGCTCTTCTGGCCGACTGCCGCACGCTCGGGATCGAACCGATTCTCATCTCTCGCAACGATGCCGAGCACGTCTTCCAGGCGTTCCTCGGTTGGGCCGACGAGCGCCGGTTCGTGCGGAGGCAGCTCTCGTGAGCCGCAGGGGCCGGCTCATTGCCGCGTCGGCCGCCGTCGGTCTCGCGGCTGCGCTCGCCGCGCTCGCGTTGTGGGACGGCACGTCAGGTACGGCGCCGCCGCCGTCCTCGGGGAAGACCGTCCGGGTCGAGGCGGCCGTGGCGCCGCGCGTGTCTCTCTTCGGGGACCCCGTCGTCGCGAGCGTGGACGTGCTCTTCGACCGGCGCGTGGTCAGACCCGAGTCGGTAGGCATCGACGCGAGCTTCGAGCCCTGGAAGCAGCAAGGTATGCCGCGGCCGGAGGTGTCGGAGTCGGGCGATCTCGTGCGCCTCTCCTACCGGATCACGCTCACGTGCTCGGTGATCGAGTGCCTCCCGGCCGCCTCGGGTGAGCAGTTCCAGTTCCCGAGCGCGCGCGTGCACTACGGGCTGCGCGTGCAGCCGGGGCGCGTTTTCGACACGTTCACGTGGCAGCCCTTCCAGGTCGCTTCTCGCTTGACCGAGGAGGAGGTGGGTCGCGCCCGTTGGCGCGCCGACCTGGGCGCGCTGCCTCCCGTCTCGTACCGGATCGCTCCGGCGCTGCTCGGGGCGCTGCTGCTGGGAGCTGCGGGCCTGCTCTGTGTCGCCGCCGTCCTGCTCGCGCTCCGCGCGTTGCCACCCCGCGCTCGCGAAGCCTCCGAGCAGGACGCGGGCGACCTGCCGACTCGGCTCGAGCAGGCTCTCGACCTCGCTCTCGAGACGTCGGCGGCGAACGGCGGCTCGCCCGAGGCACGGCGGGCCCTCGAGCGGCTCGCTCGCGAGCTGGGTGCGGCGGAGCTCCCGCGCCGCGCCGACGAGGCGCGCCACCTCGCCTGGTCCTCGGCCCAGCCCTCGCCCGCGGACGTCGAAGCGCTCGTCAGGGTTGTGCGTGGCGAGCTCGGGAGGAGCGCATGACCGCGGTCGCGTTCCCAGGTCGTCGGCGTCGCGCGATCCCGCTCGCCGATCTCGCCGCGCTGCGCGGGCCCGCTCGCCGGACCACCGCGCTGCGGCTCGTGCTCGCGCTCGGGCTCCTCGGGTTTGCAGTGGGCACGCTCCTTCTGTCCCGTGACCTGCGCCCTCGGGCCAGCACGTACCTCGCTTCGGGCAGCGGCGTCGTCGTTCTCGATCTTTCGACGAGCGTCGACCCCCAGCGCTACCGCCGGCTGGCGCGCGTCCTGCGCACGCTCGTCGAGACCAACCAGCGGCTCGGGCTCGTCGTCTACTCCGATGCCGGCTACGCGATGCTGCCGCTCGGCACGCCCGGCGAGGAGCTGCGGCAGCTGCTGCGCTTCTTCGAGCCGCCGGCGAGGCCCGGCGGCTCGGTCAGGGAGCAGGGTTTCGGCTTTCTCCAGAGCCCGTGGGCGGGGACGTTCCGAGGCGGCACGCGTATCTCGACAGGGCTCGTCGTGGCACGGCGGATGATCGAGCAGGCCCGCGCGGCCGGAGGCTCCGTCCTGCTCGTGAGCGATCTCGACGACTCGCTCTTCGATGTGAGCCCGCTGACGCAGGAGCTTGTGCGCTACGAACGCGCACGAATCGACCTGCGAATCGTGCCGCTCTTCCCTGCCGAGAGCGATCGGGAGCTGTTCGGGCGGCTCGTCGGCCCCGATGCGTTCGTGCGCAATGACGAGCTGCTTGCAAACAGCCGGCTCGAGGAGCAGCGGACGCTCGTCGGCTCGTTCCCCGTGCCGCTCGTAACTGCGCTGGCCGGGCTCCTGCTTCTGCTCGCCGTCAACGAGCGCGTCTGCGGGCGTCTCGCCTGGTCGCGTCGGAGGACATCGTGACCCGCGGGCGCCTGCTCGCGGCGGCGGCGGTGGCGAGCCTCGGGCTGGCGCTCGTGCTCGGGCTCGCCGGGCTCGACGCGCTGCGCTGGCGCGGGCAGATCGAGCGGGGCGACGTCGCTTTCTCGGTCGGGCCGGCGCCGCCGCGCTCCTGGGCTGCCGAGACGCGCCTACCGGCCGGGCTCACGCGCTCGCTGCTCGGCGTCGGCGATGACGTCTCCCTCCGCGAGGCGGTCCGCGGCTTCATGGTCGCCACTCCGTGGCAGCCCGCGCGCAACTCCCACGAGCTCGCGTTGCGCAGCGAGGCGGAGGCGGCTCTCGCCCGCATCGAGCGCGGCGACGGCCACAGAGCACAGCGCGCCCACGCCGCCCTGCTCCGCGGCATTCTCTCGTTCGAGGAGGCTCGCGCCGACTCCCAGCAAGCCGGCGTGCTGCTGCGCCGCGCGCTCGTCGAGTTTCGCACTGCGGCACGGCTCGCTCCGGCGAGCGAAGATGCCAGAGCCGACGTCGAGCTCGTGCTTCGCCTGCTCCAGGAAGCCGCGGACAGCACCTCCGCGGGCGGGGGTGGCGAGCGACCGAACGTGGTCGCGAGCGGCGCGGGCGCCGCGACGAGCGGCAGCGGCTACTAGCTCCGGGCGATGCACGTCTCGTTTCTCACGCCGCTCGGAGGGCTCGTCGGGCTCCTCGCGCTCGTCGCGCTTGCAGCCCTGTATGGCTCCGCGCGGCGGAGCCGCGCGCTCGCGCTGGAACTGGGCCTCACACCGGTCGGCTGGATCGCGGCGCTCGTTCCGGCAACGGCGCTCGTGCTCGTGGGCGTGCTCGCCGGGCTCGCCGCGGCTCAGCCGGTCGTCTCGCGCAGCGCCTCTCGCAGCGGCCGGACCGACGTTGAGGTGGTGGTCGTCTTCGATATCACGCGCTCGATGCTCGCGCGGGCGAAGCCGGGCGAGCCGACGCGGTTCGATCGCGCCCGGACGATCGCCAAGGGTCTGCGCACGACGCTTCCCGACGTTCCGTTCGGTGCGGCCTCGCTCAGCGACCGGCTCCTGCCGCACCTCATGCCGACGACGAGCGCGAACGTCTTCACCGCCACGCTCGACCGCGCCCTCGGCATCGAGCGTCCGCCGCCCGACCGCTCGGGTGGACGCGTAACCGCCCTCGGTGCCCTGTCGGCGCTTGCGACGAACAACTTCTTCGGCGAGGGCTCGCGCCGTCGGCTCGTCGTCGTGCTCACGGACGGGGAGAGCCTGCCGGTGGATGTCGGTACCGTGCGCGCGCGGCTCTTCCGCGGTCGTATCGTTCCCTTCTTCGTCCATGTCTGGGGCCCGGACGAGCGGGTCTTCACCCCCGGCGGGGCGGTGGAGCGCTACCGCCCGGATCCGGGAAGCGGTCCACTCCTCGACGATCTCGCTGCCGCTCTGGGTGGCCGCGTCTTCACGGAGAGTGAAAGCCAGGCTTTGGCCGCCGCCGCCCGTGTGGCGCTCGGGAGCGGTCCAACGGGACCGCAGGGGAGGGAGCTCTCCTCGCAGCAGCTCGCCCCGTACCTCGTGGCAGCTCTCCTGCTGCCGCTCGGGCTCCTGCTCTGGCGGCGCAACCTCTAGTCGGCACCAACCGGCCGCGTCGCGGCGACCGCGTCGAGCTGGTTCGCGTTGTAGAGAACGGCTGCCTCGGCGGTGCGCGCCGCCTGGCGGTCGTGGTGGCAGGCGACCGTGTGCAGGAGCTCGGCGCGGACGGGCGCGTCCAGGCCCTCGCTCCGCTCCTCGATCAGTCGCAGGCCGAGGTGGACGTGGCCGAGCAGCTCGCCTTCTTGCGTTGGCCGGAAGGCTGGGCCGCGGCCCAGCTCGCGCGTCCGGCCCACGTCGTGGAGCAGCGCGCCCGCGAGGAGCAGGTCGCCGCGCAGCCGCGGGTGGAGCTGGGAGACCTCTCGGCAGAGTGTCGCCACGCCGACGGTGTGCTCGAGGAGCCCGCCAGCGTAGCCATGGTGGCCGTCCGCCCCGGCCGCGGGGAGGGAACGGAGCGCTTCCCGCAGCCCCGGGTCCGAGAGGAAACGACCCACCGTGGCAGCAAGCCCGGCGTGGCCGAGCTCGCCGGCCAGGAACTCGAGAAAGCCGTCCAGCTCCTCGGCGTCGCGGCGCAGGCGCGGCGTCAGGGCGCCCGGGTCGGCCCCTTCGGCGGTCTCGATCCCGTGCACCCGCAGTGTCAGCCGGCTCTGGTAACGCTCGACCCGGCCCAGCACGCGCACCGCATCCCCTTCGGCGAAACGGCGGTCGAGCAGCTCGACGTCGTCCCAGACTCGCGCCTCGATTCGCCCGCTCTGGTCGACCAGCTCGAGCGCGAGGTAGGCGGCTCCGGCGCGGGTACGCAGCCGTTGCTTGCGCGCGACCGCGAACACGCCCTCGACGACGCGGTCCTCGACCAGCTCGGAGATCGTGCTCACACCCCGAGTCTAGGGCGAGGGCCTGATGCTACGCTCGCGCGGCATGGCCGTCGTCCAGCCGTTCCGGGCCCTGCGCTACGACGAGAGCGCCGGACCTCTGGACTCCCTCGTGGCGCCGCCCTACGACGTGATCTCCGCCGACGAGCGGGAGCGGCTGCGGGCGCGCAGCCCGCACAACGTTGTGCGCCTGACCCTGCCGGACTCGGAGGAGCACGCCGCGCGCGACCTCGCGTCGTGGATGCAAAGCGGAGTGCTCGTCCGGGACGACGTGCCCGCGGTGTGGGCGTTGGCGCAGGACTTCGTCGGACCCGACGGGGTCCCTCGCCGGCGCGAGGGGATCGTCGCCTCGCTCCGGGCTGAGCCGTACGAGCGCGGCGTCGTGCTTCCGCACGAGCGCACGCACGAAGGCCCGAAGGAGGGGCGGCTGCGCTTGCTGCGCGCGACCCGGACGCAGCTCGAGCCGATCTTCCTTCTGTACGACGGGCCGCCGCCGGTGCGACCGCCCGAACGGGCTCCCGACCTCCAGGCCGAGGGAACGCGGCTCTGGCGAGTCGAGGGCGCCGCCGACGACGTCACGGCTGCCCTCGCGGAAGCTCAGTTGCTGATCGCGGACGGCCACCACCGCTACGAGACGGCGCTGGCCTTCCACGCCGAGCAGGGGACTCCGGAGAGCGCGTTCCTGCTCGTCGTGCTCGTCTCGACCTCGGATCCCGGCGTGACGATCTTCCCGACCCACCGGGTGTTCACGTCGCCGCGGCTCCTCAGAGGGGAGCGTCTGGCGGCTTCGAGCCTCGAGGCCGCGCTGGCCGAGCTCGAGGCAGCAGCACCCGAGGCTCCGGCGGTTGTCGAGGTGACGCGCGACGGCGTCGTGCTGGTGACCGGCCGGCCCGGGCAGCTCGACGTCGAGCTCGTGGACGCGCTCGGCCACGACGATCTCTCGTACACGGCGGAGCAGGGCGAGGCGCTGCGGCGCGTCGCGGAGGGTGAGGCCGAAGTTGCCTATCTCCTGCGCCCGACGCGGATCGAGGACGTCTTCGCCGTCGCCCGTCGCAGCGACGTGCTGCCGCAGAAGACCACGTACTTCTATCCCAAGCTCCTCTCGGGGCTCCTCTTGCACCCACTGTGAGCCCCTGGCTCGACACCTGCCGGGCCGCCGCGGCCGACGTCGTCGGTGTGCTCGCCGCGCTGCCGACCCGGCTCGAGCGCGAACCGGTGCTGCGCGCGGGCGAGGGCGGCGACGATACGACCGCCGTCGACGCCGCCGCCGAGCAGGCGGTCGTCGCCCGGCTCGAGGCATTGCACGAGCGCGGTGTGGACTTCACGCTCGTCTCCGAGGAGCTCGGCGAGCGGGTCTACGGCGAGGGTGGCCTGTGGCGCGTCGTCGTGGACCCGATCGACGGCTCGAACAACGCGAAGCGTGGGATCCCGTTCTTCTCGCTCTCGATTGCCGTCGCCGATGGGCCTGCGCTCGCGGACGTCGTGTTCGGCTACGTCTACGACTTCGGTACGGGCGAGGAGTGGACGGCCGAACGCGGACGGGGCGCCCACCTGGGCGGACAGCCCCTCGGCCGCGTCCGCCCGAAGGACGAGATCGAGATCCTCTCCTTCGAGGCGACAACCACCGCCTTCGTCGCCGAGCGCGCGCAGGGCATGGTCGGGCTCGCCAAGCGGCTGCGCGTGATGGGCTCGCTCGCGCTCTCGCTCTGCCATCTCGCAGCCGGCCGGGTGGACGCCGTCTGCTCGCTCAAGCCGGCCCGCTCGGTGGATATCGCCGCCGCGGCGCTGCTCGTGCGCGAGTGCGGCCTGGCGATCGAGCTCTTCGACGATCCGCCATTCGCCGAGGGCCTGCTCGATCTCGGGGCCCGCTCTCGCGTCGTCGCGGCGGGCACGCCGGAGCTCTGCGAGCGGCTCGCCGCCGCGCTGCGCTGAGCCCTTCCCCTGCGACGTCTCGGTGCTTAGGATGGGGCCATGCGAACCATCACACTGCTGCTGGTGGCCGCGGCGCTCTTCGCTGCGACGTCCGCCGGCTCGGCGGCCGTGGCGCCCCCGTTCAAGGTGACGATCTCGGCTCCTGTGAAGCCGAAGGTCAACGTGCCGTGGAAGTACACGGTCACGGTCAAGAACGCAAAGGGCAAGCTCGTGGCGGCGAGGCTCTCGCTGGTCGTGATCGACCCGCTCGGCACCGCTCACCCGGTCGAGTTCTACAAGAAGAAGACGTTCGTGACGAACGTCGCGATCAAGGGTGTCTTCCGCGACAGGATCATCTGGCCGCCCGCCTCGGCCGGCTACCCCCTGAAGCTCCGGGCGACCGTGAAAGCCGGCGGCAAGACCGTGAAGAAGACCCTGGCGCTCACGGTCAAGTGAGCGTTGCGGCGGCCGGCGCCGAGGTTGCGGTCGAGCATGTCCGCAAGGCCTTTGAAGGTGGCAACATCCTTGCGCTCGAGGACGTCACGCTGTACCTCGATCCGGGCGAGTTCGTTGCGCTGACTGGACCGTCCGGCTGCGGCAAGAGCACGCTGCTCAATCTCATCGGTGCGCTCGACGGCGCCGACTCCGGCTCGATCGTCGTGGGCGGCGAGGACCTGGCCCATCTCACGAATGCAGCCGAATACCGCGCTGCCACGATCGGCTTCGTCTTTCAGTTTCACCATCTGATCCCGACGCTGAGCGCGGCCGAGAACGTGCAGGTGCCGATGCTGGGACGGGGTGTGGGCAGGAAGCAGCGCGCACTGCGAGCGAGGGAGCTGCTCGCCGAGGTGGGTCTCGCCCACCGCGAGGACATGTATCCGGCGACGCTCTCCGGCGGCGAGCGCCAGCGCGTGGCGATCGCCCGCGCCCTCGCCAACGACCCGAGGCTCGTGCTGGCGGACGAGCCGACCGGGTCGCTCGACTCCAAGACGGGCCTGCAGATCGTCGAGCTCCTGCGCCGCGCTCGCGTCGAGCGTGGCACGACGATCCTGATGGTGACGAACGACGACCTCGTCGCCGGCTACGCCGACCGCGCGCTGCGGATGCGCGACGGCCGCGTCGAGGACGTCATTCGTGCCGCAGCGCCTGTATCGGCGTGAGCTGCACGGCGCGCAAGACCGGGTAGACAGCGCCGATCAACGCGACGCCGAGCGCGAACACGAGCCCCCAGATCCAGACGGCGGCCGTGAAGTTCGGGGTGATCAGCGCCGACACGGTGGCCCGGCGCGTGAATGCCTCCGCGCCGGCCACGCCGAGCCCGATTCCGAGCGCGAGCGCGATCAGGCAGATCCCGACCGCCTCGCTCACGATCAGGCTCGCAATCCGCCAGCGCCGCCAGCCGACCGCGCGCAGGACGCCGATCTCGCGCGTCCGCTCGAAGACCGACATCGCCATCGTGTTCGTCACCCCGACGCCGCCGACGATCAGCGCGACGAGCGACATGATCCAGCCGACGTTGATAATCAGCCGGCTCGACGTGTCGATCTTGACGGCCTTACCCGGCTCCGTCACGGCAGTCAGGTTGGGGAACTGCCGCTCGAGCCTCTTGGCGACGACATCCGGCCGCTCGCCGTGCGAGACCACCACGCCGACCGTTGTCACCTCGCCGGGCCGCGCCGCGAGCGACTGAACGACCTGCAGCGGCAGCGTCGCGCCGATGTCCTCGAAGCGGTTGCCGCTGTGGTAGAGGCCGACGACGGGGAAGACGCGTTTCCCGATCGCGAGCGTGCCGCCCACTCCGACGTTGTTGATCCTGGCGAAGCTGTCGCCGACGATCGCCTCCGACCGTCCCCGGGAGCTGCGTCCCTCGACGATCACGAGCCGCTTGATCGCCAGCTCGTCCGGGTCGAGGCCGAAGACCAGGCTCGACTCCTGGCCGTTGACCGTC
Source organism: uncultured Gaiellales bacterium (assembly GCA_964351025.1). GTDB lineage: Bacteria > Actinomycetota > Thermoleophilia > Gaiellales > Gaiellaceae > CAYGLV01. The sequence continues at coordinate 3,202 of CAYGLV010000013.1, read as the reverse complement.
GTCACGAAGACGAACACCTTCGCGGTTTCCGCGACCCCCTGGACCGAGGCGACCCTGTCCGCGAGCGACTCGGGCAGCAGCGAGCGCGTGAGGTCGGAGATGCCGTCCTGGAAGAGCCCGAAGTCGGAACGCCCGACGTGGATGAGGTCCTTGGCCGTGCTCCGGACGCCGGCGGTGATGGAGAGCAGGGCGACGATCAGGCCGACGCCGATCGAGACGCCGAACGCGGTCAGGATCGTCCGCGCGGGACGGCGCATGAGGTTCTTCCAGACAAGGCCCGCCCAGGTCATCCGAGCGATCTTCGGCTGCAGCGGCCGCCGAAGCAAGTGGCAGCCTCCAGCCCGCTGGTACCCTCGGACCGTGGAGCCCGACCGCGACGCGATCCTGAAGGCGCTCGAGAGCGTGATCGACCCCGAGCTGCAACGCCCCGTCACGGAGCTCGACATGGTGCGCGACGTGGAGATCGACGGCGGCGACGTGGCCGTGACGATCGCGCTCACCGTGGCGGGCTGTCCGCTGCGCAACTCGTTCCAGGAGCAGGTGGCGACGCACGTCGGGGCCGTTCCCGGGGTGACCTCGGTCCGGCTCGCCTTCGACGTGATGAGCCCGGACGAGAAGGCGGCGCTGACCACGAAGCTCCGTGGCGGCCGGCCCGAGAAGTCCATCTCGCTCGATCCAGGCACTCGGGTGATCGCGGTCGCGAGCGGCAAGGGCGGGGTCGGCAAGTCGTCGCTCTCGGTCAATCTTGCCGCGGCGCTCTGCGGCCTCGGCGAGCGCGTCGGCATCCTCGACGCCGACGTCTACGGCCACTCGATCCCGCACATGCTCGGCATCAGCCAGCGGCCGATCGTGGTGGACAAGATGATCGTGCCGCCCGTGCGCAACGGGCTGAAGTTGATGTCGATCGGTTTCTTCCTGGAGGACAACGCGCCGGTGATGTGGCGCGGGCCGATGCTGCACCGGGCGCTCGAGCAGTTCCTCTCCGACGTTCACTGGGGCGAGCTGGACACGCTTGTCGTGGACATGCCTCCCGGCACGGGCGATGTCTCGATTTCGCTCGGCCAGCTCTTGCCGAACGCCGAGGCGCTCGTGGTGACGACGCCCCAGCCGGCCGCCCAGCAGGTTGCCGTGCGGGCCGCTCAGATGGCCAAGCACACCGGCATGCGGCTGCTCGGCGCGGTCGAGAACATGTCGTGGCTCGTCGGCACCGGCCAGGAGGTCTTCGGCTCAGGCGGCGGGCAACAGCTCGCCGACGAGGTCGGCATGCCGCTGCTCGCGCGGATCCCGCTCGACCCGGCGCTCCGCGAGGCTGCCGATGCGGGTGTGCCGGTGGTCGAGTCCGCGCCGGAAAGCGAGGCCGCGCTCGCGATCGTGGAGCTCGCAGGGGCGGTTGCGGCGACGCGGCAGCGCCCTGCCGGATTCGTCAGGGCGCTGCCGCTCGTCTCGTAGCGCGCTCGGCGCTAGTCGTCGCTCTTGTCGCTTGCGCGCTTCTTCACCTTCGCGAGCACCCAGGCGCCCTCGCTCTGGGTGCAGTACATCTCCACGGAATCGCCCACCACCACTGACGGGCGGTCCGAAGTGGCGCCGATGGCGCATGTCTGCAGGGCACCGCCGTCACTCGGCTTGACCGAGATGGACGTGTCCGAGACGGCCTCGACCGTGCCCTTGACCGTGAGCCGAACGCTCGAGCCGGCCGGCTTGCCGCTGCAGGGCTTGCCGGCGAGGACGGCGGCGCTTGCCGACGAGCCGGTGCCGACCTTGCCGTCGGTGAAGCCGCCGCCGCGGGTCCAGCCGGCGGTCAGGCTGCCGAGCAGGGCGGCACCCTTGTGCCCGGCCTCGCCGTAGACGAAGCCGTCGAGGGCACCGTCGGAGTTGACGGCCCAGAGCTTCGCGTACGAGCGGCTTTCGCCCTCGCCGATCTTCAGCCGGCCCTCGAGCTGCCCGATCTTCGTCGTGGTGTTGTAGACACTCGTGACCTTGAGCTCGACGGGCCCTGTGAGGCTCGCCTCCGCGCTCGTAGCCGTTCCGGAATAGGTCGCCTTGACGATCTCGTAGGCGCCGTCGGCGCCGGTGCAGGCGCGAGTCTCAGCCTTGACAGCGGTCGCCGCCGTGAACGTGGCAGAGACGGCCTTGACCCCGCTGCTGCTGCTCCCTGAATGGGCGACAGCGACGCCGGCCAGTGTGGCGGCGAGCGCGACGAGGATGGGGATGATGATGCGGCGCATGTCTGTTTCTCCTTGGTTGGTCGTACCCAGGTGGAGATGCCGCTGCGCCTGTCAACTTGCTTTGTTGCGGTAAGCATCCTGTGAGGATTCGATGAAGGCCGGCGCTAGACTCGCTGGGTGCTGCCCGAGGAGGTGCTTGCGCGGATCCGCGCGCTCGGCTTCGGCGAGGAGGACGCCGCGCTGCTGGCCGACCACTTCCTCGACGCGGAGCGGAGGGGAAAGCACGGCCACGGCCTCGCGCGGCTGCCCTTCCTGGAGTCGCTGCCGGGCCTCGAGCCGGGGGCTCGGCCGGAGCGAGTCGCTTCGGGGCCGGGCTTCGAGCGCTGGGAGGCACGGGGCGCGGTCGGCTACCTGACGCTGGGTGCGATCTGCGCGGCGGTCGAGGCCGACCCTCCCGCTCCGGTGCGGGTGATCGTCGCCGGCGACTGCTTCCCGACCGGCGTACTCGGCTACTGGGTGCGCCGGCTCGCGCGGGCGGGCCTCGTCGCCGCCCTGACCGCGATCTCGCCGCCCCGTCTCGCCCATCCCGACGGAGGGCGGCCGCTCGCCGGCACGAATCCACTCGCGATCGGCCTTCCAAACGCCGGGGGCGAGCCGGTCGTCGTAGACGTCTCGATGGGAGCCGTCACACATGGCGACGTCTTGCGCGGGGCAGCTGCGCCGGAAGACCTCGTCCCCTTCGGTGGCGAGCAGGCCTACAAGTCGTTCGCGCTCGCCGTCGGCCTGCAGGGGCTCGTCGAGTCGCTCATCGGGGAGCGCCTCGGCGCCGTGCTCCTCGTGGCGCAGCCGGAGGACGCCGGGTTCGCCGCGCGGCTGCGGGAGCGCGCCGACGGGCTGCGGCTCCCCGGCGACGCCTAGATGATTGATTCCTAATCACCGCACCCCCGAGTGGGGGCCTGGGCGCGGCGCATCGCGGCCGCCTCGCCCGGCACCAAGGCAACCAGCCTTGGCACCGTTCGAGTCGACCACGCTGCTTG
>CAYGLV010000012.1:11937-49415 GCA_964351025.1 uncultured Gaiellales bacterium | reverse complement strand
GCCGGCCCTCACGCAGTTCGCCCTCTCACCCGGCCGGCACGGCTTCTGGACCGCGATCTGAGCGAGCCCCGGGAGACCATCCTCATCGTGGACGACGAGGAGCCGATCCGGCGCCTCCTGGCACGGCTGCTCGAGGAACAGGGCTACGCGTGCGCCACCGTTTCCAGCGCAGCGGAGGCCCGGGCACTGCTCGCCGCCAGGCGCTTCGCGCTCGTGCTGAGCGACGTCAGCATGCCGGGCGAGTCGGGGCTCGACCTCGTCTCCTACGTCCTCACGTCGCATCCCGACTCGGCCGTCGTGATGGTCACGGGGCTCGACGACAGGCGCTACGCCGACCTCGCGCTCCAGCAGGGGGCGTACGGCTACGTGCTGAAGCCGTTCAGGCCGAACGAGCTCGTGATCAACGTCGCCAACGCGCTTCGCCGGCGGAGGCTCGAGCTCGAGAACCGCGACCACCGCGAGCAGCTCGAGCGGACGGTGCTCGAGCGCACGTCGGCGCTGCGCGACACCATCTCCCGGCTCGAGTCCTCCGAGGGGGAGCTGCGGCGGCTGCGCGAGGAGACGATCCGGCGCCTCGCTTCGGCGGCCGAGTTCCGCAACCAGGAGATGGGCGAGCACATCGTCCGCATGAGCCTCTACTGCTCGCTGATCGCCCGGCTCGCGGGCCTCGGCGCCGATCAGGCCGAGCTCGTCCGGATCGCGAGCCCGATGCACGACGTCGGCAAGATCGGCATCCCCGACCGGATCCTGCTCAAGACCGGGCCGCTCACGCCCGGCGAGCACGAGGTGATGAAGAGCCACACCGAGATCGGCCACCGCATCCTCGCGGGCTCGAGAACGGCGCTCCTCGACCTCGCGGCGACGATGGCCCTCACGCACCACGAGCGCATGGACGGAACCGGCTACCCGCGCGGCCTCGCCGGCGAGGCGATCCCGCTCGAGGGTCGCATCGTCGCGATCGGCGACGTCTTCGACGCTCTCACGAGCGACCGCGTCTACCGTCCCGCCTTCCAGCCGGACGAAGCGCTCGCGATGATGCTTGCCAGGCGCGGGTCCCAGTTCGACGCGGTGCTCCTCGACCGCTTCGAGACCGCCTTCGACGAGGTGCTCGCAATCCGGCGGGGCGCGCTCGGCGTCCCGGCCGGCCCGACGGCCCCGTGGGATGCCGGAGCGCTGCTCGCCGCGCTCGACCCGCGCACCCGGCTCGAGCTCTGAGGCTACGTGCCCGGAACGGGTAGAGCGGCGTGCTCTAAACCGGGGAGGCACGCAGCCGATTACCAGGACGTGACCGCCTGGCCGACCGAGATCCCCGACAGCCCGCCGCCCGAGGTGCTGCGCGACCTGGACACGGCGGCCTGCACGCTCGCCGAGCTCGACGAGCTCGGAGTCGAGATCACGCTCGCTCTCGAGCCGGCCGGCCTGTGCGTCCAGGTCGGCGCGGGAACGCTGGGCCGCCCGCGCGTACTGCCGGCGACCGAGCTGCTCGACATGCTCGTCGCCCGGCCGCCACCGGTGGACGCTGAGTTGCGAGACGAGATCTGAAGAAACGACCGCCCCCTCCGCGGGCGTGGAGGGGGCGGTCTACGCGCCGCGCAGGTCTGGCCGCCGGCTAGCCGGCGGGACCGGTGAGCTCTTGCTCTCCCGGCACGGCCCGGGCGCGATCCTTGGGCTTGACAACCACAACCGGGCAATCGGCGTGGCGGGCGACGGCGCTCGAGACGCTGCCGAGCAGCGCCCCCGGCACCGGGCCCAGCCCCCGCGAGCCGATCACGATCAGATCGGCGTCGCGTGCCTCGGCAATGCGGACGATCTCGTCGGACGCGTCCCCCTCGAGGATCTCGTAGTCGGCCTCGAGGCCCTGCGCCTCGAGCTGGGCGAGGGCATCGTCCACGGCCTGCCGCGCCCGCTCGAGCTGGTTCGAAAGCCGCCGCTGGTAGAGAGGCTCGCCCAGAAAGGCGATCGGCGGCCGAACGTGCACGATCGTGATCGCCGCCTGGAGGGCCCGGGCCAGCGCGGCTCCCTCCGCAACGGCAGCCTGCCCGCCGGGGGACCCGTCGGTGGCGACGACGATCCGCTTCATGCCTCCATAGCGTCGCCGCTCGCCCTACCGTGCGCCATCGGTGTCCGGCCGCGTTTCGGCTGCGGCTTTTCCCCGATCCTCGACGCCTCGGTAGATCTCCGCAGGCCGGATCGGCGCAGGGTCCGATGCCCCCGAAAGCGAGCCCCACGACGATCCGGGCGGAAGCTCCAGCCACGAGGAGCTCGACCAACGCATACTCACCGGGAGACACGATGTCCGACCACGCCAGCACTGTTCCGATGCCGCGCCACGCCACAGCCCGCGACGTCATCCTGCGCGACGGGACGACGCTGCGCCTGCGCCCCCCCGCTGCCGCCGACGTGGACGCGCTCGTCTCCCTCTTCCAGGGGCTCTCCACCCGGAGTCGCTTCCTGCGCTTCCACGGGCTCGCAGCCGCGGGCCGCGAGATGGCGGCGATGTTCGTGGACCCGGACTGGGCGGAGAAGGGCTCGCTCGCCGGCTGGCTCGGCGAGGGCGACGACGAGCGGATCGTCGGGCTCGCCAGCTATGCGCGCCTGCGTGATCCGAAGACTGCCGAGGCGGCCTTCGTCGTCGCCGACGACCTCCAGCGGCGCGGGATCGGCACGCGCCTGCTCGAGCAGCTCGCCGCCGTCGCCGCCGAGCACGGGATCGAGAGCTTCGTCGCCGAGGTCCTGCCGGAAAACCGGAACATGCTCGCCGTCTTCGAGAACGTCGGCTTCAAGGCAACCCGAGGGCTCGAAGGCGGCGTCTACGAGGTGCGCTTTCCAATCGCCGCAACGGTGACGTATCGCGACCGCGTGGACGAGCGCGACCACGTCGCCGTCACGGCCTCTCTCCAGGGATTCTTCCGGCCGCGCACGGTCGCGGTGATCGGGGCCTCGCCGCGCCGCGGGTCGATCGGGGGCGAGCTCTTCCGCAACGTGCTCGCAGCCGACTTCAAGGGCGCCGCCTTCCCTGTCAACCGCAAGGGCGAGCCCGTCGCCGGAGTCAAGGCGTACGCCTCGATCGAGGAGATCGAGGACGTGGTGGACCTCGCCGTCGTCTGCCTCCCGGGCGAGCTCGTGCTCGAGGCCGCGGAGGCGGCGCTGCGGAAGGGTGTGCACGCGCTCTGCGTCATCTCCGCCGGATTCGCGGAGATCGGGCCGGAGGGAGCCGAGCGCCAGGAGACGCTGCTGGCGCTGGTGCGGGCGCATGGCGCCCGGCTCGTCGGCCCGAACTGCCTCGGGATCTCCTCGGCCGCGGTGAGCCTGAACGCGACGTTCGCGCCGCGGCCCTTCCCGCCGGGACGGATCGGCTTCTCCTCGCAGAGCGGCGCACTCGGACTGGCGCTGCTCGAGCGCGCCGAGGCGCGCGGGCTCGGCCTTTCCGCCTTCGTCTCGATCGGGAACAAGGCGGACGTCTCCTCGAACGACCTGCTCGAGTACTGGAAGGACGACCCGGAGACCGACCTCGTCCTGCTCTACCTCGAATCGTTCGGGAACCCGCGCAAGTTCGCGCGCATCGCGCGGCGACTCGCCCGGGTCAAGCCGATCCTGGCGATGAAGAGCGGCGTGACACGCTCGGGCCAGCGGGCGGCAGGCTCGCACACGGCCGCGCTCGCCGGCTCCGAGGCCGCCGTCGAAGCGCTCTTCTTGCAGGCGGGCGTGATCCGCGCCCAGACGCTCGACGAGTTGCTCGACGTCGCCGCTCTCCTCTCGTGCCAGCCGGCGCCGCGCGGGCGTCGAGTGGCTGTCCTGACGAACGCGGGCGGGCTCGGGATCCTCTGTGCGGACGCGTGCGAGTCGGCCGGGCTCGAGCTGGCACCGTTCGCCGAGGAGACTAGGGCGAAGCTGCAGGAGCTCCTCCCCGCCGAGGCCAGCGTCGCCAACCCGGTGGACATGCTCGGCTCCGCGACCGCGGAGTTGTACCGGCGGGCCGTGCCGCTGCTGCTCGCCGACCCCGGCATCGACGCGGCGATCCTCCTGTTCGTGCCACCGGTCGCCGTGCCCGCGCGCGACGTCGGCGCGGCGATGAGCGAGGCGGTGGCCGCGGCCGGGGAGCCCGAGAAGCCGGTTCTCACCTGCATCCTCGCCGCAGAGGGCGCGCCCGCGACGCTGCGCTCCGCCGCGAACCTGCCGTCGTTCGCATACCCGGAGTCGGCGGCTCGTGCACTCGGGCGCGCGGCGGAACGCGCCGAGTGGCTGCGGGGGTCTGCCGGCTCGGTACCGCAGCTGGAGGGCATCGCCACCGGGCAGGCGCACGAGCTCGTGGCGCGGGTGCTGGCCGACACCGACGAGGCCTGGCTCACGCCGGATGACGCACGGGCGCTGCTCGAGGCCTACGGAGTCCCCGTCGTCCCGGAGCGGCTCGCGGCCGGGCCGGAGGAGGCTGTGGCAGCCGCACGGGAGCTCGGGTTCCCAGCTGTCGTCAAGACCGCGACGCCGGGCGCGCACAAGACCGAGACGGGCGGCGTCGCCCTCAACCTCGCCGACGCGGACGAGGTGCGGGCGGCAGCCGAGCGGATCGGCGGCGCGGTCGTCGTGCAGCCGATGATCAGGGACGGCGCCGAGCTGCTCGCCGGGGTCGTGCAGGACCCGCTCTTCGGCCCGCTCGTCGCCTTCGGCCCGGGCGGCGTGCTCGCAGAGCTGATCGGCGAGGCGCACTTCCGGCTTGCGCCACTCACCGACACGGACGCCGCCGAGCTCGTGCACGAGGGCAAGGCGGGGCGCCTCGTCACCGGCTTCCGCGACGCGCCCGCCGCCAACGCGCCTGCGCTCACCGACCTTCTGCACCGGCTCTCACGGCTCGCCGAGGAGGTGCCCGAAGTGGCCGAGCTCGACCTCAATCCCATCCTGGCGCTGCCCGACCGGGCCGTCGCCGTGGACGCGCGAATCAGGCTCGCCCGGCCGCACGTCCGGGCGCAGGCGAAGACCTGGTGAGACGGTCGCTGCGCGCCCGTCTCACTATGGATGCTCGCTCGCCGGTCGTGCCACGATGATCTAGGCGATGGCGGAGCGGCTCCTTGCTCTCGCGGTACTCGCTGCGCTGGCGGCGGGCTCCGTGCTGCACCTGTTCGAAATCGACGTCGCGGCGCACGCGGTCTGGGCAGCCTCCGCGGCCGCCGCGCTCGTCCCGCTCGTCTGGTCGGTGGCGAAGACGCTCGCACGCCGGGACGTCGGGGTCGACGCGGTCGCGCTCGTCGCCATCGCGGGGGCGCTCGCGCTCGGGGAGTACCTCGTCGCCTCGATCATCGCGCTGATGCTGTCGGGCGGCAACGCACTCGAGTCCACGGCCGGCCGGCGTGCTCGCCGCGAGCTGACGAAGCTCGTCGAGCGGGCGCCCCGGATCGCCCATCTGCGACGTGGCGAGACAGTCACTGAGGTACCGGTGGATGACGTCCACCCCGGCGACGTCGTCCTCGTGCGGCCGGGCGAGGTCGTGCCGGCCGACGGCGTCGTCTCCGCCGAGAGCGCGGTGATCGACGAGTCGGCGCTGACCGGCGAGCCGCTGCCGGTCGAGCTCCACCGGGGTGGGACCGTCCGGAGCGGCACCGCGAACGCCGGCGCGGCGTTCGACCTGCGCGTCACGCGCCCGGCCGCGGAGAGCGCCTACGCGGCTCTCGTCAAGCTCGTGCGCGAGGCCGAGCGCCACCGGGCGCCGTTCGTCCGGCTCGCCGACCGCTACGCAGCGATCTTCCTGCCGGTCTCGCTCGCCGTCGCAGGCGCGGCCTGGGTTGCGAGCGGCGACGCGAAACGAGGGCTCGCCGTGATGGTCGTGGCGACGCCGTGCCCGCTCATCCTCGCGGCGCCGATCGCACTCATCTCCGGGCTCTCGCGTGCCGCCCGAGCGGGCGTCATCGTCAAGGGCGGTACGGCGATCGAGCGGCTCGGCGAGGCGCGCACCGTGCTGCTCGACAAGACGGGAACGGTCACGCTCGGCACGCCGGACGTCGATCGGATCGTGTCACTGGGCGCGCTACCCGAGCTGGAGCTGCTTCGCCTTGCGGCGTCGCTCGACCAGCTGTCTGCCCACACGCTTGCCGAGGCGCTCGTGCACGACGCGCAGCGACGCGGGCTCGAGCTCTCCTTCCCGACCGACTCCACGGAGCGGATCGGACAGGGGATCGAGGGGGCCGTGAACGGCCACCGCGTCGCCGTCGGTTCCAGCGCCTGGCTCGAAGGGCACGGGTACCCGGGCGCGGGCGCGCAGGCGCGGGCACTCGACGACGGCGACGACGTCGGCCGCGCCAAAGTGCTCGTCGGCGTGGACGGAGAGCTCGCCGGCGTGATCGTCATGGCCGACCACGTGCGCGCGGACGCGGGCGATCTCGTGCAGCAACTGCGGGCCGCCGGCATCCGCCATATCGCCCTCGTCACGGGCGACCGGAGGGAGATCGCCGAGGAGATCGGCCGGCAGATCGGCGTCGACCGCGTCTACTCGGAGCACTCGCCGGACGAGAAGCTCGACGTCGTGCGCGCGATGCGCGAGAACCCAAAGCTCCGGCCGGTGATCATGGTCGGCGACGGGATCAACGACGCACCGGCACTCGCGCTCGCCGACGTCGGCATCGCCATGGGCTTCGCGGGCGCGACCGTCTCGTCCGAGACAGCCGACGCCGTCATCGTCGTCGACCGGATCGACCGTGTCGTCGAGGCGGTCAAGATTGGCCGGCGCTCGCTCTACATCGCACGCCAGAGCGTTCTCGCAGGCATCGGCCTCAGCCTCGCAGCGATGGTCGCCGCGGCGTTCGGCTATCTCCCGCCGGTCTACGGCGCGCTCCTGCAGGAGGCGATCGACATCGCCGTGATCCTGAACGCGCTGCGCGCGCTGCGCGCCTAGCCAGAGCGAGCCGAAGGCGGGCCGAATGCTCCCCGGGCCGGGCGGTCCGCGGCGCGGGAGCCGATCCGTCACGCGGTAAAGCCGCAGGGCAACTCCGCAGGGCCACCGATGGCCCGGACGCGCATCTCCGCGACGATGGAAACAGACAATCCGAGGAGGTTTGAGGACGATGAAGATCAGGGATGTGATGACCCGGGACGTGATCACCGTCGGCCCGGAGACCTCGCTCAAGGAAGCGGCCACGATCCTCGCGAAGAACGGCATCTCGGGCATGGCCGTCGTGGACGGCGACGGAGCCGTCCTGGGCGTCCTGTCGGAAGCCGACATCCTCTTCAAGGAGGGCGGAGCACGGTCCGCGCACACAGGGCTGCTCGGCTGGCTGTTCGAGGGTGGCTCAGCGCTCGACCAGAAGCTCGCGGCTCGCACGGCCGGAGAGGCGATGACCGCCCCGGCACTGACGATCGGCCCGGACCGACCCTTGCACGAGGCTGCGATCCGCATGATCGAGGACAGCGTCAACCGGCTGCCTGTGATCGAGCGCGGCCAGCTCATCGGGATCGTCACCCGCGCCGACGTCGTGCGAGCCTTCACACGCACGGACGCCGAGATCGAAGACGAGATCCGCAACGAGATCGTCAAGCGAACGCTCTGGATGGCGCCCGACGCGATCGAGATCACGGTCGAGAGCGGGAACGTCATGCTCGCCGGCGAGGTCGAGACCGCGACCGACGCGGAGCTGCTGCCGATCTTCGTCCAGCGCGTGCCGGGCGTCGTCTCGGTCTCGTCCGCTCTGACGTGCCGGAGCGGAGCGAGAGAGCGCGTGCGAGGGTAAACCCTCCGAGCAGCAGACAGCCGTCATCCGGCAGACCCAGCGCCGGATGACTCCTGTTTCCTCCAACGTCCCCGCTTGTCGTAGACGAGAGGGGATCGTATGCTTCCTTCTGAGCGCTTGAAAGAGCCGCGGCCCCGTATCAGTTACGAAAGGTACACATGGATCGCCAGAAGTTGAAGCACGTCGACGGCGCCCTCGCCGTCGGTGCCCGCCTCCGAGCGGCCCGGGAAACGGCCGGGATGAGCCAGCGCGACCTGGCGTTCCCCGGCTGCAGCGCGGCCTACATCTCTCGGATCGAGCGCGGCGAGCGGATTCCGTCACTTCAGCTCCTGCGCGAGCTCGGACGCCTGCTGAGTGTCAGCGAGGAACACCTCGCCCGCGGGGCCGAGAGCGCACCCCGCGACGCGCTGCTCCTCGGCGAGGCCGCACTTCGCTTCGGCGTGACAGACACCGCGAGCCGGCTCTTCGAGGACGTGCTCGACGGCCTCGCAACCCGCCACGAGCGCGGCCGGGCGCTCGCCGGCCTCGGCAAGCTCGCGCTCGACGAGGGGAGAGTGGAAGACGCCGCCCAGCAACTCGAAGAGGCGCGGCGCTTACTCGGCGCCGCAGCTGCCGAACATCCGCACGTGCTCGAATGGCTCGGCGCGGCGTACGCCGGCCTCGGCGAGCTCGAGTCGGCGATCTCGGTCTATGAGCCTGCCCTCGCGGCCGCGCGCGCCCTGGGCGACGGGTTCGAGCAGGCGCGCTTCGCCGTGCTGCTCGCCGACACCCTGGCCGCAGCGGGCGCTCTCGACCGCGCGGAGGCCCTGCTTCGCGGCGCCCTGGCACCGTCTGCCGAGCTGGGCGACCCGGCGGCGCGCGCGCGGCTCTACTGGGCGCAGGCCCAGCAGCAGGCCGACACGGGCCGCCACGATGCGGCAGCCCGCTACGCCCGGCGCGCCCTGGCGACGCTCGACACGGTCGATCACGCCCGCCACGGGGCTCGAGCGCACGAGCTCCTGGCAGGCGCCGCGCTCGAGCGCGGCGACGCCGACGGCGCGCTCGCGCTACTCGACGCCGGCGCTCCGCTGGCCGCGCAGGCGGGCGACGCGTTGCAGAAGACCCTCTTCCAGCTCGAGCGCGCCCGTGCGCTCGAGCGGCTCGGGCGCACGGCCGAGGCCACGGCACTCGCGACCAGGGCCACAGAGACGATCCCCGAGCAGGACGCCGTCGGCGCCGGCCGGTGCTACAGCCTCGCCGCCGACGTCTTCGCCGCGACCGGCGAACGGTTCCGGGCGATCGAGCTCTACGGGCGCGCCGCGGAGCTGCTCGAGACCGCACCCAATCCCTACCGTCTCGACACCCTCTCCCGGCTTGCAGAGCTGCTGGAAGCCGAAGGGCGGACAGATGAGGCACTGACCGTGCTCAAACAGGCCGTGCAGGCTCAGACAAGGGTCGCCAAGCTCGCCTAGACGTCGCGCTCAGCGCGCAACCAGCGGTACGACTCGTCAGCGATGCGCGGCTTGCCCGCGAGCACGTCGGCCCATTCGCCGGCGGCCCTCCAGACGGACGGATCGACGGCAAGCTGCGCGACCGCGTCGCTCACGTCTGGCCCCTCGAAGATGAAGACCACCTCGGTATCGGAGAGAAAGACCTCGTGCCGGATGAGCGGTGTTCCGGCAGGGTCGAAGGGCGGGCCGCTCTCGATCAACCGTTTGGCGTCCTGGTAGGCCCCGTACTTGAGGGGCGCCACCACGGCGACGAGGCTCACTCGGTAAAACCTCCGGGAACGCGCTCGGCGATCTTGTCGGCGAGCTCGCTCGTCTCCCCGATGCCGTTGACCGTCGCGATCCGGAGTGGACCGCCCTGCCGCCGCTCGAGGACAACGGCGCTACGGCCGTCGAGACGCTCCTCCGGGGCGCGACCCACCCGAACGCGCGCGATCTCGTCGTAGAGCACGCGGTGAAGTGACTGGCGCGCACCGGCCGCCGAGCCCTCGAGGCTGAGCTGCTGCCGGCCGACGACGAGCTTACCCGCGTACGGCGGGAAGCCCGGCTCCTGCCAGATGACTGCGTAGGTCGGCGCCATGGTTGCTTCATCGTGGGACGCGACCGGGTCATCGGCATCGGTACGCCGCACGATTGCGCCTGCGGAAAAGCCGCAGCAGGGAGAGGCGACGCCCCGATGGCACGGCTCGGCGGAGACCCGACACTTGAAGCACGAGGGAGGTGACCATGGACACGATCGTCGTCGCCACCGACGGCTCCCGGGCCGGATCGCAGGCCCTCGCCGAGGCAATCGACCTCGCGCGAGCGCTCGCTCGCCGGCTGCTGATCGTCACGATCTGGCGCCCGCTCCAGGGCGATTTCGGACTCCCGTACACCGGTCTCCCCGTTGCTTCCGAGCTCGTCGCGGCGGAATCAGAGCACGCCGAGCTGACGCTCGCCGAAGCCAAGGCGGCCGCAGAGCGTGCCGGGCTGGAGGTCGAGACGGTCCTCCGTAGCGGTGACCCCGCGACCGAGATCTGCCGGCTCGCCGAGGCAGAGCACGCGACGCTGCTGGTGATCGGCTCCCACGGGCACGGCGTCATGCTGACCGTCCTGCTCGGCAGCGTCTCGTCAGCTGTGCTGCAGCGGGCAACCTGCCCGGTCGTCGTCGTACGCGCGCCGGACGAGGCGCAGGAGACCCCGGCGGACGCGCCCGAGTAGCGCTCCGGGACAGCCATGATCGCGCGCAGGCTCGACGCGTTCGCAGTCGAGGTGCGAGAGCTGAGCTCCCGCACCCGGTGGACTGCGGGGCTCGCGCTCGCCTCGCTCGCCGCCGCTCCCATCGCTCAGCACTGGAGCAGTGCGCTCGCCGCGGGGCTTACGCTCGGCGGGCTCGTCGAGGGCGTGCTCGCCCTCTCCGCCGCGGCGCGCCGACACGAGCTGGTCGCGCAGCTCGCAGCCCAGCCGGACGCCTACGAGCTTCCCGAGGTGCGCCGGTATGCAGTGGCGCTCACGTCCCGGAAGAGCCGCGAGCAGATGGCCGCACTGCTGCGCGAGGTCGTCGCCCTGCCTCCCCCTGACAGTCGCATCGAGCACGAGATCGCCGCGCACCGGGCCGAATTGCTGGAGCTGGCAGACGATCTCATGGACCCTGGGACCAAGGTCGCGCCGTTGAGCGCCGTTGCCCTCCACACGCTGCTGAACGACGTCCGTGGAAGCCCGCTGTTCAACCCTGTCGCTCCGACCGGAGAGCTGCACTCGGCGCTCATCCGCATCCACGACGGCCTGCGCGACAGAGCGAGCGACCGGCCGCACCGTGCGTGAGCGCGGCCCCGGCTGCTATGAAGGTGGCCGAGTGAAGCTCGCCGCCTGCCTTGCCGTCACGCTCGTCCTGCTCGCCACCGGGTGCGGCGGCGAGAACGCCTACGACACGGTGCCGGCCGTGACGGAGACCGCCTCGCGGGTGACCACCGCCGGCGCCGACATCACCGTGCCGGCGCCGGCGGCGCAGACGTCGTTCCTCGTCTACTTCACGCGAGGCGAGCGCCTCGGTGTTGCGTCCCGCTCCGTGCCGAAGACCGAGGCCGTGGGCGCCGCGGCGCTCGCGGCGTTGCTCGCAGGTCCAGATGGAGCCGAGCGCGGCGACGCCGGGCTCAGCAGCGCGATCCCGGCCGGAACACGGCTGCTTGGCCTCTCGATCGCCGGCGGCGTCGCGACCGTGAACCTCTCGCACGAGTTCGAGTCCGGTGGCGGCAGCACCTCGATGCTGCTGCGCGTGGCTCAGGTCGTCTTCACGCTCACCCAGTTCTCAAGCGTCGAACGCGTGCGGTTCGCACTCGACGGCGAGCCGGCGGCGGCGATCGGCGGCGAAGGGGTCGTCGTGGACCCGCCCGCCGGGCGCGGGGAGTTCGAAGGGCAGGCGCCCGCGATCCTCGTCGAGTCGCCCGCGCCGTTCGCGCGCATCACGAGCCCGCTCCGGATCCGGGGGAGCGCCAACGTCTTCGAGGCGACGCTCAGCGCCGAGATCGCCGACAGCGCCGGGAACGTGCTCGCGGAACGGATCGTCACTGCAACGTCCGGAACAGGCGAGCGGGGCACCTTCGATGCGGAGCTCCCGCTCGCGCCCGCCGCGGCCGGCCGACTCGTGCTGACCGTCTTCACGCACTCGGCGAAGGACGGCTCGAGGCAGGACATCGTCGAGATCCCGCTCGAGCTCGCTCCGTAGCTCCGCGGCGCGCACCGCTGAGGTCTGCGGGAAATCCGCAGCGCTCTGCGACCTCTCCCCGATTCGACGTCTCCCCCGATCCGCCTACCGTCGGTCTGTAGTCAATTCTGATCAAGGGGGATCCAGTGAAGGCGACGACGCTGACGGCGGGTGCACTGGCAGTGGCAGGACTGCTGGCCTTCTCGGCGAGCATCGTGGCCGCGGAACGCGCGTTCTCGGACAACGGTCCGACCGCCGAGGCCCAGGCCGCGGCGGGGGCGAACGGGAACGCCTCGACGACAGCCGACACCGAGACGCGCGGAATCCAGAGCTACGCCGGCGCCAGCGTCCCTGACGCGGACAAGCTCGCCGCCGCGCGCGCGCCCTACGCCGCAGAGCTTCCTCCCGTCCCCGCAGGCGACGTCGTGAAAGTGCACATGGTCCTGAAGGACGTCACGATCGAGATCGCGCCCGGGGTGAAGTACAACGCCTGGGGCTTCGAGGGCGGCGCCCCCGGACCGATCGTCCATGCCCGTCAGGGACAGACGATCGAGATGAAGCTGACCAACGGCGGCGCGATCCCGCACTCGATCGACTTCCATGCGGCGCGCATCGGGCCGAACGAGGCGTTCATCGACGTCGCACCGGGCAAGTCCTTCACATTCCGCTTCAAGGCGGACGATCCCGGCGTCTTCATGTACCACTGCGGCACCAAGCCCGTGCTCGCGCACATCGCCAACGGCATGTACGGGGCGATCGTCGTGGATCCGGCCACACCGCTGCCGAAGGCCGACCGCGAATACGTGCTCGTCTCGAGCGAGTGGTACCTGAACGGCCCCGGCACCGACACCGCTGCCTCACTCGACGTGGCGAAGGCGCACGCGATGCAGCCCGACTGGGTCACCTGGAACGGCTACGCGGCGCAGTACGTCACGCACCCGCTGACGGCCGACCCGGGCGAGACCGTCCGCTTCTACGTCGTCGCCGCCGGACCGAGCCTCGACACCGACTTCCACGTCGTCGGCACGATCTTCGACCGCGCCTGGGTCAACCAGGACATGACCCAGTACCAGCAAGGTGTCCAGACAGTGAGCGTGCCCGCAGGCGGCGGTGCCGTGTTCGACGTCAAGATCGACGACCCCGGCCTCTACCCCGTCGTCAGCCATTCGTTCGCCTCGGTCGACCTCGGGCAGGTCGGGCTGCTCAAGGTGGGCACTCCGAAGGGAACCGCCTCACCCTGACGGAGAGCCGATCCGGCGATCCGGCAGCCGGTTCGCCTACGAGTCGCTCTCGAGCAACCCGTTGGCGAGCGCGTAGCGGACCAGCTCGGCGCGGGTCTGAAGGCCCAGCTTCTGCATGATGTGCGCCCGGTGGGTCTCGGCCGTGCGAACCGAGATAAACAGCATCTTCGCGATCTCCTGGTTCGTATGCCCCAACGCGAGGAGGCGAAGCACCTCGCGTTCCCGATCGGAGAGCGGGTCGGCGGCCGCCCGCGAAGCAGCGTCCACCTCCGCCGCAGCAAGACGTGCGCCAAGAGCCGGATGGACGTAGCGAGCGCCTCCCGCGACCTCGCGCACAGCCTGGACGAGCTCGACGTCCGCAGCCTCCTTCAGCACGTAGCCTCTGGCACCCGCGGCGAACGCCTCGCGAACATAGCTCGGGTCGTCCTGCATCGAGAGGACGAGCACCCTCGCAGTCGGGGCAGCCTTGAGCAGCTCGGGCGTCGCCTCGATCCCGCTTCGCCCCGGCATGACGACGTCGAGCAGCACCACGTCCGGCTTCTCGAGCCGCGCGGCGCGCACGCCCTCGTCCGCGCTCCCAGCCTCGCCCACAACGGTGATGTCGGCCTCCGCCTCCAGAAGCAGCTTCAGCCCCGACCTCACGACCGCGTGGTCGTCGACGATGAGAACGCGAATGCTCACGGGACCGGGACGTCCACGACGAGCGTCGTGCCGGCGCCGTCCGACGATTCGATCGAAAGCGTCCCGCCGAGCAGCGCGGCGCGCTCGCGCATCCCGAGCAGGCCAAGCCCGTCAGCGCGCCCCCGCGCCGGGTCGAACCCCTGGCCGTCGTCCTCGATCATGACCGACACGCTCCCATTCTTCCTGCTGAGGAGGATGCTGACGTTGCGCGCACGTGCGTGCTTCACGACATTGGTGAGCGCCTCCTGCACGATACGGTAGACGGCGGTCTCGATCTCGGGCGCCAGGCGCTCTTCCGGGAGCCGCGCCTCGACATCCACGGCGATCCGCGTCTGATCCGAAAAGTTCTCCGCCAGACGCCTGAGCGCCGGCACGAGCCCGAAGTCGTCGAGCGCCTTCGGCCGCAGCTCGACGGCGAGCCGACGGACGTCCTGGAGTGTGGCGACTACGAGCTCCCGTAGGTCGCCGGCCGCAACGGCGACGGCAGCCGGGTCGTCGACATCCTCCAACGACTTCAGCCCGAGCAGGATCGACGTCAGCGCCTGCCCCGTCTCGTCGTGGAGCTCCCGGGCGAGGCGCCGCCGCTCGAGCTCCTGCGCGGCAACGACGCGGCGGAGCGCGTCGCGAGCCACGCGCTCCGAGAGATCCACGGCGACGGAGGCTCGCTGCGCGAAGCTCTCGGCCAGGCGCAGGTCATCCTCGGTGAAGCGCGGGTCGGCCCCCGCCTTGTCGATCGCAAGCACGACGCCGATTGCCCGCTCGCGAACGAGCAACGGCACCCAGACCTGCGCGCGAGCCCCGAAGATCCGGGCAAACTCCTGATCGACTTCCGCATCGTCGATCACGGAGTCGACGCGCTCGCTGCGCTTGCGGCTCAGGATCCGGAAGGTCTTCGAATTGCGAGGGAGCCGCAACCCGTCGAGGTCCATCCCGTCGGAGGCGGCAATGCGCAGCACGTCATCGGGGTCCGGCAATGCGACGCACACGACCCGCGCGCCGAGCAGCTCGCGCAGGCGCTGGCAAACGATCCCGAGCAGACGGGGCAGCTCGAACTCGCCCACGAGCGCCGTCGAAACCTCGTTCAACGACTCGAGCTGCCGCACCCAGCGCGTCGTCGACTCGTAGAGGCGGGCGTTCTCGATTGCGACGGCTGCCTGGGAAGCAAGCAGCGTCGCAACCTCCTCGTCCTCGTCGGTGAACTCGACCGTGCCCTCCTTCTCGGTCAAGTAGAGGTTCCCGTACGCCACGCCGCGCAGGAGAATCGGCACACCGAGGAAGCTGTGCATCGGCGGGTGGTTCGGCGGGAAGCCGACGGCCCGCGGATCCGACATGAGATCGCCGATCCGCAATGGCTTCGCCTCGCGAATGAGAACGCCGAGGATCCCGCGGCCTCGGGGCAGCATGCCGATCTGCTCGTGGGTTTCCTCACCGATGCCGTGCGTCATGAACCGCTCGAGCGTGGCACCGCTCGGATCGAGGACGCCGAGCGCGGCATACCGGGCACCCGTCAAAGCGGCGGCCGTCTCGACGAGCCTTTGGAGCAGGGCATCGAGCGACCGCTCCGAGGAAAGGGCGATTCCGGCCTCGATGAGTGCCCGTTGCCGCTCCTGGAGTCTCTGGTGATCGTTGCCCGCCATACGCGGCGACTCGTCGCCGGCCACATTGTGTCTCATCCGGAGTTTCCCGCAGCGGCTGTCCGCGTCGGTGCCGATGCAGGAGGCGGCGGCTTTCGGTCAAACTGCGCTCCCATGGGCAAGCGTAAGCCACGGGTGAAGGCCCCTTCGGGCGCCCCGCAACACGTCGGGCCCTCCCGGACGCTCATGCTCGCTCTCGCCGGCGGCGGCGCAGCCGTGATCGCTGCCGTGCTGATCATCATCAGCCTGGCCGGCGGCGGCGACAAGACCCCGGAGCCGCCGCTCGTCACGACCGGCGAAGCGTCGGCGCTGCTCGGCGACCCGAAGCTGTTCGACGGGATCCCACAGGCTGGGCTCGTCCTCGGCTCGCCTTCGGCTCCCGTGACGATGGTCGAGTACGCGGACATCCAGTGTCCATTCTGCGGCGAGTTTTCCAACGGCTCTCTCCCGGCGCTGCTCGACGAGTACGTGCGGTCCGGCAAGGTGAAGCTCGAGTTCCGCGGCCTCTACTTCCTCGGCCCTGACTCAGAAAAGGCCCTCCGCATCGTTCTCTCCGCGGCGGAGCAGGACAAGGCATGGACGGTGCTCGAGCTCCTCTTCGCGAATCAGGGCGAGGAGAACAAGGGCTGGGTGACCGACTCCCTCGTCCGGCAGATCGGCGCAGCGGTGCCCGGTCTCGACGTCGAGCAGATGCTCGCCGGGACGGATACGGCCACGGTCGACGAGTTGCTCGCAAAGGCCGAGACGCAGGGCATAAACGACGGTGTCCGAGGGACACCGACGTTCTTCGTCGTGCGAGAGGGCGTCCCGCCCCACCAGCTCGAGCTCAGCTCGCTCGACGTGAGCGTGTTCCGTCCGGCGCTCGACGCCGCGCTCACGCCGTGAGCGACCGAGCGCTGCGGCTCGCCGTCGCCGCGCTCGCACTCGCAGGAGCGGCGATCGCCGGCTACTTGACGTACTCCTGGTATGGAGGCGACAGCCTCGGCTTCTGCCTGACGGGAGGCGGCTGCGAAGCGGTCCAGGACTCGGCCTACGCGAAGCTCGCCGGTATTCCCGTGTCGGTGCTCGGGCTCGCCGGGTACGGCGCCGTCCTCGCGCTGGCGGCGCTCGACGGCCCGCGCTCGCGCGCGCTCGCAGCGGGAATCGCTGCGGGGGGTCTCGCCTTCAGCATCTACCTGCTCGTGATCCAGCTCGCGGTGATCGACGCAGTCTGCAGCTGGTGCGTCGCGAACGACGCTGTGATCGCGCTCCTCGCGGTCGCAACTGCCCTGCGGCTTCGCCCGCCTGACGGCGGCCGATTCCGCTAGAGAGACGCCGAAGCTCGAGAAAAAGCCGCGTTTCCTCTGAACTGGGCGCCGAAGGCGCTCAGTTCATCGGGATCTGGCGGAGCACGCGCGGTTCGATCCGGTCGAGGATCTCCGCAAGAGTGTCACCAGTTGCCGTGATGCCGTGGTTGCGCAGACCGATCACGGCGTGCGCCGGATCGGGCTCCAGGTCGATCAGCTCGGCGACCGACCGAGCCAGTTCCTCGGTTCCGCACGGATAGTTGATCTGCGTCGCCGCGATCCCCTCGACCCACGCATGGACGTGGAGGATCGCCCCGACGTTCGGGTGCGCCTGGTAGATCATCCAGTGTTCGATCGCATCCACCGAGACGCGACGCGGCTCGACCGCCGGAGGCACGCTGATCACCATGCGCCCGTTCACGGCGTCGTAGCCGGAGACGAGCAGGATGTCGCGGCCGATGCCGTCGAGCACCGACTTGTCCACGCCGCTCGCACTCATCCAGAAGCGCTCGGCGTCCAGCCGCGCGGAAAGATTGCCGTACGAGAGTCCGCCGACCCCGTAGAGGCGCATCACGTGGCGCAGGTCGCGCTCGTCGAGCAACTCCTCGATGGGGAACGGGGCCGGGAGCAGATCGAGATCGCCCATCCGCTTGCCGGCGGCCTTGATGTCCTCGGTCACGTCGTCACCGCCCCACAGCTCGGGCTCGAGGTCGGTGCGGAAGTCGTTCTCGATCACGAGCCGCGAGCGGGCGAGCGGTGCGAGCCGTGCGACCACCTCGTCGGCATCGGGCTCGACCTTGTAGGTGCCGCGCTCCATCGTCGTGAACCAGACGGCCTTGCCGGGAACGTAGAGCATGACGATGTTCGCGAGCGAGCGGACGAGCAGCGGGTAGCTCGACTTGAGCACGTTTTCGGGCTCGTCGGGCAGCTCGTAGAGCGTCGCCGAATACGTGCCCTTGGCCTTGCGGCGGAAGGCCCGCGGGGACTCCGGGTCGACGAGGTTGAGGACGAAGTCGGCGTCGGACGGGTCGCCGGAGGCTGACGGCTGGAAGCCCGCGCGCTCGAGCGCGCGCGCCAGTTCCTCCGCAAAGGCATCGAGCGACGGTGAGGTCGCATTCCGTGCGAGGGCATAACTCATGGGGCCTACCTTACTAGGAGACGCCCGCCGAGCGGACGCCGCTCGCGCACAGAGCCGTCTGCACGATCCCCAAACGCGCGCTTCCGGGGAAAGTACGGATTCAGGTTGCGGCTCGGCTCCGATGTGTCGACGGCGAGGGGCCACGAGAGTTAAGCGGTGCGCGTGAGCCGGCTGTCTCGTCGCCAACTTCTCCAGCGGGCCGTAGCGGTCGGATCGGGCGCGGCGCTGGGAGACCTCCTTCTCCCTGCGCGTTACCTCTCTTCCGCCCACGGCGCAGCAGGCACCGAGCAGAAGCCGGTTGCGATCTCGAACCCGCTGACCGTCTTCCCGAGCCGCGACTGGGAGCGCGTCTACCGCGACCAGTTCGCCGAGGACGGCTCGTTCGTCTTCACCTGCGCGCCCAACGACACGCACAACTGTCTTCTGCGAGCGCACCTCAAGAACGGCGTGATCGTCCGCATCAGCCCGACGTACGGCTACGGGCAGGCCAAGGATCTCTCCGGCAACCAGGCTTCCCATCGCTGGGATCCGCGGGTCTGCCAGAAGGGGCTCGTGCTCGGCCGCCGCATCTACGGCGACCGTCGGGTCAAGGCGCCGATGATCCGCGCGGGCTTCAAGGCCTGGGCGGACGCGGGCTTCCCGCGTAAGGCTGACGGCAGCCCGGAGATGGACACGACAAAGCGAGGCGAGGACTCCTGGTTGAAGGTGACGTGGGACGAGGCGAACGGCATCGCCGCGAAGGCGCTCCGCAACGTCGCCGAGACGTACACCGGCGCCGAGGGCGCGGAGAAGCTCCTCGAACAGGGCTACGAGCCGGCCATGGTCGAGGCGATGCACGGAGCCGGCGTGCAGGCGATCAAGATGCGCGGCGGCATGCCGCTGCTCGGCGTCGGGCGGGTCTTCGGCTTCTACCGCTTCGCCAACATGCTCGCGTTGCTCGACCGCAAGGTGCGCCCGGAGGCCCCGCAGGAGGAGATCGTCGGCAGCCGCGGCTTCGACAACTACGCGTGGCACACCGACCTGCCGCCGGGGCACCCGATGGTGACGGGCAGCCAGACCGTGGACTTCGACCTCTTCGCCGCCGAGCACGCGAAGCTCGTCGTGCTGATCGGGATGAACTGGATCTGCACGAAGATGCCGGACGGCCACTGGCTCGGCGACGCACGCCTGAAGGGCACGCGCACGATCGTGATCAGCGCCGACTACATGCCCACGGCGAACAAGGCCGACGAGCTGATCGTGCTGCGACCCGGCACCGACACGGCGCTCCTGCTCGGCGTGGCGCGCGAGCTGATCGCCAAGCGCGCCTACGACCGCAAGGCGGTGCTCGAGCGCACCGACCTGCCGCTGCTCGTGCGCATGGACACCGGCGAGCGGCTGAGCGCGCGCGACCTCGTCAAGGGGTACGAGCCCGCCAAGCTGTCCAACTACATCACGCTCAAGCCCGATGCAGAGATCAAGGGCAACCCGCCGCCGCCGCCGTTCACCGTCGGCAAGCAGATCGTCCCGAACGAGTTGCGCGCGCAGTGGGGCGACTTCGTCGTCTGGGACCGCCGGAGGCGCAAGCCGGCTGTCGTCACGCGAGACATGGTCGGAGCCGGAATGAAGACCGATGCGGCGCTCACCGGCGAGTTCGACGTGACGCTCGCCGACGGCACGACGGTGAAGGCCCGGCCCGTCTTCGACCTGCTGAAGCAGTACCTCGACGACAACTTCGACCTGAAGACGACCTCGGAGCTGACTCGCGTGCCGCCACAGGCGATCAAGAGCCTCGCGCGCCAGTTGGCCGCCAACAAGCGCCACACGCTGCTCGCGGCGGGGATGGGCCCGAACCACTACTTCAACGCCGACCTCTTCGGCCGCGTCCACTTCCTCGTCGCCGCGCTCACCGACAACGTCGGCCACCTGACCGGCAACGTCGGCAGCTATGCCGGCAACTACCGCGGCTCGCTCTTCCAGGCGATGCCGCAGTGGATCCTCGAGGACCCGTTCGACATCGAGCTCGACCTCACGAAGCCGGCGCGGGTGAAGAAGTACTACAAGGCCGAATCGGCCCACTACTGGAACTACGGCGAGCGGCCGCTCAAGGCGGGCAAGGAGATGATCACCGGCGCGAGCCACATGCCGACCCCGACGAAGCTGCTCTGGTTCGGCAACTCGAACTCGCTGCTCGGCAACGCGAAATGGTCGTTCGACCTGGTCAAGAACACACTGCCCAAGCAGGAGGCCGTCTTCTGCAACGAGTGGTGGTGGACGAGCTCCTGCGAGTACTCCGACATCGTCTTCCCGGCCGACTCCTGGGCGGAGTTCCAGCAGCCCGACATGACGGCGAGCTGCACGAACCCGTTCCTGCTCGCTTTCCCGACGACGAAGCTGGCTCGGATCCACGACTCACGCTCCGATTACCAGATCCTCGCTGGCGTGGCGGTCGAGCTCGGACGCGAGCTCGGCGAGCCGCGGATGGCCGACTACTGGCAGGGCGTGCTCGACGGCGATCCTTCGCCGTACCTGCAACGGATCCTCGACGGCTCGAACGCGACCCGCGGCATCCGCTTCAGCGAGCTGCACGAAAGCTGTCAGCGGGGGATCCCCGCGCTGATGAACAACCGCACCTACCCGCGCCACGCGGGCTGGGAGCAGCGCCAGGAGGACAAACCCTGGTACACGCCGACCGGCCGGCTCGAGTTCTACCGACCCGAGCCGGAATGGCGCGACGCCGGCGAGTCGCTGCCGGTCTGGCGCGAGCCCGTGGACGCGACCATGTACGAGCCGAACGCGATCCTCTCGAACAAGCATCACCCGTCCATCAGGCCGCGGACCCCGAAGGACTACGGCATCCCCGAGGACCAGCGCGACGTCGAGACGCGGCAGGTGCGCAACGTCGTCCACAGCTGGGCGGAGCTGGCGAAGACGAGGCACCCGCTGAACGAGGCCAACGATGCCTTCCGCTTCATCTTCCAGACGCCGAAGTACCGCTGGGGCGCGCACTCGACAGCGGTGGACTCCGACTGGATCTCGATGCTCTTCGGGCCGTTCGGGGACATCTACCGGCGCGACCCGCGGACGCCGTGGACAGGCGAGGCCTATATGGAGATGAACCCCGGCGACGCGAAGGAGCTCGAGCTCAACGAGGGCGACTACGCCTGGCTCGACGCCGACCCGGCGGACCGGCCGTACCGTGGCTGGAAGAAGGACGACCCGTACTACGAGGTCGCCCGCGTGATGATGCGCGTCCGCGTCTACCCGGGCATGCCCCCCGGGGTCATCCGCACGTGGTTCAACATGTACGCGGCGACGCCGGGGACGGTACAGGCGAAGAAGGACAACCCGGACGGGCCCGCCAAGAACCCGCAGACGAACTACGTCTCGCTCTTCCGCCACGGCAGCCATCAGTCGGGCACGCGCGCGTATCTCCGGCCGACGCAGATGACCGAGTCGATGACCCGGAAGAACTACTTCGGCCAGGTCATCGGCAAGGGGTTCGAGGCAGACGTCCACTCGCCCTCCGGCGCGCCGAAGGAGTCCTTCGTCAAGGTCGAGAAGGCCGAGGACGGCGGCCTCGGCGGCACCGGGCTGTGGCGGCCCGTCCTGCTCGGCCTTCGCCCACAGGCGCCCTCCCCGGCCCTGACGGCCTACCTCAAAGGCGACTTCGTGGCGCGGAAGAAGCAGAGCTGACCGTGGCGAAGGTGCGCAACTGGCAGCTCGGGCGGGCGATGGAGTACCCGTACGACGCGCCGCGGCCCGAGAAGCAGTTCTGCATGGTGATGGACACCAACAAGTGCATCGCCTGCCAGAGCTGCACGATCGCGTGCAAGAGCACGTGGACCTGGGGCAAGGGCCAGGAGTACATGCTCTGGAACAACATCGAGACGAAGCCTTTCGGCTTCTACCCGACCGGCTGGGACGTCAACGTGCTCGACCTCCTCGGGCAGCAGAGCTGGGACGGCGACACCTACGCCGGCACGACGATCTTCGAGGCCGCGCCCGAAGGCGAGAAGGTGCTCGGCTGGACGCCCGACGAGGCCGACTGGAACCACCCGAACCTCGGCGAAGACGAGCCCACCGGCGTCGCCGGCGAGACCACGTACATCCCCGACACACCCCACGCGGACATGTGGATGTACTACCTGCAGCGGATCTGCAACCACTGCACGTACCCGGCGTGCGTGGCGGCCTGCCCGCGCCAGGCGATCTACAAGCGCCCCGAGGACGGGATCGTGCTCGTCGACCAGACGCGCTGCCGCGGCTACCAGGAGTGCCTCACCGCCTGCCCGTACAAGAAGACGATGTTCAACCTCGAAACGCGCGTGAGCGAGAAGTGCATCGGCTGCTATCCAAAGCTCGAGCAGGGCCTGCAGACGCAGTGCACGACGTCCTGCATCGGCAAGCTGCGCCTGACGAACTACGTCTCGACTCCGGAGCAGGCAGACCCGCGCAAGCCGGCCGACTTCCTGATCCACATCCGTAAGCTCGCGCTGCCGCTCTATCCGCAGCTCGGGCTCGAGCCGAACGTCTACTACATCCCGCCGGTGCACGTTCCCCCGGAGTACCTCGAGCAGATGTTCGGGCCCGGCGTCCCGGCGGCGATCGAGACGTACAAGAACGCTAAGGACGACCCGGAGCTGCTCGGGCTGCTGATGCTCTTCGGTGCGACGGAACGGATCATCAGCACGTTCGACGTCGCAGGCGGCGTCGCGCGCGGCTACGACGACGAGGGCCGGGAGATCATCGCGGTGCCGCTGACGGAGCCGACCTTCGTCCGGCCGCTCGAGTTCGCGACCGAGCTGCAAGGCGAACCCGCAACCGGCTTCCTGCACAACACATGAGGCGGAGATGAGCGAAGGCGGAATCACCAGGAAGCAGGCGGTCCTCATCGGGGGCGCCGGTCTCGTCGCCGGCTCGGCGGCGGTCGCAGGCGTCGCGCTCAAACTGAGGCCCGGAAAACCGGCCGTGGTGTCGAGCGAGCTGACGGCCCGCTTCCGCGACGGCGAGCTGCCGGGCGACGATCCCGGCAGCGTCGACTGGCGCCACGCCGACCCGATCATCGTGCCGCTCCAGCCCCAGCAGATCGCCCAGCCGTTCCTCCAGGAGGGGACGATCCGCGAGCTCGTCGCGCGCGCGCTCCACAACGGCAAGGAGCTCGGACTCCTGCTCGAGTGGGACGACGCCGACCGAGACGACCTGGACGGGATCGACGTCTTCCACGACGGAGTCGCCGTCCAGCTCCCGGCCCGGGCCGGCACGACACCGCCGATCACGATGGGTGGGCCCGGCGCGCCCGTCCATGTGCTCCAGTGGCGGGCGACGTGGCAGCGTGACCTCGCGGGCAAGACCGGCGTCGACCAAATCTACCCCCGCGTCGTGCACGACATCATGCCCGACGACATCCTCAGCGCTGCCGACGCGCTCCCGTACTGGCCCGGGCGCGCGGTCGGAAACCCGGTCTCGAACACCGCGCGCAAGACGGCGGTCGAGGAGATCGTGGCCGAGGGCTTCGGCACGGTCACGCACGTCGCCACGCAGAGCGCGCGAGGCGGCGCGATCCACGAGGGCGGGCGGTGGAAGGTCGCCATGGCCATGGCGCTCGAGCGTCCCGAGGCGGGCGACCCGTTGAGGCCCGACACGCAGTGGCCGATCGCGTTCGCCGTCTGGGAGGGCGCCGATGGCAACCGCGGGGGGCGCAAGCACATCGCCGGCTGGCTGACCCTCGGGCTCGAGGCAACCGCGTGAGACGCCCTGAATCGACCCCCTCCGCCCGCGCGTTCCTCGGGCGCTGCTCGCGGTGCCGGGCCGGAGGGGACAGTACGGGTAGTACGGCCCCGGAGAGCACGGTGCCGCGAGCGGCGTCAGGCGGCGGCGGAGCCGGGCTCTGCCCGGCGGGAGCCGACGCCGGCGAGGGACGCGCGTGAGCACGGCGACGGGCGAGGGCGTCGAGCTGGTCGCGACCTGGCGGCTGCTCTCGCTCGGGTTCACCGCCCCCGACGAAGAGACCCTCGCCGAGATCGAGGCACTCGGGGAAGCCCTCCTCGAGCGAGCCGAGGGCCGCGGCGACCCAACGGCCCGGGCGCTGGTCGAGCTGCTCGCCGCGCTCGGCCCGGGCGACTCGGTACAGGAGCTTGCCTGCGCCTACCAGGCGCTCTTCGGCGGCGAGGTCGCCGTGCCGCCGTACGAGGGCAGCTACGAGGGCGATCCCTTCCGGCACACGCGCCAGATGGCCGATGTCGCCGGCTTCTACCGTGCCTTCGGCGCCGAGGCACATGGCCCGGCAGCCGAACGGGTCGACCACGCCGGCTGCGAGCTCGAGTTCCTCGCCTTCCTCGGTGCCAAACGGCTTGCTCTCGAGGCCGAGCAGGAGAACGGCGCCGCGGCCACGTGCAGTGAGATCGAGGACACCTTCCTCCGCGACCACGTGGGACGCTGGCTGCCTACGTTCTGCCGCGAGCTCGAGCTGAAGACCACGTCCTCTTTCTACGCCGCGCTCGCGCGGCTCGGCGAATCCGTCATCTCCGGCGAGCTCGCCCGCCGGGGAATCAAGCCGGAGCCCCTTGGACGGCGCACGCGCTGGACGGTCGAGGCGGACTGCATGGAGTGCGGGCTCGCAAACACGCCGGGCGGAGCCGACACGCCGCAGTAGAGCGGCGGCTACCTGAAGAGGTCGCGCTCGGCGGGCATCACGAGATCCCGCGCCGTGCCCGCACCCCGGAGCGAGAGGCCGCGCACGACCGCAGCCGGCACGCCCCTCGTCTTCCCCATCACGAGCTCCGCTGCCCCGGCGATCTCGTCCGCGACCGCGATCTCGGTCGACCGCAGCTCATAGCCCGCGGGATCGCGCTCGCCGCGGAGGTCGAGCAGGGTCACGATCCCGGCGGAGCCGAGCGCGACATCGGTCGTGCCCTGGCGCCACGGGCGGCCGAACGAGTCGCTGACGATGACGCCGACGTCGCGCCCGGCCAGCTCGGCAAGCCGCGAGCGCAACCGCGCAGCCGAGGCGTCGGGATCGAGCGGCAGCAGGACGAGCGTTCCCGTCTCCGGCGCGTTGGAGGCGTCCACGCCCGCCGACGCGCAGACGAAGCCGTGCCGCGTCTCCACGATCAGCAGTGGCGGTCGCGAGCGCACGATCCGCACCGCCTCAGCCAGGATCGCCTCGACGTGGCGCGGGTCCTCGCCCCGGGCGAGCTCGACAGCGCGCGCCGACGGCTTCACTTCGTCCAGCCGAACGACGCGGCCCTCGGACTTCGAGACGGCCTTCTGGGCTACGACGACGACATCGCCGTCCTCCAGGCCTCCGATCCGCCCGGCGGCCTCCAGCAGCGCGCTCGCGAGATCGTCGCCCTCGCCCAGCTCGGGGATCCCCGGCAGCGGCAGGACGCGCAGCTCAGTCACTCGAGGCCGGTGACCCGCAGGCCCGCGTGCGCCTTGTAGCGCTTGTTCACGTTCACGATCACGGCGGTCATGCCCTCGAGCGCGCGGGCGCTCGCGAGCGGTCCGGCGTCCACCGCGCGGCCGGACGTGATCCGGCCGGCGAGCTCGAGCGCGAGCTCCTTCGCGCGCGGGTCGTCGCCGCAAACGAGGGCGTCCTCGTCTGCGACTTCAGCTCCCGCGAGGTTGGAGGCGGCGAGCGAGTGCAGCCCGGCGGCGACGGGCGCGTCGAGCTCGTCCTGGATCCGCTGGGCGACGGACGTGCTCTTTGCGGTCGGCTTGACGCCGCCGGGGCCGAAGGAAAGCTCGGCCGCAACCGACAGGACCGGAGTCGTCCCGATCGCCGTCCGCAGCTCGCGGGCGGTCTCCACCGCAGCGTCCGCCTTGGTGGCGAGCACGACGAGGTCGACACCCTTCACGGCGGCAGCGTTCGCCGCACCCTCGACGCCGAGCTCGGCCGCGATCCCGCGCGCACGCTCCGCGTCGCGCGAGCCGATCACGACCTCGACGCCCGCCGCTGCGAGCCGGGCGGCGAGCGCCTTGCCGAAGCTGCCGGTGCCGCCGACGACCGCGATCCTCATGCTCACCGGTGGCCCGCCCGGTCGTGGTCTCGCGTCTCTGGCGTGCGAGGCGCAAGCGAGGCTAGGACGCAGGGAGCGCCCATACCAGGAGGTATGGGCGCGACTGAGGACGACGCATCGCGCCGCGGATCGCGCGTCAGAGACGCCCTGACTACGGCCGGGCGGGTCACCTTACGGCTCCCGCGGTGTCGAGCACGACCTCCGCAAGTCGCCGAGAAGCATCGAGATCGGTCATCAAGGTGCGCGTCACGACCGGCCGGACAGCGAGCCCCGGCACCGCGTCGGCGTCCGCCTCGTCAAGCACGAGTGCGTCGAGCAACCCCGCGTAGCAGCCAGCGACCGCCTGGGGTGTCGTGTCGCCCGACATCCGCCGGAGCATACGGTCAACGGGCCCCTTGACCGCGCGGCCGCCGATCACCGGGCTGACCGCGATGCAGGGCACGCGCCTCGCGGCGAGCGCCTCGCGCAGCGGCGCGACCGCAAGGATCGGCCAGATCGAGACGTACGGGTTGCTGGGTGCGATCACGACGAGATCGGCGGTTGCCAGCGCCTCGAGCGCGCCCGGCGCGGGGCGCGCCTCGTCGGCGCCCTCGAACCGCACGGCGTCGACCTCGTCGGTGTGCCCCCGTTCGACAAACCACCGCTGGAACGGGAAGTCACCGGCAGGTGTCGCGAGCCACGTGCGCAGGCGATCGTCGGTTGCGGGCAGCAGTGGCGTCTCGATCCCGGCTGCGGCTGCGAGGCGCGCAGTCACGGCAGAGAGCGGCTCACCCGCGCGCAAAGCCTGCGTCCGGACGAGGTGCAGCCCCAGGTCGAGGTCGCCGAGCCGGAACCAGTCCTCGCCGCCGAACGTCGAGGCGCTCGCGAGCACGTTCCACGTTTCCCCGGCACGGCCCCAACCGCGCGTCTCGTCGTGCAGACCGGCGAGGGCATAGAGGACACTGTCGAGATCGGGAGAGACGTGCAAGCCGAGCACCTCGACGTCGTCACCGACGTTGCCGATCACCGTCACGTTCGCGGCGCCCGCGGCAGCGACGAGGCCCCGGGCGAAGCGCGCGCCGCCGACCCCGCCGGAGAGCAGGCAGACGTGCATCTACGCCGCCTCGACGGAGGCGAGCGCGGCGCGCGTGCGCGGCCCGACGCGGCCGCTGAGCCGCTCGAGGTCGGCGAGGGTGTCCACGTCGTCGGCGAGCCCGGGAAGCGCAGCGACGTCGATCCCCGGCACGTGCGCCCGGAAGCGAGCGGCGCTGCCGGCGCCGTAGAGCGGCGCAAAGCCTGCGGGGTCGAGCAGGGCAAGAGCATTCGTTGTCCCGTCGGCTGCCTCCACGAGCGCCGGGGCCCGTTCGAGCAGCGCCGCGAGATCCGCCGGAGCGGCGCACGGCAGATCGGCGTTGACGACGAGCACCGGCCCGTCGAGAGCCCCGAGCGCAGCGGCAACAGCCGCTCCCTGGCCGCCGCCCGGGTCGTCGAAAACGCGCGCGCCGAGCTCAGCCGCCAGCACCCGCGCGCTTCCGTCGTTCGTCACCAGTGTCACCCGCCCGACCTCGCCACAGACGGCGAGCACGTCGCCGAGCATGGCAAGCGCGAGCGTCGTGCGGAGCTCGGCGGGGAGACGGCTCTTCCCGTCCTCGCCACGGAAGGGGACGACGACGTGGGGCACGGTGCCAAGCCTAGTCGCGGGCCCGAGGGCTCGTCAGCCCGTGGCGCGGCCGTGACCGCCCGCGGCCCAGTCGTTCAGCTCGAACCAGTGCGAGGCCCGCAGGGCCTCCCCGACCTCCGCCTCCGTGTGCTCGCCGTTGAAGACATGCCGGTCGAGGTCGCAGCAGATCGCAACGTCCGAGAGCGACGTGTGTGTGAGCTGGGTCAGCACGTCGGACGGCAGTCTCGCCTCGGCAACGGTGTAGTGCTTGAACTGCAGCTCGGGGGCGAGCTCCATCAGATCGGGCCAGTTGGGACAGGTGCGCGAGCTCATCGGGGTTCCGCATTCTCCTCCGCCGACCAGCTCCCTTCCAGCCGGACGACACCTCGCCCTTCGCCATCGGGGTAGACGAGGAAGACGAGCGCGTCGTCGAGCCAGTGCAACAGCCGCTCGCCGGTCGCATCGGCGAGGCCGAGGCGGAGGTGGAAGCGGCCATCCGCGAGCGGCAATCGCTCGACGTCGAAGCGGAGCGCGTGCTCGCCGGCCCCACCGTCCCAGCCCAGCGTCGCTGTGTCCACGTTCTCCGAGGCGACGAGCATGCCCGCATCGTCCCGCAGCTCGAGCTGGACGCGGGGGGACGCCACCGGCTCGTGGGCGACCACGCGCAACCTGAGCGAGAACGGCTCGCCCGCGAGGAACTGTGTCCGCTCCTCGCCACCGGGGCCGACGAGCCGCGCCTCCGCGATCGCGGCCTCGCCCGTTCCCCACTCGCGCAGTCCGGCGCCGCGCTCCGCCGGGTCGAGCTCGTCGGCGAGCTGGCGGCGGTAGCGGACGAGCGCCTCGTGGGTCGGCCCGTCGAAGATGGCGTGCCCCTGCTGGAGGAGCACCGCGCGGCCGCACAGTCGCTCGACCGCCGAGGCGTCGTGGGAGACGAACACGATCGTCCCCCCGCGCTGCTTGAACTCGAAGATCTTGCCGAAGCACTTGCGCTGGAAGGCCTCGTCGCCGACGGCAAACACCTCGTCGAGCAGCAGGACATCGGCGTCGAGGAAGGCCGCGATCGCGAAGCCGAGCCGCATGTACATCCCCGAGGAGTACGTGCGCACGGGACGGTCGATCGCGCCCTCGAGCTCAGCGAAGGCGACGATCTCGTCGAACCGCTCGCGGATCGTCGCGCGCCGGAGCCCGTGGATCGAGCCGTTGAGAAAGACGTTCTCGCGGCCCGAGAAGTCGGGGTGGAAGCCGGCGCCGAGCTCGAGCAGCGAGCCGATCCGACCCCCGGCGGCGACACGGCCGCCCGTCGGCTTGATGATTCCGGCGACGAGCCGCAACAGCGTCGTCTTGCCCGACCCGTTGCGGCCGATCAGGCCAACGGCCTCGCCCGGCTCGACGCGCAGCGAGACGTCTTGCAGCGCCCACACGTCCGTCGCCTCGGTGCGGCCGCGGACGACGAACAGCTCCTTCAGCGTGCGTACCTCGCGCGCGTGCACGCGAAAGCGCCGCGAGACGCCGTCCACCAGGATCTCGCCCTTCTTCATGCGCTCGACGGTAGCGGCTCGGGCACGGATCTAGACTACCGCCGCAATGGAGCAGGTCGGCGAGCACCCCATCCCCTCCGGCCCGCTCGCCGTGCGCTGGCTCGCCTACGAGCTCGCCGGCCCGCGCGCGGGCGCGACCGGGCCCGCGCGCGTCCTGCTCGAGAACGCCGGCTCGGCAACGTGGCGGTCGCGGGGCACGGAGGGCGTTCAGCTCTCCTACCACTGGCTCGACGACCGCGGCAACCCGATCCTCTGGGACGGCGTCCGCAGCGCCTTCAAGGCGCCGGTCGGGCCGGGCGAGCGCGCCGAGCTGGCCGTGGAGCTGCTCGCGCCGATGCCGCCCGGCCGCTACACGCTCGCCTTCGACCTCGTCGAGGAGCACCGTTACTGGTTCGCCGAGGTCGGCTCGCACGTCCTTGACCTCGACGTCGAGGTCGCACCGAGGATCGCGGCACGCCGGCTCGCCGCAACCGTCCACCCCGGCCCGGGCGACGAGGCCGACACGCGCGCGGCGCTCGCCGCCCAGGAGGAGCCGCTGGTCGAGGGCGAGGCGGAAGCCGTCGCCCACCTCGCCGCCGGCTGCCTACCGGCGCCCGACTGGTCGCGACGTGTGCTCGACGCCCACGCCGAGGGCTTCGTCGCGGTCGGCGGCTCGCTCGAGCCCGACGGCGGCCTGCTCGACCGACGCCGCTTTGGCAAGCGTCTCGCGGCCTGGGCGCCCGGCACGGGGCGCAATCCGACGTTCCAGGAGCCGCTGCTCTGCCCGTCGCTGCTCGCCGGGCTTCAGCCGGGCGAGCACGTGGGCCTGCCGGCCTGGGAGGGCGCCGGGCCCGCGCTCTACGACGGACGGATCGCGCTCAGACTTCGCTTGCGACGCGGTCGTCCGCGCGGCTGAAGACCCACGCCCCGAGCGCGAGGGCGACGACCGCGGCGACGACGAGATAGAGCGTGTCGGCAAGCGTCGGCGCTCGCCCGAAAAACAGGGGGTCGCGCAGCGCCGTGATCGCCGGCGTCATGAAGTTCCCCCAGTGGAGGACGCTCTCGAGCCACGGGTGTGTCTCGCGGCCGGGGAGCTTGTCGAGCGAGTAGAGCACGGGCGTCAGGAAGAACCAGGGCAGGAGGAGCGCCGAGACGAGGTGCTCGACGTCGCGGTACAACGCGTTCAGGGAGGCGACGGCGAGCGCGACTCCGGCGACGAGCGCCACGACGAGGACGGCGAGCGGCAGCGCAAGCCAGACGGTGTCGCGCGCTGCGGGCACGTAGACGAGGCTGAGCCCGATCACGATCGCGAGCATCATGGCGAAGCCGACAAGCTGCGTCGCAACCATCGAGAGCGGCACGAGCTGGCGCGGGAAGCGCACCTTGCGGATGAGGTTCGCGTTCTCGAGCAGGCTGCGCGAGGCGGACTGGAGCGAGGTCGCGAAGAAGACCCAGGCGGGCAACCCGGCGAGCAGGAAGAGCCAGTAGTGGCCAACGTCGGCGACCTGCGCCTTCCAGAGGATCGAGAAGACGAGCAGATAGACGGCCATCAGGATCACCGGGTGCGCGAGCGACCAGGCGAGCCCGAGCACCGATCCCTTGTACTTCGCTCTCAGGTCACGCCGGAAGAGGCTCCCAAAGAGCTCCCGGTAGCGGAGCAGATCCACGTAGACCGTCATCGCGTGGGACTAGTCTAGGGACGCGTCGTGAGCGCCCGCAGGATCCCATACACCGCCCTAACAGGGCTCGACTACCCTTCGCGCCCGTGAGTGCCGCCGCGACGCTCGCCGCGTTCCCCGTCGCCGCGCTTGCGATCTGGGGGCTTCTCCGCTCGCCGGCGGCTCGCAGGCGGCTCGTCGCCACGCCGAGCGACGCGCGCTGGCATACGGCGGCGACGCCGACATTCGGCGGCATCGGCCTCATCCTGGGCATCGGCGCGGGAATGGGCGCAGCCTTCGCCGCCGGCGTCGTCGACCCCAGCGCCGAGCTGCTGGCCGTCCTCGGGGGCTGCGCGCTCCTCTTCTTCGCCGGGCTCGCCGACGACGTCTTCCATCTGCGCCCCGTGACCAAGCTCGCGGCGCAGTTCGGCGCCGCGGGGATCGCTCTTGCCGGTGGGATGCGCGCGGAGATCTTCTCGAACGACGTCCTCGCGCTCGGGCTCGCCTTTCTCTGGCTCGTCGGCCTGACGAACGCCTTCAACCTGCTCGACAACATGGACGGGCTCGCCGCGAGCATGGCGGCCATCGCCTGCGCCTACTTCGCCGTCGCCGCAGTGATGCCGCTGGAAAACAACGAGGCGACCCTCGCGCTCTCGCTCGCCGTCTGCTTCGCCTGCGCAGGATTCCTTCCCTTCAACCTCCGCCTGCGGAGGCCGGCCGCGGTCTTCATGGGCGATTCGGGCAGCCAGGTGCTCGGATTCGCGCTTGCGGCGCTCGGCCTGCTCGGCAGCTGGAAGGAGGCGGGGACGACGGTGGCGACGCTCGTGCTGCCCCTGCTCGTGCTCGCCGTGCCGATCCTCGACACCGCGCTCGTCACGTTCGTGCGCCTGCTCGAAGGACGACCGGTCAGCCAGGGGGGGAAAGACCACACCTCGCACCGGCTCGTCTATCGCGGCCTCTCCGAGAGGCGCGCGGTGATCCTGCTCGCGGTGATTGCCGCGGCGCTCGGGGCGACGAGCCTCGGCTACAACGTGCTCGCGAACCCGTACGTGACGCTCGTCGGCGTGCTCCTCACCTTTGCGGCGCTGCTCCAGTTCGGCACCTTCCTCGGCGAGTCCGACTCGGAACGGGCGGCGACGCACGGCCTGCTCGTCCACCGGCGGCTGCTCGTCGAGGTGGCCGTGGACGCAGCCCTGATCGTCGCCTCGCTCTACGCCGCGTACCTCGTCGTGGTTGGGGGGAGCGGGACGCCGACGCAGCGTTATGCGGCCGGGCTCACCGTCGGCGTCGTCCTCTTCGCGCGCTATCTCGCCTTCATCGCGCTTCGCCTCTACCGCGCCGTTTGGCGCTACGCGGGGGCGCGGGATGTGGCCGGGATCGTCGTCGCGGTGCTCGCGTCCGAGGTGGCCGCCTACGGCTTTCTTGAGCTGTTCGGCGACATGCGCGATCTGCCGCGTTCCATCTTCGCGGTCGACGCGCTCATCGCCGCGCCACTGATCGGCGCCTCCCGCTTCGGCGAGCGCGCGCTCGTCGCAGGGCTCGGCTCGTTGCGCCGGAGCGAGCGACGACGCACGCTGATCGTCGGCGCCGGCAGCTCGGGCCGGAGCATGATGCGCGAACTGCGGGAGCAAGCAGGTGAGCAGGTGATCGGCTTCCTCGACGACGACCCGGCGCTGCGCGGACGACGTCTTCAGGGCGTGCCCGTGCTCGGCTCGATCGACCAGATCGACGATGTGCTCAAGCGGGCGCAACCGGAGTCCGTGCTCGTCACGATCGCCGGCGCGTCGCGCGAGCGGCTCGACCTCGTCGCTGCTGCCTGCGCCCGGGCCGGCGTGCCGTGCCGCTTCGTCAGGCTCGAGCTCTCGCACGACCCCTACGTCCTGCTCGAGCCCGCCGCCGAGTGAACGCTCCGCAGCCCGCCGACCGCCGTCGCGCGGCCGCGCCCGTCTTGGCGATCTTCCTGGCCGCCTGCACGCTCTACGGCTGGCTCGCCTGGCGTCACGGGACGCCGTGGCTCTTCACCGACGAGCTGGAGAACAGCCAGCTCTCGCGCGCGATCGCCGCGACCGGCGAGCCGGCGCGGCGCGGCGAGCCGCTGCACCGGATCTCGCTCTACGCCTACCTGCTCGCGCCCGTGTGGTGGATCCATTCGACCGCGGCTGCATACGCCGCGGCCAAGTACCTCGACGTCGTCGTGATGGCCTCGGCGGTCTTCCCGACGTATCTGCTCGCGCGCACGGTGGTCGCGCGGCCGGCCGCCCTCTTCGCCGCGCTGGGCGCCGTCAGCGTGCCCGCGCTCGCCTACAGCTCCTTCCTCGTCGAGGAGCCGCTCGCCTACCCGTGGGCGGCTCTGACGCTGCTCCTGATCGCGCGGGCGCTCGCCACGCAACGCCGGTCGCTCGTCGCCGCCGCCGGGGCGGCCAGCCTCGTCGCCCCACTCGTACGCAACCAGCTCGTCGTACTCGTGGCGGTCTACGCCCTCGCCGCCCTGTGGCTCGTCTGGACGAGCGGGTGGGCGCGCGAGCGGCGGCGGGTCTGGAGTCGCTGGGACTGGGCCGGGACGCTGATGCTCCTCCTGGGCGTGGTGATCGTCGCCAACGCCTTCATCGGGCACCACTCACTCGAATGGGAACAGACGACACGGCTCTGGAAGGACCGGATGGTCGACTACGGGCTGTGGGCGGCCGGCGCCCTGACGATCGGGCTGGGCGTCTTTCCGGTCGTCGCCGGGCTGGCCGGCGCTTGGCGCCCACGCGACGAGGCTCGAACGCCGAACGACCGAGCCTTCGCGGCGACGTTCGCGTCAGCTGTCGGCGCTTTCGGCTTCTACGCCGCTGTCAAGGCGGCGTGGATCTCAACGACGTACGGGACCGTCGTCGTCGAGAGAAACCTCATCTACCTGGTTCCGCTTCTCTTCGTCTCGACGGCAGTCGTCCTCGAGCGGCGGCGCGTCCGCCTCATCGCGCTCGCGGGCGCCGCGGGTCTCGTCACCTACCTCGTCACAGCGACGCCGTACAAGATGGACAGCCACTTCTACTACGACGCGTCGGGACTCGCGATCCTCTCCTGGCTCAACCGCACCTTCGCCTGGACGCCGGGACGGGCGGAGGCAGCGCTCCTCTGGATGGTCATCGCCTCCGTCGTGGTCGTCGCCCTGACGCGCCTGCCGCGTCTGTACGAGCGAGGGGCGCGGCAACTGCTCGGTGCCGCGGTCGTGCTCACGTTCGCCTGGACGCTGACCGGAGCGATCGTCGGAGCTCGGGCCTCGAACAGCTTTTCCGACGACTTCCTGCGGAACTTGCCGAAGCAGCTCGACTGGGTGGACCGGGCCACGGGCAGGCAGCCGACCCTCTACCTCGGCCAGCACATCGCCGACGCGAACGGCGTCTGGTTGCTCGAGTTCTGGAACCGCGGCATCGACAAGGTGTGGTCGATCGACGGCAGCGCGCCAGGACCCGGGCCGACGTTGACCCCGGACATCACGACCCGCTACGGCGAGCTCTCGAACGACCCCGGCTACAGGTACGCCGTCGCCGACCGCGGCGTCTACCTCGTCGGCGACGTCATCGCCGAACAGCCGAGGAACGGCTGGCGGCTCTACCGTCTCGCCCCGCCGCTGCGGCTCGAACGCTCTGTCACAGGCGTCTTCTCCGACGGATGGATGGGCGTGCAGCGGGACGAGCCGGCGAGCGTGACGGCGACGTACTCGCGCTTTGCCACGGAGGAGAACCGCGCCGGCACCGTCTTCGTCACTGTCTCGCGCAAGGGCTTCTGCAGCAGCGCCGACAAGCCTGGGCGCGTGCTGATCCAGGTCGGCGAGCTCGGGATCGGCCCCGACCGGCACCCGGCGATCCGGAAGGTGACCCAGGAGCGCAGCTGGACCGTCCACTCGTGCGCCGAGCGGACGTTTCCCATCCCGACACCGAGACCGCCGTTCCACGTGACGGTGACAGTGACTCCGCCCTTCGTCCCGTCCCGCCTCGACCCGAACGTCACCGACACGCGCCGGCTGGGCGCCCAGGTCGCGTTCTCGTTCACGGAACGCGCCGGCTAGCGCAGCTGCCGCAGCGTCTCGGGGTGCCTGCGCACGAAGCGGAGCATCCCGCGCCAGTGCCAGAGCGTCCGCCGCGTGAAGAAGCGGCGGTCGATCACCGCCGCGTACTGATGGTGGACGACGGCGGCCGGCACATACCAGCGCTCCCAGCCTGCCCGCGCCGCTCGGTAGCACAGGTCGATGTCCTCGCAGTACATCCGGTACCCGGGGTCGAAGCCTCCGATCTCGTCCAGCAGCTCGCGGCGAACGAGCATGAAGGCCGCGAGCATCCAGTCGGCCTCGACGGGCTCGGTCGGACGCTCGTCGAGCAGGTAGTGACGCCGCTGCCGCTCGAACGGGCGGAGGAGCAGGCGGAGCGGCGTACGCCGGACAAGCGTGCCAGTGACCGTGGGGAAGCGGCGGCGCGTCGGCTGCCAGCGCCCGTCGGGGTAGAGCATCTGCGGACCGGCGACCCCGCAACGCGGATGCGCGTCGGCGAAGGCGACGAGCCGCGCGACCGCGTCCGGCTCGGGAAGGGCGTCCGGGTTGGCGAGCACGACGTACTCGCCTCTCGTCTCGGCGAACCCGTGGTTGGCGTTCGCGGCGAAGCCGAGCTCGACCGGGTTCTGGAGCACGTGAATTCCGAGCGGGATTGCGCCGATCGAGCCCGGCTTGTTAGCGACGACGACGAGCTCGTCCACTTGGGGCAGCAGCACCGGCAGGAGCGTCTCCAGCTCGGTCGCGTGGCCGTGGGAGACGACGACCGCCGAGGTCTTGACCGGAGTCATGGGCGAAGTATCTCGCGGTAGGTCTCGAGCGTCCTGCGCGCGGTCTCCCGCCACGAGAAGCGCTGCGCACGCTCCAAGCCGGCTACGACGAGCCGGTCGCGCTCGCCGACGGCGCGGCAGATCCCCTCGGCGAGTCCTGTCTCCTCGACGACGACGGCCGCGCTGCCGGCAACCTCGAGCAGGGCCGGCTCGTCCACCGTGACCACGGGAGTGCCGCAGGCCATCGCCTCGAGCACCGGCAGGCCGAACCCCTCATAGCGCGAAGGCTGGACGAGACAGGCGGCGCCTCGGTAGAGCTGGACAAGCCGTTCCTGCGAGACGTACCCCTCGATCCGCGCACCGCGACGGCGAAGCTCGTCCGCGAGCCCCTCGTCCTTGATCGGCCCGGCGACGACAAGCGGGAGGCCGACGGCCTGTGCCGCAACCAGCGCGGCGAGCTGGTTCTTGCGCGGCTGGATCGCACCGACCGCGAGAACGTAGTCGCGAGAACCGGGCGGGCCGGGCGCGAAAGCGGGGTCGACTCCGTTCGGCGTGACGACGATCCGCCCCGCCGGAACGCCGTACAGCGCGACGAGGTCGCGCCGGGTCCGTTCCGACACCGTGAAGACGCGGACAGCGCGGCGCGCCGCGCGCGGCACCGTGGCCCGAAACACGAGGCGGTCCTTGAGCGCCATGTGTGCGCGGTCGCGCTCGAACGAGAGGTCGTGGACCGTCACGACAGCCGGGCAGGGGCAGCGAAGCGGCACGGCGTACTGCGTGTGCACGAGAGCCGCGCCTGACCGCCGGAGCAGCCGTGGCAGCGCCCAGGCCATACGCAACTCCTGCACCGTCGTGCGCAGGACGACCGCCTCGACTCCGGCAGGCACGAGCTCGCGCGCGCGCACCACGGCGGCGAGCCGGATCCCCGCCTCGGCCGCGATTGGCGCCAGCTCTCGGAGCAGGTTGCGGACGTATGTCTCGTCGCCCGTCCGCTGCCGGCCGAGCACGTCCGCGTCCACGACGACGAGCGGCGCGCTCACGCGCGTCCCTCGCCGGCGTCGGCGCCCGAGGAACGTGCGGGCGGAGGGGGTTGACACAGGGCGTCTCACGCGAGCTCCCGCCAGGAGGCCTCGACCGCGTCGGCGACGCCGCTCCACGTGAACTCTCTCGCGCGCGCGATCCCGAGCCAGCGCAGCTCCTGACGCCGCGTCTCGGCCTCTCGGATCCCGGCTGCGATCGCGTCGGGGTCGCGCGGGTCGACGAGCACGGCCGCGCCGCCCGCGACTTCCTCCATGGCTGTGCCCGCGCTTGTCACGACCGGGCAGCCGCACGCCATCGCCTCGAGCACGGGAATGCCGAAGCCCTCGTACAACGAGGGGTAGACGAGGCAGCGCGCGCCGCGGTAGAGCCGGGCCAGCTCCTCGTCGTGGACGAAGCCGAGCGAGCCCGCCGCCTCGACCCCGCCCCAGCCTGGAGCGCCGGCGACACGCAGCTCGATCCCGGCGAGACGTGCGGCCGCCGCTGCGCCGGCGAGGTTCTTGCGCGGCTCGAGCGTGCCGACGGCGAGCGCATACTCGCCCTCAGCCGCCGGGCCCTCCGGCGAAAAGACGTCGTCCACGGCGTTGCCGATCACGCGCACGCGCTCCGCGGGAACTCCGAGCAGCTCGACGATCTCGCGCTTCGTGAACTCCGAGATCGCGAGCAGGCGGGTTGCCGCGCGGGCAGCTCCCCGCAGTCCCGCACGGCCGTAGAGGCGGTGCCAGGGAGGAAACGCGCCTGGGTGGCGCAGGATCGCGAGGTCGTGCACGGTCAGGCAGACCGGCGAGCGCGAGCGAAGCGGCCCGCGGTAGGTCGGGCAGTGGAGGACGTCGGCGCGACTCCGGCCGAGCGCGAGTGGATACCAGACGGTGTCGCGGACAACGGACGAGAGGCGGCCCGGCCCGCCGAAGGAGAGCTGCTCGACCTCCAGCCCCGGTCTGCCCTCGAGCGCGCCGAGCAGGCC
>CAYGLV010000012.1:8622-11837 GCA_964351025.1 uncultured Gaiellales bacterium | reverse complement strand
CCGACGGCGCGCCACGTGAACCGGCGCGCGTGCTCGAGGCCGCGCGGCACGAGCTCGTCGCGACACGCGAGAGCTTCCTCGATCGCACGAGCGATCGCCTCGGCGTCATCCGGGTCGGCCCGCACCGCGACGTCCCCGGCGGCCTCGTCCATGGACGCGTGCGCCGAGGCGACGACGGGCACGCCGCAGGCCATAGCCTCGATGATCGGCATGCCGAAGCCCTCGAAGCGCGACGGGTAGACGGCAACGGCTGCTCCCCGGTAGAGGCGGGCGAGCTCTTCCTCGGAGACGAACCCGAGCCGAGTGACGCGCGGGCCGGCGAGGTCCGCCTGGTCGCCCCAGCCCTCGCCGCCGGCGACGGCGAGCAGGAGGTTGCCGCCGAGAAGGCGGTGTGCGGCCGCCAGCGTCCCCAGGTTCTTGCGCGGCTCGAGCGTCGCGACGGTCAGGATGTAGGGCGCGCCGAGATCCGCCCGTTCGCCCTGAGCAGTGAACACCGGCTCGACGCCCGGAGGTGCGATCCGGATCCGCTCCTCGAGCACTCCGAGCCGCTCGACGACGTCGCGGCCGGTGTAGGCCGAATTGACGAAGACCACGTCGCAGGCTGCCGTGCGCGCGTACTTGAAGCCATGCATCGAGCGGGTTCTTGGAGTCACCCACTCCGGGAAGCGAACCGGGACGAGGTCGTGCACCATCGTCGCGCGGACGCCGGCGCGCTGCGGCGGGACCCACCAG
This sequence comes from uncultured Gaiellales bacterium, assembly GCA_964351025.1. GTDB lineage: Bacteria > Actinomycetota > Thermoleophilia > Gaiellales > Gaiellaceae > CAYGLV01. The sequence continues at coordinate 11,105 of CAYGLV010000012.1, read as the reverse complement.
TCCCAGAACTGGAGAACGTCCACCGGCCCGAGCAGCCGCTCGATCGCCGGACGGCCGAGGCGGCTCCAGGCGGTCCGGACGACGTGGGAGGCGGGCACCGGCCAGAGACGCAGGTCGTCGAGGGGGATTCCGTCGAGGGCACGGCGGATCCGGCCCGGCCCTTTGAGGCTCGTCGGCGCGAAGCCGACGAGCTCGTGACCGCCGGCAGCGACCTCGGCCAGCCCGGCGAGCGAGCCCCGGATGTAGTTCCCAACGCCGGTCCTCGGATGCGAGAGCGCGCTGACGTCGACCGCGATCCTCATCTCTCGCCGCCAGGCGCGAAGCGAAACGCGTCGAAGTGGACGCCGAGCGCACGCGGGTCGCCGCCGCCCGGCACCCTCGTCCGTGCGACCTCGAACTCGACGACGCAGCGACCCTTGTACGGCTCGAGCGGGACGCCCAGCTCGACGGTCCCGACAGGCGGCACGCTCGCGCGCGCCACGGTCTCGCGGCCCGCGCGCGCAACGACGTGCTGGGCGTCCCGGTACAGGCTCGGATCGCTCGAGAGCGAGACCGTCAGCGTCCCGCCGCGGCAGCGCAGGCGTGTGTAGCGCACCGTCCTGCCCGACCAGCGGTCGTCGTCGACACCTTCGACCGAAGTCATGGAGACGAGCGGCCCCTCCAGGCGGTAGAGGGTCAGGCCCTTCCGCTCGTCCCGCGCCAGCGGCTCGCCGTCCGGGTCGATCGAGCCGTCGACGAGCACGTAGCGCTCGCGCACCGGTTCCCCGTCCTCCCGCACGACGAGCCCCGTGCCCGGCTGCACGGAGACCCTCGTCTCGAAGACTCCGCCAGGCGTGGGCGCCTCGAGGTAGTAGACCCGGCCGGCGCTGCGGTTGAAGAACTCGTTCACGTTGACGGTGAAACGGTCGAGACGCCCCGTCCACAGGACGGCCACATCGGCGCCGTCCGGAACCGCGCGGTCGATCCAGTCCGGGTGCTCGGCGCCGATGCCTTGAAAGAGCGCACCCGCGCCCGCCTGCCGGATGCCGTGCGCCCCCGCCTGGATCGGCTTCAGCGTGACCGCGAAGTAGGCGAGCAGGGCGAGCGGCACGACGAGCGCGAAGCGACGCGGTACGAAGGCGAAGAGCGCGGCCAGGGCGAGACCGAGCGCGAGCACCGCGATCCAGACGTGGCCGAGCGAGATCGTGCCGTCCTGGAGCGACCACCACGGCAGCAGCATCAGCGTGTCGGAGATAGCCGAGGTGTCGATGAAGCGGCGAAACGGGAGCAGAGCCGGGAGCGCGGCGGCGAGGGAGAGGGCGACAGCGGTCGTGCGCGCCGGCCGGGGCGCGTCGCGCCCGACCCAGACGAGCAGCGCGATCAGCAGCAGGGCGGCGACGGGGAACGTGTTCCGCTCCTGGATCCGGTCGGCAAACCGCGAGGCGAAGACGGCGACCGCGAGCACGAGGAAGAACGAAAGCGAGAGCGTCGTGGCCAGGAACGCCTGGACGGCGCGCGGCGAGCGGCGTGCTCCGGCCGTCAGCACGGCGAGCGCGGCGAGCGGCACGACGCCGACGTAGAGATCGAGCTCCTCGACGTGGTAGAGGAAGAAGCGCGCAACGTTTCCGAGCGAGTAGCTCGCCTCGCCGACGACCGCGTAGGCGCCGAGCAGCTCCGTGAGCGAGTGGCCCCGCGCGAGCTGGAGCAGCGCGAGCAGGGCGCCACCTCCCACTATCGTCCCGAGCAGGACGCGGTACGTCGCGAGCGTCGTCCGCAGCGGGCGTCCGGCGAAGAGCCCGAACAGGAGCGGCGCGGTCACGAGCGCAGGCACGAGCGCCAGCGCCTGCACGCGCGTGAGAAAGGCGACAAGACAGAGGGCAATCAGGCCCAGCTGCCGCGCCGGCGTCGGCCGCTCGAGCGTCGCCGTGAGCGCCAGCGCGACGGCGAGGAACAGGGGGTAAAACAGGTTCTCCGTCATCACCGTGCTCGTGTAGACCATCGAGGGCACGGCGACCGCGAGCAGCGCAGAAAAGAGGGAGAGGCCTGGCCCGAGCATCCGGCGCGCGAGGAAGTAGGCGGGCACCGCAGCGAGCGACATGACCACGGCGTTGATCGCCTTGACGGCGGAGTACGCCGCCGGCAGCGAGTCGAAGAGGGCGTAGGCGGGGCTGATGAGCGCCGGGTAGAGGATGCCGTAGCCGCCCGACGGCTCGCCACGGACGAGGAAGTCGCCGCCGGCGGCGAAGCTGCGCGCGAGCTCGGAATAGATCAGCTCATCGACGAAGATGAACGGCGCCGCCATCTGCCGGCCGAGCCACGCGCGAAAGAGGATCGAACATCCGACGAGGGCGGCGAGCCACACCCACGCCGGGAGAGCGCGGAGCCTATTCGGCAATCCGGACCTCGGCAAGCCTGCGGGCGAGCTCTCCGGCCTCGTCGGAGGAGACGTCGATCCCGACGGCTGCGGCGGCTCCGGCGACCTCCGCCAGCACCGCCTCACGAAC
>CAYGLV010000012.1:7146-8522 GCA_964351025.1 uncultured Gaiellales bacterium | reverse complement strand
GGCGAGCGAGAGCACCTCGCCGGCGAGGTGGTACTCCTCCGGCCGCGACTCCCACAGCGGCGGGATCCGCTTGTCCAGCACGCCGTGGCCGATCAGCCGGCCGACCACGCCGCCCTCCCGCTCCATCGCATCGAGGTAGCCGTGACCGTCGCGCCGCCCGATCGTCAGCCCGGCGACGAGGTGGTGGAGGACGAAGTCGTGCAGGACGACGACCCCGGGGCGCCTCCGCAGGGCCTCGACGATCCAGCCGTGCGCCTCGGGGTTGTTGCCGACGTGGTAGAGACAGACGTCGCTTCCGCGCGGAGCGCGCTTGCGGCCGCGGCGCGCGACGGCGACCTCGAGCCGACCGCGCAGCGCGGGCAGCAGCAGCTCCGAGTAGTCGGCGATGCCGGACCGCTCCGGCGGCATGGGCGAGAAGTAGGCGACCTTCACGCGAGCAGCCTCTCGATGCAGCGGTCCCACGTCACCTGCTCGGCTATCGCCTTGCCCGCGCGCCCGTAGGTCCGAGCGTCGTCGGGGTGGCCGCGCAGGAACTCGAGCGCCCGGGCAAGCTCGGCCGGCTCGGGCGCGCAGACGAGACCGGTGCTGCCGTCGGCCACGATCTCCAGCGGCCCTCCGGCGTCGGTCGTCGTCAGCACGGGCTTCTCCGACAGGAACGCCTCGTACGGCACCATTCCGAAGTCCTCGTCCACCGGCGCGTAGTAGACCGCAAGGCACGTCGCGTACAGCCGCGTGAGCTCGTCCTCGTCCACGCGGCCGGCGAAGCGGACGCGGCCGTCGAGCCCGCGCTCGCGCGCGAGCGCCTCGAGCCGAGCCCGGTCGGGCCCGTCGCCGGCGATCACGACGTTCAGGGACGGATCGAGGGCGGCTGCCTCGAGCAGCAGGTCGATCCGCTTGGCACGGTCGAGCCGGTTGACCGAGAGGACGAAGTCCCCGTATCCGTCGCAGCGATAGTGCAGCTCCTGCGGGGGGTGTGGCATCAGCTCGGGCTGCAGCCCCGTCGCGCGCTCGAGCCGGTCGGCGACGTTACGCGACGTCGCGAAGAGCCGCTGCGCCTCGCCGAGAGCGACCCGGTCGAGCTCCTGCACCTTACGGCGAAGCGCCCGATCGGCAGCGGACTCGCCGAACTGGCCGAGCTCAGTGCGGTCGAGCTCGTAGGCCTGGCGGAACTGGTGCAGCACCCACACGCGCTTGTTCGGGTGGCGCACGGCGTACGACGGAAACTTCGTCGCCACGACGAGGTCGATCGGGCGGCCGTCGGACTCCTCGAGGTCGAGCAGCCGCCAGAGGAAGGCCTGCGTGAGCACGCGAGTGCCCGGATACCACTTGAACGGGACGGTCACGAGCTCGGTCTCGTGCCCGCGGCCGCGGAGCTC
>CAYGLV010000012.1:1793-7046 GCA_964351025.1 uncultured Gaiellales bacterium | reverse complement strand
GAGCGCTGGTCGTAGGCGAGCGGCTCGACGTACCAGCGCATCAGCCTGCGCAGGACCGCCTTCACCGGGGTGCCGAGGCCGCCGCGGACGCCGGGCCGCAGCCTCAGCCCCCGGTCGGCGGATACGGGCCAGAGGCGCTCCGCCTCGCTACGTGCGGCGAGCCGCGACCCGGCGCCGCTCGTGCTCGCGCCGCCGGGGTCGCCGCCGGACCGGCGCACCTCCTCGCGCAGCCGGTCGAGCAGCGCACCGACGTCCACAAGCTCATTGTCAGAAATCCCTGCAGAGCGCGTTGTTTTGTCGTCTCCGCCGGGCATCGCTGCATTCTAGCCGTGGCCCAGGATTTCCCAGCTACCGTACGGCCGGCTCCGAGCCCCGGAGCCGGTCGAGCTCCGCGTCCACGAGCAGGCGCACGAGCGCCTCGAACGCCACGCTCGGCGCCCACCCGAGCCGCTCCCGCGCACGCGAGGCGTCCCCGACGAGCCGGTGGAGCTCGGCCTTGCCCCGCCGTAGCGACTCGTCCGTTCGAACGTGCTCGCGCCAATCGAGCCCGACGTGCGCGAAAGCGAGCTCCACGAGCTCGCCCACGGAGTGGGCCTGCCCGGTAGCCACGATGTAGTCGGCGGGATCGTCCGCCTGAAGCATCAGCCACATCGCGTTGACGTAGTCGCGCGCATACCCCCAGTCGCGGCGCGCGTCGAGGTCGCCGAGCGCCACTTCCTTCTCGAGCCCGAGCGAGATCGCCGCCGCGGCCCGGCAGACCTTGCGCGGCAGGAAGTCGAGCGGCCGCCGCGGTGACTCGTGGTTGTAGAGGATCCCGCAGCAGCCGAAGAGCCCGTACCGGTGCCGGTAGCTCTGGGTGATGAAGTGCCCATACGCCTTCGCCACGCCATACGGCGTGAGCGGTGCGAGCGGTGTCGCCTCGGTCTGCGGCGACTCGCGCGGCTCCCCGAAGATCTCGCTCGAGGACGCCTGATAAAAGCGGATCGCCGGATCGACGGCGCGGATCGCCTCGAGCAGTGACGTGACGCCGACCGCTGCGAACTCAGCGGTACGCACCGGCTCGTCCCACGAGCGCGGGACGAACGACGGGGCGGCGAGGTTGTAGACCTCGTGCGGCCGCCGCTCGGCGAGCAGGCGCGACATCGCCGACTCGTCGAGAACGTCCGCCTCGACCAGCTCGACGCGGCCGGCGACGCCTGCGAGATTCTCCCCGTACGCGGTCGCGGGCCGGTGGACGATGCCGGTGACCTCGTAGCCGTGCTCGACGAGGAGCTCGGAGAGGAACGACCCGTCCTGGCCGCCGATGCCGGTGATGAGAGCGCGCTTGTCGACCACGACGGATAGCTTAGGTTGCAGCATGGTCGGGATCAGCCTGCTCACGCTCGTACCCGGCGAAGTCGGCGGAGCCGAGACCTATGCGCGCGGGCTCTGTCGGGGACTTGCCCGCGCGGGAACGCTCGACTACGCGGCCTTCGTGCCGCCGGTCGCAGCCGGCGCCGGCTGCGGGCTCCCCGAGGTGCAGGTGCCCGAGTACCGCGCAGCGCACACCGTCCCGCAACGGCTGCTGGCGATGGGGCTGGCGGCGGGCCGCCCACGGCCACTGCGCCGCCGTCTCGGCCGGCTGGAGGCGATCCACTATCCGCTGGCGATCGCGCTCCCAACGCTTCCCGACACGCCGACGGCGGTGACGATCCTCGACCTCCAGCACCTCGACCACCCGGAGCTGTTCGGGCGCGCGGAGCGGCTGTTTCGCCGTCACACCCACGAGCGCTCGGCGCGCCACGCCCACCTCGTGATCGCGATCAGCCAGTTCGTCCGCCAGAGCGTGATCGAGCGGCTCGGCATCGCGCCGGAGCGGGTCCGCGCGATCCACCTCGGCGTGGACCACGAGCTCTACCGACCGGGAGACGAGCAACGCGAGCCGTTCCTGCTCTATCCGGCCCGCCGCTGGCCGCACAAGAACCACGAGCGGCTGTTCGAGGCCTTCGCGCTCGTCCGCCGCGAGCGGCCGGAGCTCGAGCTCATCCTGACGGGCGGCGGACACGCGGGGAAGCCGGTGCCCGAAGGGGTGCGGGCGCTCGGACACGTGCCGGAGGACGAGCTCGCCTCGCTCTACCGCCGCGCCACGTGCCTCGTCTTCCCCAGCCTCTACGAGGGCTTCGGCATGCCGCCACTCGAGGCGATGGCCAGCGGCTGCCCCGTCGCGTGCTCCAGTGCGGGCTCGCTGCCCGAGGCTTGTGGAGACGCAGCTGCGTTCTTCGACCCGCTCGACACCGAGGAGATCGCCGCAGTCACGCTCGGAGTCCTCGACAATCCGGCACCGTTCGTCGCGGCCGGACTCGAGCGCGCCGCCCGGTTCACGTGGGAGGCAACGGCGGCAGCGCACGAGGCCGCCTACCGCACGCTCCTCTAGCGGGTCAGCCCGCGACGCGCGAGCTGGTCGGTCGCGTCCGCGACGCGGTCGTTCGCGTCCTGCCCCGCGAGCCAACCGGCGAGCTCCGCTGTCCCCTCCAAGAACTCGACGCCGGGCTCGAACCCGAGCAAATCGCGGGCCCGGGAGACGTCCGCGAAGCAGTGCCGGATGTCACCGGCCCGGAACTCGTTGCGGATCTCCGGCTCGAGCTCCTTGCCAAGCCCCGCCGAGAGCGCCGACGCGACGTCGAGAACGCTCGTCGAGCGCCCGGTGCCGAGGTTGATCGCGGCGCCGTCACCCGCGCCGGGCTCGAGCGCGAGCAGGATGCCCCGGGCGATGTCGCCGACGTGAACGAAGTCGCGTGCCTGGAGCCCGTCCTCGAAGATCACCGGCGGCCGATCGTTGAGCAGGCGCGAGGCGAAGATGGCAGCGACTCCCGTGTAGGGGTTCGAGAGCGCCTGCCGCGGCCCGTAGACATTGAAGAAGCGCAGCGCGGTCGCCGGTACGCCATAGGCCCGGCTCCAGGCAAGCGTCATCTCCTCGTGGTCGCGCTTCCCGACCGCGTAGATCGAGGTCGGCTGCAACGGCTTGCGCTCGCTCGTCGGCAGGGGCTCGAGCACGGCGCTGCACGCGGGGCAGCGCGGCTCCCACTCGCGCCGCAGGAGCTGCGCCTCGGGCCGCGACTCGACGAGCACCTCCACGTCCTCGGCCGGGCAGCGGTAGGCACCTTCGCCGTAGATGGACATGGATGAGGCGACAACGATCTTCTCCAGCCCGTCGCGCGCGGCGGTCGCCTCCTCGAGCACGACCGCGCAGCCGATCGCGTTGACCGACGTGTAGCGCTCGATCTCGTACATGGATTGACCGACGCCGACGGCGGCGGCGAGATGGACAAAGCGGTCGCAGCTCTCGAGACAGCGACGCACGGCCTCGTGGTCGCGCACGTCGCCGACGACGAGCTCGGCCTCCGGGCTCAGGTACGCCGGGACGCCGTCGTGCACCTGCGGATCGAGCGAGTCGAGGATACGCACCTCGTCGCCGCGGGCGAGCAGGATGTCCACGAGGTGCGAGCCGATGAAGCCGGCGCCGCCCGTGACGAGAATGCGCATCGACCCGGAACCTACCAAGCGTCAGCGCAAGGCGTCCCTGGGGAGTTCGCGTCCACCCGGCGAGATACGGCGCTAGAGACGGCCGGATCTGCCCCGCCTGGCGTCGCGCCACCCTCGCACGACCGCCCACACGGCTCGGCCCCGACGCGGGTGACGCACGCACTGGACGGTGTGCGCCGAGACGATCGCTCCCCGCCGGAGCGCCGCGAGCCCGCGCGGCAGCGGCCGGTGGCGCTCGCAGACGACGATCGTGTTGCGCGTGCTGTAGTAGAGGTTGGCGAGCGACGCCGCGCCGCCTGTCGACGCCGAGCCCCGGTGCCAGACTCTTGCCTCCGGGACGAAGACGACTGCAAGCCCGGCGGTGCGCATCCGCAGTGACCAGTCGACATCCTCGACGTACGCGAACAGGTCCTCGTCGAGCAGCCCAACGCGCTGCGCGGCCGCACGGGAAACAGCCATCGCCGCCCCGTCTGCCCGCTCGACGTCACGCAGGTCGTCGAAGCGCCCGTCGTCGCGCCGGCCGTGGCCAGTGGGCCTGCCGCTGTATCCGAGCAGGGCGTTGAACGACGCGCCTGCGGACTGGATCACGTCGGGCGGGTCCGAGAAGTAGACCTTGCAGGCGAGCAGGCCCGCGTCGGGCCGGGCCTCGGCGGCCCGCAGGAGCGCGCCCGCAATCCCCTTGTCGGCGACGGCGTCGTTGTTCAGCAGCAGGACCCAGTCGGCACCTCGCTCGAGCGCGCGCCGGATCCCGACATTGTTGCCGCCCGCGAAGCCGAGATTCGCACCCGTCCGGATGAGCTCGACCGAGGGGAAACGGCGCTCCACTTCGCGGTCGGAGCCGTCGGTGGAGCCGTTGTCGACACAGATCGTCTCGAGGCCGGCGAGCGACTCGAGCGCACGCAGCGTGTCCTCGCCCCCGTTCCAGTTGAGGACGACCGCGATCAGCGTGGCCATCCCCGTCAACCGCGCCGGACGAAGTGGGCGATCGAGCCTGCGTTCGGCCGGCGTTCGAACGCCGCGTCGTCCCGCTCGATCTCGGCGACGAGACGCGAGATCCCGGGATAGTGGTTGCCGTACCCGCCCGTGTCGACTGCGTCGTGGAAGAGCAGATGACCACCCGGAGAGACGAGCTCGCGCCAGCGGACGTAGTCGGCGCTAGCGCCCTCGTATGTGTGATCGCCGTCGATGAAGACGACCGCGCACGGCTGCGGCGGCGGCTCGACTGTCCGCGAGTCGCCGACGATCAGATGCACGCGGGAGTCGAGGCCGTAGCGGCGAAGCGCGTCCAGCAGCTCGCGGTCGAGCTGCTCGCCGGGCATGTCCGCACGGAGCGCGACGTGGAGGTCGTACGACCAGAGCTCCGCCTCGGAGTGCATGGCGGACGCCATGATCATCGTGCTGCCGCCCTTGAAGCGCCCGATCTCGGCGAGCGTGGCAGGGCCGGCACCGCGAGCGAGCCGGTAGAGCAGCGCCGCCTCGTCGAGCTGGAGCGACGCGATGCCGTGGTTCAGCTGGTTGCTCGAGAAGAGGAACATCAGATCTTCGAAGCCGCGCACCTCGGCCGGCCAGCGCCCGACCCGGGCGAAGCGCGTCGCACTCGGGTCCTGGAGGACAGCAGCGTGGACGAGGTCCCTCCCGACCGGAGTGCGCGATATGCGGGCGGCGAGCCGCTTGACGGCGTCCCGGAGCACGGCGGGCACTCTAGTTCAAGGCCCGAATGTACGCCCACGC
>CAYGLV010000012.1:0-1693 GCA_964351025.1 uncultured Gaiellales bacterium | reverse complement strand
AGCCCCCACGCGAGCGGAACCTGGACGAGCGGCAGAGCGACGGCGAGCGGGACCAGCACGGTCGGCCGCTCGGCCACGAAGATCAGCGGGAAGGTCACGGTCAGGGCGACCGTGATGACCATCCACGGGCCGAAGAAGACGATGAGCCGGCCGAGCTCGTGCCCGGCGTCCCCGGCGTACGCGTCGCCGAGGACGGCGGAGACGATCCGATCGCCGACGACTGCGAAGACGCCCATCGGGCCGAGGATCACCGCCAAGCTGATCCACGACGTGTTGACGACGTGCCTGGCCGCCCTCTCCGGCGACAGCCCGCGCCTCGTCAGCGGCGCGGAGGACACAAGCGCGAGAGCAGAGGCGGTCACGGCGACGAGGAAGCTCGCGAAGAAGTACGCGTAGCTGAACGTTGTCGCCTTGCCTCGGCCGAGCCCCAGGGCAAACGCGTTTGCGATCACGTACAGAAGCTGCAGTGCAACCGGGACGGCCGCGCCGCGTGCGAGCGCCCACAGCCGGCGTCGCAGCTGGACCGCGCCGCCACCGCGGCCGACGCGCCGCACCGCAAGCGCGGCGAGCGGAATGCCGAGTGCGATCGCGCTGTTGAACAGCTGGCCCCAAGCGAGCGCCTGCAGCCCATGGTCGAGCAGCGCCGCGAAGAGGCCGACGCCCGCGACCGCGCCGGCGGCGTAGCCGAGTGCGGCGACTCCGTAGCTGTCGTGGGCGGCGAGCGCACTCGCGGCGAGCCCGGCGTAGAGCTGGAGCACGCCCGCGGCGACGAACCACGGCAGCGCCGCGGCGAAGGCATCGGTTGTCGCGCTCCCGGAGACGACGAGGCCGATGACCACCGCGACGGCCACCGCCGGTGCCGAGACGACCGCGAGCGCCGCACCGAACCCGCCGAGCTCGCCGCGCAGGCGGTCCTCCTCGCGGGCCCGCGTCAGAGGTGGCAGCACGACGACGCGGGACGCTTGCGCCGCGAGTGTCAACACCAGGTAGACGCCGTAGGCCACGAAGAAGCCGTCGGTCTCGTGCGTGCGCCCGAACCGGTGCGCGATCAGGATCGACGCAGCCGCCGCAGCCGCGCTGACGACGACCGTCGAGAGCGCCGTGATGACGCCGCTCGAGACGGTGCTTCCGCCGTATGAAACGCTACCCTTGCTCAACCCGCCGTCAAGCTTAGGGACGATGACGAACGACACAACCTGGACCGACGCTGATCTCGAGGCGCTGAGCCGCGACTTCGGCTCGGCGTACGACGGTCGCACCGTCCTCGTCACCGGCGCCGACGGCTTCATGGGCTCGCACCTGACCGAGGCTCTCGTCGAAGTGGGCGCACACGTCCACGCGCTCGTCCGCGCCACTTCGAGCGGCGCGCTCAACAACATCGGGGGCCTGCGCGACCGGCTGAAGGTTCACTTCGCCGACCTCACCGACAAGACGTCGGTGGACTACCTCATCCGGGAGCTGGGGAAGGCGCCCGACAAGCCGTACGTCTTCCATCTCGGCGCCCAGGCGCACGTCGGCGAGTCGTGGCACCGACCGTACGAGACCATGATGGCGAACACGATCGGCACGCTCAACCTGCTCCAGTCGATCGTTGACCACGGGCTCGACCTCGAGAAGTTCGACACCGCCGGCACCTCGGAGGAGTACGGCAACGTCCGCGAGTCGGTCTCCCACCACCACGACTTCGACGACG
>CAYGLV010000011.1:0-52713 GCA_964351025.1 uncultured Gaiellales bacterium | reverse complement strand
AGACGACGCGCGAGATCTCGTCGAGCGACTCGGGATTTTCGAGCGTCGAGAGATCGCCCGGGTCGGTGCCGAGCGCCCGCGCGCGCACCGCGCGCCGCACGATCTTCGCCGAGCGGGTCTTCGGGAGCGCCGAGACGAAGAGGACGCGCTCCGGCCGGAAAGCCTTGCCCAGCTCGGCGGTGACGGCGTCCGAGACCTCCCCCGACGTCGCCGTTGCACCCGGCTTGAGCGTGCAGAACATCCAGACGGCCTCGCCCTTCACCTCATGTGGGATGCCGATCGCAGCCGCCTCGGCCACGGCGGGGCAGTTGAGGGCCGCCGACTCGAGCTCGGCCGGCCCGATCCGCTTGCCGGCGACGTTGAGCGTGTCGTCGGAGCGGCCGTGCAGGTACCAGTAGCCGTCGGCGTCCACCGAGGCCCAGTCGCCGTGCACCCAGACGCCGGGAAACCGGCTCCAGTACGTCTCGAGGTACCGCGCCGGATCGCCCCAGATGCCACGTGTCATCCCGGGCCACGGCCGCGTGCAGACGAGCTCGCCGACCTCGCCCCGCACCGGCTGACCGTCCGGGCCGAAGACGTCCATCGCCTGCCCGAGCGCGGGGAAGCCGAGTGAGCACGGCTTCGTCGGCGCCAGCATGCTCACCGACAGGAAGCAGGCGCCGACCTCGGTTCCGCCGGAGATGTTCGCGATCGGGATCCGCCCGCCGCCGCAGACGTGCTCGTTCAGCCAGTCGTAGGGGCCTGCGTTCCACGGCTCTCCCGTCGTCGTCACGACGCGCAGCGAGGAAAGGTCGGTCTGGGGGTCGCCCTTGGGGATCAGCGAGCGGACGAGCGTCGGTGAGATCCCGAGCATCGTCACCTGCTCCTCCTCGACGAGCCGCCAGACGCGGTCCGCGGGCCAGTCCGGAGCGCCCTCCATGTAGATCACGGTTGCGCCGAGCGCGCCCGCGCCCACGACTGTCCAGGGCCCCATGATCCAGCCCATGTCCGTGGCGAAGAGCACGCGGTCGCCGGCATCGATGTCGGCCTGGTAGGCGGTCTCGCGCGCGATCGAGACGAGGAAGCCGCCCTGCACGTGCAGGGCGCCCTTCGGCTTGCCCGTCGTACCGGAGGTGTACGCGAGCAGGTACGGCGCTTCGCTCGCCACGTCGACGGGGGGCAGCTCGCCGGTGCAGCCCTCGACGAGCGCCACCCACGAGTGGTCGCGGCCCGGCACACCCGGCCAGTCGAGCCCGAGCCGGCTCCAGACGACGACGTGCTCGACGCTCGGCGCCTCGCGCAGGGCCTCGTCGGCGATCTCCTTCATCGGTACGACCTTGCCGCGACGGAGAGAGCCGTCCGCCGTGATCAGGGCCTTCGCGCCCGCGTCGGCGAGGCGTGCCGAGATGGCGGGCGCTGCGAAGCCCGAGAAGATCGGCACCTGGACGGCACCGAGGTGCGCGCAGGCGTGCGAGGCGATCGCGACCTGCGGCGACATCGGCAGGAAGATCCCGACGGCGTCGCCCTCGCCGATCCCGAGCGAGGCAAGAGCCTCCGCGAGCCGCGCCGTCTCGTGGGACAGCTCGCGCCAGGTAAGTGCCGCGCGCGTGCCGTCCTCGGCCCGGAAGACCGCCGCCTCGACGTCCGCGAGGTCGCCGCGGGCCCACTTGTGGAGGCAGTTCCACGCGAGGTTGAGCCTTCCGCCGGAAAACCACGTCGCCCACTCGATCCCGCGCGACTCGTCGAGCACCGTCTCCCACGGCTGCGAGAACTCGATCCCGAGATCCTCGACGACGGCGGGCCAGAAGACCTCGGGCTGCTCGACGGAGAGCCGGTGGAGGGCATGGAAGTCGCCGGCGCAGCCGAGCGCGCGTGCGAGACGCGTCACGTTCGCGCGCTCGAGCTGCTCCGGTGTGGGGGTCCAGGAGTAGGGCAAATCGCTACCGTAGTGCTCACTAACTTAGGACGAAAGGGTGTGAGATGAAGGCACGGATCTTCGCAGAGGCGAACAGGAAATGGTGGACGCTGGCGGCGCTCTCCTTCGCGCTGTTCATGATCATGCTCGACAACACGATCGTGAACGTCGCGCTGCCGTCGATCCAGCGCGACCTGGGCATCGGCGTCTCGGAGCTCGAGTGGGTCGTCACGGGCTATGCGCTCAGCTTCGCGGTGCTGATGCTGAGCGGCGGGAAGATCGCCGACATGTACGGGCGGCGGCGCGTCTTCCTGATCGGCCTCGCGGTCTTCACCGTCTCCTCGCTCGCGTGCGGCCTCGCGGGCGACGCCGGCCTGCTGATCGGCGCGCGTGTGGTTCAGGGCTTCGGGGCTGCGTTCATGATGCCGGCGACCCTCTCGATCATCTCGGCGACGTTCCCGCCGCGCGAGCGCGGTGCGGCGATCGGGATCTGGGCGGGCGTCTCGGCGATGGCACTGGCGATCGGCCCACTCGTCGGCGGCCTCATCACCGAGCACATCTCCTGGAACTGGATCTTCTTCGTCAACGTCCCCGTCGGCGCACTCGGAGTCGTCGCCACCCTTCTGATCGTCCCCGAGTCGCGCGACTCGACGCACGAGCAGCGGCTCGACGTCCCCGGACTGCTCGTCTCGGCCGGCGGCCTGTTCGCGCTCGTCTTCGCGCTGATCGAGGGCAGCCACTACGGCTGGAGCTCGCCGACGATCCTCTCCCTCTTCGCGGCCGCTGGAATCGCCCTCGTCGCCTTCGTCCTGCTCGAACTGCACCAGCGGCTTCCGATGATGGACCTCTCGCTCTTCCGCCAGGGCACGTTTGCCGGCGCGAACATCGTCGCGCTGCTCGTCTCACTCGCGATGTTCGGCGTCTTCTTCTTCGTCTCGCTGTATATGCAGAACATCCTCGGCTACTCGGCGGTCGAGGCGGGGGCGACGTTCCTGCCGATGACGCTGCTGATCATCCTCGTGGCGCCCATCGCCGGGAAGGCGTCCGATCGCTTCGGCTCGCGCTGGCTGATGACGGTGGGGATGACGCTCACGGGCGTCTCCCTTCTCTCCTACGCCCAGCTCGAGGCGGGATCGTCCTTTTGGAACGTGCTCCCCGGGCTCCTGACGGGCGGCGTGGGGATGGCGATGGCGATGTCCCCGATGACCGCCGCCGCGCTGGGCGCCGTGCCGGTGGACAAGGCCGGCGTCGGCTCGGGCATCCTCAACACCTTCCGCCAGGTCGGGGGCGCTCTGGGGATCGCGATCATGGGAGCGATCCTCACCGACCGCTCGGTTACGGCCCTCGCTGCGGGAGCCTCGCGCGAGGAGGCGTTCATGGCCGGTTTCACGCGCTCGCTCTACGTGGGCGCGGGCTTCGCGTTCGCGGCCGCCGTGGTCGCCGCGCTGCTCGTGCGCACGCACCACCCCGCGCGTGAGCAGGCACAGGAGCAGGCGGTCGTGTGATGAGCCCCGCAGTCAGGCTGCCGGCCGCGGAACGGCGGCAGTCGCTGCTCGAGGCCGCGCTGCCGATCTTCGCCGCCGGCAGCTATCGCGGCGTGACGACGGCGGAGATCGCGCGCGCCGCCGGCGTCAGTGAGCCCGTCCTCTACCGCCATTTCCCCTCGAAGCGCGCGCTCTACCTCGCCTGCTTCGACGAGGCCTGGCGTGGCCTGCGCGAGAGCTGGGAGTGCGCCGTCGCCGCCGCAGACGACCCGTCTCTGTGGATCTGGGCGATGCGCAACGCCGTGCTCTCGATCAAGGACGATGTCGTGCTCCCGTCCACGCTGTGGATTCAGGGCCTCGCAGAAGCCGGGGACGACGAGGTCATCCGCGACCACCTCCGGGCGCACATGAGCGCCGTGCACGCGTTCGTGCGCGACGTGATCGGCAGGGCGCAGGCGGCAGGCGGTGTCGCCCGCGAGCGCGATCCGGGCGCTGAGGCGTGGATCTTCCTCGCCGGCGGCTTGCTGCTGACCGTTGCCGACCGGCTGGGCGGGCTGCTCGGCGAGGACGAGCTCGCCGGCATCGCCGCGTCTCGCCTACGCTGGCTCGCCGGCCGGGACTGAGCTGGTCCGTGGAGAGTCCCCGGCTGCGGCCCCGGGGACATCTCCTGAGAAGGCAAGCAACCCCTTCAGCGACACTCCGGATAGGGCGTGACTCTGCGGCAAGTCACTTCCTCCGGCTGCGGCGGTCGCTTGAAGTGGCGCGCCATGACTTGCACTGAGCCCTGGCGTCCGGCGGTGCAAGCTGGTCAAGACTGTAGTGGCGTTTTCGTATCGAGTCAAGTAGCTCGGTCAAGTGATCTTGTATAGTCGCGACTTGACCGATCGAGAGACCGGGACGCCGTACCCCTTCCGAGGGAAATCCGGTGGCCCGCTTGCAAAACCGGAACCTCTAGCCCTTACTGTGTCAACCGCCGCCGTGAACCAGACCCAGACACACAGCTCTTCACCTGCACCGGCCTCCCGCCTCGGCGAGCGCCTGCGCTCGCTGCGCGTCGCGGCCGGGCTGACGCAGACGGAGCTCGCCGGCGAGCGGTTCTCGAAGGAGTACGTGAGCCAGATCGAGCGCGGCAAGACGCGCCCGACGCCGAGCACGGTGGCGTGGCTCGCCGAGCGGCTGGGTGTGGATCCCGCCTTCCTCGCGAGCGACATCTCCACGGACGAGCGCGGCCGCGTCGAGGCGATGCTCGCCCGGGCCGAAGCGCTGATTGAGGCGCACCGTCACGGCGAGGCCGTGGCGCTGTTCGAGGAGGCCCGAGGCGCCGTCGCTCCGACCGGGTCAATCGAGCTCGACGTGCGCGCGCACATCGGCGAGGCCTGGGCACGCCAGCAGGACGGCGACCCTCACACCGGAATCAAGCTGCTCACCCACGCCCGCTCGCTCGTCGAGGGGCCGCAGTTCTCCGACGTGGACCGGGCGGACGTGCTGTTCCGGCTCGGCGTCTGCCGCTACAAGCTCGCCAGCATCGCGATCGCGGTCGGTCTCCTCGACGAGGCGCTTGCGCTTGCGGAGAGGTCGGAGTTCCCGTGCGATCTCTTGCGGGCCGACATTCTCGGCTGGCGCTCGCGCTGCTACCGGCGTCAGCGGGACTTCGAGGCCGCGCGCGAGGACGTCGAGCGCGCGCTCGAGCTCGCCCGCTCGCTCGACGACCGCCGGACGATGGCGAACACGTACTACCAGGCCTCCCTGGTGGCCGAGCGGATGGGTCACTGGGTGCTCTCCCGGAACTACGCAGAGCAGGCCCGGGGGCTCTATCAGGAGCTCGCCGACGAGCGCAACGTCGGCAAGCTGCTCACGAACCTCGGTGGCCTGAATCACCTCCTCGGCCATCCCGAGGAGGCGATCGAGTACCTGAAGGCGTCCTACGCCGTCGCTCTCGAGGTGGATTCGGTCGAGGATGCGGCTCAAGCCGCCGGCTCGCTCGCAGCGGTACACCTGCACCTCGGACACCACGACGAGGCCGACGAGCATGCGCGGCATTCGCTGAAGCTGCTCGAAGACCGCGAGGACTACCTGCACGAGATCGGCCCGACCCAGCTCGTGCTCGGGCGTTCACTGCTCGAACGCGACCGGCTCGACGAGGCCGAGGAGTGGTTCCGCACCGCCGAGCGGACGTGCGCGCAGCTCGACTCCGTCAGCCACCGCGCAGGTGCCTGGGTGGCGCTCGGCGACCTCGCCGCGAGGCGCGGCGACGACTCCGAGGCTGCACGGCTCTACAGGCACGCGGCCGAAGCGTTGCAGGATGTCCGGTTCTGAACCACGTGTGGGGAGAGGAGGCACGTTGATGAACAAAGCACGCCTGATCGTCGTTCTCGTCCAGGCACTGCTGCTCGCCGAGTTCCTCGGGCGCGCAAGCGGCCGCTCCTGGACCGACGGGCACTAGCCTCCGCTCCCCCACCCGCGGGCGAGCGCGCTCGGACTAGACTCCGGCGCTAGTGCGCGCCTCGCTTCTTGCCGTTTTCGCCGCCGGAGGCCTCCTGGCGGCGGGCTGCGGCGGCGGGGGCGGGCTGGCGACGAGCACGCAGCCGGAGGCTCCCGCCGGAAGCCTCGAGGCGCTCTGGCGCGCGCCCGGTGAAGACGTCGCGGTCACGGCCGGCGCGTCGGATTTCGCGCCCGGGAGGAACCGCTACTCCTTCCTCGTGATCGACGGCCGCGCTCAGCCCGTCGAGCGTCCGACCGCGCGCGTCTGGGTCTCGCGCGGCCTGAGGCAGAAGCCGTTCGCTGAGGCGACGGCCCGGCTCGAGGACATCGGAGTGCCCGGAGGGTACGAAGCCGACGTCGCGCGCATCTACGTCGTCGAGCTCGAGCTGCCGGCCGCCGGCCGCTACTGGCTGCTGGCCGAGCCCGTGGGTGGTGCAAAGGTCCAGGCGATCGGGAATCTCGACGTGGAGGCGCGGGCTGCCGCGCCGGCGGCCGGCGACCCCGCGTACGCCTCCCGGACCCCGACTCTGGCGAGCACGGGTGGAGACCTGACGCTCCTGACGACGGACGCGACGCCGCAGCGAGCGCTCTACCGCTTCTCCGTGGCCGACTCGCTCGCCGCGCACGCCCCCTTCGTGGTGGCGTTCGCGACGCCCAAGCTCTGCGCAAGCCGTACCTGCGGACCGGTTGTGGACGTCGTGGACGAGGTGCGCAAGCGGCTCGGTACCTCGCCGGTGCGCTTCCTGCACGTCGAGATCTACGAGGGCAACGACCCCGCCAAGGGCTTCAATCGCTGGGTGCGCGAGTGGATGCTGCCGACGGAGCCGTGGGTCTTCCTCGTCGGGGGCGACGGCCTGATCAAGGCGCGCTTCGAGGGCGCGGTGTCGGTGCGCGAGCTGGAGGCGGCGGTGCGGGCGACGCTCGGCTAGGCCTTGAAGCCCGGCTCGTCGCCGACGCGCTCGATCACGATCTCGGGCACACGCGCGTGCGGGCTGAGGTGCAGCACCGTGCGCACGAGCTCTGCGCAGTCTTCCGGCTGGATCATCGCCTCGCCGGGAAGCCCGGTCCACTCGGCCATGCGGGTGTCGACGAAGCCGGGGCAGATCGCCGTCGCGCGGACGCCGCTGGCGGCCTCCTCGTGGTTGAGCGACTTTGTGAGGGCGATCAGCGCCGCCTTCGAGGCTCCGTACACGGAGAGGCCAGGCGTCGGCATCGTGCCGGCAATCGAGGCGATGTTGATGACGAAGCCGCGCGTGGCCCGCAGGTGTGGCAGCGCCTCGCGCGTGACGATGAAGGCGCCGCGGACGTTGATGTCCATCTGCAGGTCGTACCGCTTCGTCGTGAGGTCACCCACGTTGCCGGCGATGCCGATCCCCGCCGCATTGACGAGCACGTCGAGGCCCCCGTGGCGCTCGGCGTGCGCGGCGACGAGCCGCTCGCAGTCCTCCTCGCGCGAGACGTCCGCGGCGACGGCGAGCGCGCCGAGCTCGTCGGCCGCCGCGCCCACGCGCTCCGGCGTGCGCGATGCAACCGTCAGCGCATAGCCGTCGTCGCGAAGCATGCGAGCGATCGCGAGGCCGATTCCGGAGGAGCCGCCGGTGACGAGTGCGGACTTCACATGCGGTGTGTATCAAGAAGGGGCGGGTTCGCGCATGTCGAATCGGGCGGCGGGAAGGTGGCCTGTCTTGCATCTTCTCCTCTCCCCTGAGGCGGCGGCCGCTCCCCAGCGGCCGCCGTATTACTGTCCCCGGCTCCCTGGCCGGCGGGCTCCCACCGGGCAGAGCCCGGCTCCGCCCGCCTCGCGCCGCTCGCGCCGCTCCAGTCGGGGGCCCGTGCTACTCGCACTGTTCCCCCTCCCTACGCGACGCGAGCGACGCGCCAGGAAACCGGGGGCGGCTTCGTCGGCAGTGGGCAACGGATGAGCTCTCGAGGTCGCTGCGCGTACAGTTCGGTCGTGGAGGCGGTGAAGCTCACGGCGCTCGCGCAGAGCGGCGGCTGCGCGGCGAAGTACTCGGCCGCGCGGCTCGAGACGCTGCTGCGGGGGCTCGTCCCCGTCGAGGCCGAGAACCTGCTGATCGGGCTCGACCCCGCGGACGACGCGGCCGTCTACCGGCTCGACGACGAGCGGGCGCTCGTCTTCACGCTCGACTTCTTCCCGCCGGTCGTGGACGACCCCACGGATTTTGGCGCGATCGCGGCGGTGAACGCGCTCAACGACGTGTTCGCGATGGGCGGCGCACCGCTGCTCGCGCTGTCGATCGCAGCCTTCCCGGAGGACCTGCCGCCCGAAGTGCTCGGGGCCGTCTTCGCCGGAGCTGCCGAGCGCGTGCTCGCGGCCGGCGCCCTGCTCGCGGGTGGCCATACGATCCGCGACGTCGAGCCGAAGTACGGCCTGGCGGTCGTCGGCCTGGTCCACCCCGACGCCATCTGGCCGAAAGCCGGCGCGTGCCCCGGAGACGCGCTGTACCTCACGAAGCCCCTCGGCACCGGTCTCGTGCTCCATGCGGTGCGTGACGGTCGCGGTCGGGCGGACTGGACCGAGGCGGCGATCCGGCTGATGAAGGAGCTGAACCGCGACGCCGCCGATGCGCTGCGGCCGTTCTCCCCGAACGCCGTCACCGACGTCACGGGCTTCGGCCTCTTCGGGCACGCCCACGAGATGGCCGACCGCAGCGGGGTCGCGCTGCGACTCGACTCTGCCGCGTTTCCGGCGCTCGACGGAGCGCTCGAGCTCGCGGCCGCGGGCGTGCGCACCGGGGGCGACCAGCGCAACAGGGAGTTCGCCGGCCCGCACGTCACCGCGCCCGGCCTCCCCGACGAGCTCGCCGCGCTCGGCTACGACGCCCAGACCGCCGGCGGCCTGCTCGTCTCGCTGCCGGCGGAGAAGGGCGCGGTGCTCGAGGCGGCCTTCGCGGCGGGCGGTCTCTTCCTGCGCCGGATCGGCGAGGTCGAGGCCGGAACCGGCGTGCTCGTGGACTGACCGCGCGTACACTCGCGCCGTGGTCTCGCTGCTCGCGCGGGCGCGCGCTCGGGAGGTGGGCGCGGCGCGCTTTCTTCGGCTCGCCCTGCTGTCTCTGGCGGCTCTGTACTTCGTGGTCGCGACCGGCGCGGTCGTGCGTCTGACTGCGTCAGGCCTCGGCTGCGACAACTGGCCGCGCTGCGGCGATACGCCGTTCCCGGAAAAGGACGGGCATGCGCTGATCGAGTTCTCGAACCGGATGGTCGCGCTCGTCGCAATCGGCTGCGCGCTCGTCGCCTGGCTCGCCTCGCGGCGGGTGGTCGGCCTGCCGCGCTGGACGCGCACGGTCGCCCTGGCAGTCTTTCTCGGCACCGTGGCGCAGATCCCCTTGGGCGGGCTGACGGTGATCTTCGAGCTTCACCCGTTGCTCGTGATGGCTCACTTCCTGCTCGCGCTCGTCGTGATCGCGGGGGCGGTCGTCGTCGCGCTCGAGGCGTGGGGACACGCCGCGGGTCGCGCCGTCGGTCCGGTCGTGGCCCCGGTGTGGCGCTGGACGGCCGTTGCGCTCGTGGCCGCCTGCCTGGCTCTGGTCGTGACGGGCGCCTTCGTGACTGCATCCGGGCCGCATCCGGGTGGCGAGCAGATCGAGCGGCTCGGCGTTCTCCTGGACGCCGTCTACGTCCACGTGCGAGCAGCAGCCGTCTTCGGGATCTCGTTCCTGGCGCTTCTCTGGCCGGCGTGGCGGCTGCGGCGGCGCTCACCACTGCTGCTGCGAGCCGCGGGCGGGCTGCTTCTTCTGCTCACCGCCCAGATGGTCGTGGGCGAGGTGCAGTACCGCACCCATCTGCCGTGGTGGCTCGTGCTCGTGCACGTCGCGCTCGCCGCCGCCGTCTGGGCCGGGACGGTCGCTCTCGCGTTCGTGGTCTGGCGCCCCCCGACCCGCTTGGCCGGGGAGTAGAGTCCGGCCATGGAGAGCGAGGAGCTGCGCCTCTCGGAGCGCCCGGCACTCGAGCATCCCGTCCTGATCGCGGCGTTCCGGGGCTGGAACGACGGCGGCCAGGGCGCGACGCTCGCCGGGGGTTATCTGGCGCGGCTCTGGGAGGCGAAGCGCTTCGGCGAGATCGACCCCGACGGCTTCGTGGACTTCCAGGCGACGCGGCCGCACGCGTCACTGGACGAGGGGATGACGCGGCGCATCGAATGGCCCGAGAACGCCTTCTTCCACGCGTCCATCCCGGAGCTCGGCCGCGATGCCGTGCTGCTGCTCGGCGTCGAGCCCAACGTGCGCTGGAGGGCATTCACGGGCCTGGTCGTCGGGCTCGCGAAGGAGCTCGGAGTCGAGCTCGTGGTCACGCTCGGCTCGTTGCTCGCCGACGTCCCGCACACCCGGCCCGCGCCCGTGACCGGGGCCGCCAGCGATCCGAAGCTCGTCGAGCAGCTCGGCCTCGAGAGCTCGCGCTACGAAGGACCGACCGGCATCGTGGGCGTCCTCCACGACGCCTGCCGTCGCGAGGGGCTCCCGTCGGTGAGCCTGTGGTCGGCGGTGCCCCACTACGTCTCGCTCGCCCCGAGCCCGCGTGCGGCGCGCGCGCTCGTGGACAGGCTCAGCCAGTTGCTTGGCGGCACGATCGACACCGACGAGCTGATCGCCGCAGAGGAGGCGTACGCCGACCAGGTGAGCGAGGCGGTTGCCTCCGACGCCGAGACATCGGCCTATGTGGAGGAGCTGGAGCGCCGCGTCGACCTGGTCGAAGAACTGCCCGAGACGGATGACCTGCCCTCGGGCGAGTCGCTCGCCGCCGAGCTGACGCGCTTCTTGCGCGAGCGCGAGGAGAACGGCGACGACCGGAGTGCCGAGCCGCCACCCGGCGGCTAGGCCCGAGCCTACTCGGGCGCTGCGGGCGCTTCGGCGGAGCCGGCGCTCCTCTGGCTCGCCCCGGCCGGCCGGCGCCGGCGCCGCTTTGGCCGGGCGGGCGACGAAGGAGCGGAGCCGTCCGTTGCGGCGGCAGGATCGAGGAGCTTGCCGCCGGCCTGCGGCTGTGCGTCGGTGCCGTTCGGCGAAGTGCTGCCGTTTCCCCGCCGCTTCTTCTTCCGGCGCCGCGACTTGCGCACCGACGTGCTCGGTGCAGGCAGGTTGTCGGCGAGCGCGTTCCCGACCTCGTCGATCGCGCCGAGATCCTCCCGCGCCTGGTCGAGTTGGGAGTTCGCACGTGGTGTGTAGCCCTCCGCCGAGGCGAGCAGGGCGACGCCGGCGTCGAGCGGGAGCGCCTTCGCCACCTGCACGAGCCGGCCGATGTTCTCCTCGTGACGGTGCCCGCGCGAGTTTGCGACGGCGCCCAGCAGGCGTTTGGCCTCGGGGAACTCCGCGCTCGCGCGCCGGTCCTGAAGCTTGCGCGTCGCCTTGGCCAGCTTCCACGTCCAGCGCCCGAGGATCTGGTCGGGCGCGTTCGCCTTGTGCTCGCCGATCGCGCGCAGCAGGATCCGGGCACCGGCGGCGCGATCCTTCTCCCAGGGTGGGGCTTGAGTCACGAGCGTGACGAGGTCGTCGAAGTCGGCGCGCTCGACGATCATGGAGACCCGGTCGGCGAGCGCCGTCATGCGCAGGCGGCGGTTCGGGTTCTCGGCTGCGCAGACGGCGAGGAACGTCTCGAGCGCGCCGCGGCCGGCGCGTCCCTCGGCGAACTTCTTCGCGAACTCGGCGCGTTGGTCGAAGCGGATCTGCCGTCCTGCGATCGTCGCCCAGTAGGCCTGCTCGTCGCCGTCGAGGTACTTGGGGTCGATCCGCTGCCACTCGCGCTGGATGACGGCGAGGCGGCGGCGGACGTCGGCGGTGACGGGGACGAGCCAGGTGGCTGGGGAGAGATGGCGGCGGGCGCGGCGCTGGACGCGGCGGCGCGGAGCCGGCGTGACCCGGGCGCCCTCGCGGTAGAAGTCGGCGTCGAGCAGCGAGTGCAGGGAGATCACGCGGTCCGAGTGCGTTGCCGCCTTCGGGGCGAAGTCCACGACGATCCCCGCCTCCTTGCGCGGGTGCGTGCGCATGATCCGGCCGATGCGCTGCTGGTAGACGCGTCTCGACGCGGTGGGCGCGAGGTGCATGCACACGGTCGCCCGGGGCGAGTTCCACCCTTCGGCGAGCAGCATCGCATTGATGAGGACGTTGATCTCGCCTCGCTCGTAGGCGGCGAGCGTCTCGGCGAGCTTCACGGGCGGCGTCTTGCCCGAGACGGCCTCCGCCGCGAGGCCGGCGGCGCGGAACTCCTGCGCGAGGTTGTAGGCATGGTCGACGCCGGCCGCGTAGACGATCCCGGGCGTGCTGCCGAAACGCTCGCGATAGAGGCTTGCCGCAGCCTGGTTCAGAGCCTCGTGGTCGAGCACGCGAGCCAGCTCGCGCTCGTCGAAGTCGCCGCCCACGATCGGCACCGAGTTGATCGCCGCCGCCGGCGGTACACGCAGGCTGCGCAGCGGCGCAATGAGCCCTCGGCGGGCGGCGTCGGCGAGGGGCAGGTCGTCCACCGAAGCCGGGAAGACGTCGGACACCTGCTTCGCGATCAGCTGCTCCGTCGCCGTCATGCCGATGTAGAGGGGCTCCGGGAAGCTCCGGATCGCTGCGCTCGTCTTTTCGCCGAGAGCGGTGTGCGCCTCGTCGCAGATGACGAGCTGATAGGCGTCGCGGTGGATCGAGCCGACGTGGCGAGCGAACCACGCGTACGTCTGGATCGTGATCGGGTTCACGGCCGGCGGTGTCTGGCCTTCCAGGATCGCATCCGTGAAACGGTCGTGGTAGCCCTCGGTCGTCAGGTCGCGCTGGAACTGGGAGACGAGCAGGCGCCGGTGCGTGAGGATGAGGACTCCGAGCTTGGCGGCGGCCTCGACGAAACCGGCCGCTGCGATCGTCTTGCCCGAGGCAGTCGGGTGGCGGAAGCGGTACCGGCGCACGGCACCGGGGTCCGGGCCGACGAAAGCCTCGGGCTCCTCGTCGTCCGCGACGAGCGGCTCCAGGTCGTCCTCGTCGTCCTCGTCGACGTCGCCGAGACCTTCGTCTCCGTTGCCGTTGGCCTCCTCGTCGGCGGCGCGCTGGTTCGCCGCGATCAGCTCGGTGAGCATGCCGGCGAGAGCGTCGATCTGGTGCCGCCGCAACTCTGTCCCGGCGAGCGTCGCCGGCGGCCGGGCCGAGAGGACGCGCTCGAGGCCGAGCAGCAGGCCGTAGCGCACCTTCCAGCGTTGCGAGGGGCCTGTGCGGCCGGCGGCGAGCTCGGCGAGTGCGTCGTCGAGCCCGTTCCGGCGCGCGGTGCCCGGCGCCAGCACGGTCGCGGGCTCCTCGTCGTCGCGGAGGAATGGCTCGCCGGTGAAGGCCTGCCCGCGGAGCGCAACGGCTCTCAACTCGTCCGCCGCCTCCGACGTGGCTGTCGGGTTCGGTATGGCTTCCTGCATGTGCGCAGCACGTCTCTTCCGTGCGGCTTCCTCAATGGGGATTGCGCGCCCGCACAGTCTTCAAGCGGCGAGCGGCGCTTTCGGGAGCATAACGCATTCCGTCGGACGCGAGGAATCGCGGCTCCTGAGGTCGAACGGTTCCCCCATGGGACGGCTCGTCTTCACGTGGGTCTGCCTCGGCATCCTCGCGACCGCGGCGCTGCTGTCGGTGCGCGACGAGGAGCCCCGCGCCGCCGGGCCCCTTCCAGGCCCCGCGACGCGCTCGATTTCGCTGCGCGTGGACTCGCGACTCCCCGCGTGGCTCGCCCCGGGCGCGGCCGTGCGAGTGAGCGGCTTCGCAGGCGGGAATGCTCCCGTGACGTTGCTCGTGGACGGCCGCCGGGCCGGGAGGGCGACCGCCGGACGGCTCGGCGCGTTCCAGCTCGTGGGGCGGGCTCCCGAGCCGGGAAGTCACGTCGTCGCGGTCGCGTCGGGGGGGAGGCGCCTGCTCGTCGGGACGCTGCGCGTACGGCCGGTCGTGCTGGCGGCCGTAGGCGATGTCACGTTCGGTGCCGGAGCGATGACGCGCGGCCCGGTCTTCCCGTGGACCGGGGTCGGCGCGACTCTGCGCGACGCCGACATCGCCACCGCCAACCTCGAGGGCGCGATCTCCACCCGTGGGGTGGCCGTGGCCGACAAGCAGTACACGTTTCGCGGCCCTCCGACGGCGGCTCAGGCGGCAGCTCGGACGGGCGGCATCGACGTCGTCACGCTCGCGAACAACCACACGGTCGACTTCGGGCGCGAAGCGCTGCTCGACACGATCGGGCACCTGCGCGCAGCCGGGATCTCCACCGTCGGCGCGGGTCGTGGCCCGGAGGCAGCTCGCCGGCCGGCCGTGCTCGAACGTGGCGGCCTCCGCGTCGCCTTCCTCGGCTACTCGCAGGTGCCGCCGGAGAGCTTCTTCGCCGCCGTGGGTAGGCCGGGAACCGTCCCGGCCCACGAGACGCAGATCGCCGTCGATGTGCGCGCCGCTCGGCGCCATGCCGAGCTCGTCGTCGTCTGGTTCCACTGGGGTGTCGAGCTGCAGCCCGAGCCGACCTTCACCCAGCGGAGGCTCGCCGAGGCGGCGCTGAATGCCGGGGCGTCAGTCGTGCTCGGCGCCCATCCGCACGTGCTCGGTGCGGTGACGGAGCCTCTGCCTGGCCGTCTCGTTGCCTGGACGCTCGGCAACTTCATCTTTCCGTCCGTGCGGGACGAGACGGTGCAGACGGCGATCCTCACCGTGCGGCTCGACGCGCGCGGCGTGCGCGGCTGGGACCTCGAAGCGGCCCGGATCGAAGGCTTCCGGCCGGTCACCCGCCCGTAGGATTCAGCCGTGGGCGATTGGCACGACCACCTCGCACGGGCGGGCGAGCGTTACGCCGATGGGCTCGGGCGGCTGCCGGACGAGCCCGCGGAGCGCCAGCGCCAGCTGACGCGGGTCGGGAACGCCGCCGGTGCGGCCGCACTGTCGCTGCTCATGCTCGGGCGCTCCGAGGAGTCGGGCGAGTGGTTCCGGCGCGCCGCCGAGCGCTACCGGGAGAGCTGGGAGGACGCCCCGCCGGGAAGTTGGGGCCGGCCGATCGGTGCGCTCAAGGCGCGGATCCTTGCCGGCGACTGGGACGGCGCCGGCGCCGACGCGCGCTGGGCGATCGAGGCCGGTGCGGGCGAGTCGGATTCGCCGATCGGCCGCTACGCCGCCGCGCTCGCACACGGCGTGCTCGGCGACTGGACGGCGGTGCGGATCCACGCGGAGTGGGCTCGGAAGCACGAGGCCTTCCCGAACGAGGTTGCCGCCGCGCTCGCCTCCATCGCTACGGAAGATGCCGCCGGCTACGGCGAGGCCGTCGAGGGCGTGCTCGAGTCGTTCGAGACCCGGGAGGCGTACCTGGAGGACATCTCCGTTGCCGACACCGTCCTCGTGCTCCAGGCGCTCGCCGGCAGGCGCGGCATGTCCGCCGAGCTCGACTCGGACCTGCTGCCGTGACGCGGCCGGCTCGGGAGGCTCGTCCCGGACCGGCCGCGTCACGGCGGTGTCCCTAGGAGTTGCTGAAGCCCGGCAGCAGCGAGGCAGCCGCCCGGTCGAGGATCGCGATCGTCTCGCGGCCGCGGACCAGGCTCGCCGGCGTCTCCGCGCTCGGCTCTGCGGCGAACGCGAGCCTCGCCGCCGCGGCCTTCGCCTCGCCCGTCGCCAGGTAGATCAGCAGTTTCGCCTGGGCGAAGACTCTCGGCGTCAGCGTCACGCGAGGGACGAACGGCTCGAGCCCGGCATCCGCCGCGACGGCGCGCCGCTCGATCTCGTCGAGCGCCGGCGAGCCGGGAAAGAGCGAGGCGGTGTGCCCGTCCGGCCCGATCCCGTTCAGCGCCAGGTCGAGCGTGACTCCCCGCAGCTCCTCGTCGTAGAGGGCGGCCGCCTTCTCGGCGCCGAGCTCGCCGCGGATCCGGTGCACGTGCGGGGAGACGACGAGCCGGTCGAGCAGCCTGTCCTTCGCCAGCCGATAGTTCGAGTGCTCGTCGTCGGGGGGCACGGCCCGGTCGTCGCCGAACCAGACCTGGACGTCAGGCTGCCACTCGGGCTGGAGCTCCGCCGCCAGCTCGTATGCGCGCCCCGGCGTCGAGCCGCCCGAGAGCGCGATGTGGCCCGGGCCCGAGGCGAAGCGGATCAGCCAGCCGGCGGCGAGCCGGGCGGGGTCGTCGACGACGTGGATCGCGACGCCGTCGAGGCTACGAATCGCCACGAGCGAGCTCGCGCGACCGGTCCATCGCTGCCTGGATCGCATTCAGGAAGGCCGCGCGTACGCCGCCGACCTCGAGCTCGCGGATGGCGGCGATCGTCGTCCCGCCGGGCGAGGTGACCATCTCGCGCAGCTCGACGGGGTGCATCTTCTCGTCTCGGAGCTGTTTCGCCGTCCCGAGCATCGTCTGCACGACGAGCTGGGTCGAGATCTCGCGTGAGAGGCCGAGCAGGATGCCGGATTCGATCATCGCCTCGGCGAGCAGCGCGAAGTAGGCGGGGCCCGAGCCCGAGACCGCGGTGACGGCGTCCATGTGGCGTTCTGCGACGCGCACGACGGCGCCCAGGTGGCGGAGTGCGTCCTCGGCGAGGATCAGGTGCTCGTCGCCGGCATGGGCGCCCGGGCAGAGGCCCGCCATCCCCTCGTGGACGACGGAGGGCAGGTTGGGCATCGCGCGCACGACGGGGACGTTCTGGGCAAGGTGCCGCTCGATCGACGCGGTCGGGATGGCGGCGGCGATCGAGAGCACGGTCTGGTCGGCCGTGAGGAGGCCGCCGATCTCGCCCAGCAGGACGTCGAGGTCCTGCGGCTTGACCGCGATCACGACGAGCGCGGCGTTCGCGACCGCTTCCGGGTTCGACGTCGTCGCGGCCACGGCGTAGCGTTCGGCGAGCTCGGCGACGCGCTCGGGGCGCCGTGACGTCGCAACGATCTCCTGCGGCTCGCGCCAGCCGGACGAGAGCAGCCCGGAGATCAACGCCTCACCGATCTTGCCGGCGCCGAGGACGGCGATCTTGCGCTGGTCGGGTGCCATCGCTGAAGTCTAGGCTGCGCGGCCGGCACGGGCACGGGCCGGACGCCAGCCGTCCGCGCTCGCGCCCGGGACGAGGCCCCGCTGCCAGCCCGCCAGCAGGTAGACGCCCGCAAGACCCTGCCATTCGCCGTACGGCGCGAGCAGCGCCTCGGTCTCCGCCGCGTCCACCCAACGGCCGGCGAGCGACGAGCAGAGCTTGATCAGGCCGAGGTCGCCGACGAGTCCGTGGTCGTAGCGGCCGAGCCCTTGCAGGACGACGACGCCGGACGACCAGGGGCCCACGCCGCGCTCGCGCTCGAGGCGCGCCCGCACCGTCTCGGTGGAAAGGCCGTGCAGCCGCTCGGGGTCGAACCCGCGGCAGAGTCGGGCGAGCGTCGCAGCGCGCTGGGCCGAGAGCCCGAGCCGGCAGAGCTCGGCGGGGGCAAGCCGTCCCAGCGCCTTGGCGCTGGGAGGCTCTCGGAGCCTCGTGCCCGGCACCTCGGCCGTGCACGCGCGCAGGATCGCCCGCACGATCGAGTGGGCCCGCCGCGCCTCGATCAGCTGCCCGGCGATCGCCTTCAGGAGGGCGTGTGCGACCGTTGCCGTGCGCAGGGGGCGCAGGCCCTGTAGCGCGCGCGTCGAGGGGCCGAGCAGCGGGTCGCGGGCGAAGCGGCTCAGGAACTCTGAGTGGTCGGCGTCGAGCGCGAGCACGAACCGCAGTCGCTCGAGCCCCATCTCCGTCGCCGCCTGCAGGACGACGACCCCGTCCGGCCGCTGCCACGCGTGCCCGGCCTCGGGCCCGGGCAGCGCCACCGTCACCTGTCCCGTGTGAGACGAGAGGCGCAACGAATAGGGCCCGCGGGGCTTGAACGACGCCTCGATCACCGGTGCCGTCACCTTACTCCAGCGTGCGGCCGGGGACGCGAGGAGCGCCGGAACCGGGTACTTTCGGTCCGTGAAGCTCGCCGACCGGATCTCGCTCCGCTCGCGGCGGCGCAAGCTCGACCTCTTTCTCGAGACGATGCGACCCGGGCCCGAGACGACGGTGCTCGACGTCGGCGCGGACGAGCTCAACTTCGGCGAGGGGGGCGGTTGCGCGACCCACAACTTCTTCGAGGAGCTGTATCCGTGGCCCGAGCGGATCACCGCGGTCGGCCTCCACGACGGGCGTGCCTTCGCCCAGCGCCATCCCGCGGTCTCCTACTTTCAGGCCGACGCCTGCGCGCTGCCCTTTCCCGACAAGGCTTTCGACGTTTACTTCTCGAACGCCGTGATCGAGCACGTCGGCGGTCGCGAGCGCCAGAGGGCATTCGTCGCGGAGGCGCTGCGGGTTGCAGACCGCGTCTTCGTCACGACTCCGAACCGCTGGTTCCCGATCGAGGTGCACACGCGTCTGCCGCTCGTCCACTGGCTGCCGGAGCGCGCGGCCCACCGCGCGTACGCCCTCGCCTGCAAGCCGTGGGCGAAGGAGAACCACCTGCTCGGCCCGGGCGACCTCGCGGCGCTCTTTCCCGGCGAGGTGCGCATCGTCAACCTCGGCTTGACCCTGGTGGCCTTCGTTGGCTAGGCGGATCGCGCTCGCCGCCCTTGTCGCACTCGTCGTCGGGCTGCCGCTGCACAACATCGCGATGGCCGGGCTCTGGGACCTCGGCGTACGTGGGACCGCGCTGGACGCCGTTGCCGCCTGGAAGGAGGCGCTGTTGCTCGCCGGCCTCGCCGCGGTTGCCTGGGGCCTGCGCGGCGCACGACCCACGCTCGCCCGGGTCGACCTGCTCGCGCTCGCCTACGCGGCCGTCGTTCTCGTCTGGGCCGTTCTGCCACAGGACTGGCTCGGCGGGGAGGCGCACGCCAAGGGTGTCCTCTACGCCGTCCGGCACGATCTGACACCGGTCGCGGCGTACTTCCTGGGCCGCGGGCTTGCGCTGTCGGGCCGCGAGGTCAAGCGCCTGGCCGTGCTCGTGGGGATCTCCGCTGCCGCTGTTGCCGTCTGGGGTCTCGTGGACGTCTACGCGGTCTCGCTCGACTGGTGGCGCCACTCGGGCGCGCCCGGCTGGTTCGGGGAGCAGCTCGGCCTCGATTACAAGACCAGCCTCTCGGGCCTGCCCGAGAACTTCGTCTACAACCCGGGGAACGAGGAGCCCGTCAGACGTCTCGTCTCGACCTTCCTCAGCCCGCTTGCAACGGCGTACATGCTCGTCGTCGCGCTGCTCGCCGCGGCGGCCTGGCCCCGCGCGCGCCGGCTCGCACTGCTCGCGCCGCTGCTCGCGGCGGGGCTCCTCTTCACGGACTCGCGCTCCGCGATCGCGGCGCTGGCAGTCGGGCTCGTCGCGCTTGCCTGGGCGCAGCGCCGCTGGTGGCCGGCCGTCGCCGCGGTGGCCGTGCTCGCCGGCGGGGCCGCCTTCGTCAAGGCCTTCGAGCACATCGGCCCCGAGACGCGCTTCACCCCCGCCGAGCTCGTCTACCTGCGTGAGAACGCGGCGCGGAACCCGGGCGCGAGCCACGACCCGCTGAGCGCCGGCGAGTCGTCGGCATCGAGCCACCTGCGCAACCTCCGCGACGGGATCGAGACGGTGCTGCGCCACCCGCAGGGCTACGGGCCCGGCAACGCCGGGGTGACGGCCTTCCGTACAGGCGTGAAGCTGAAGGCGGGCGAGTCCACGTACACCGAGCTCGGGGTCGAGGCGGGACTGCTCGGGGCGCTCCTGTTCGTCGCGTGGAACGTCGCTCTGCTCCGGGGCGTTCTCGCGCGCGAGCCCTGGATCGGCGCCTCACTCGCCGCGGTGCTCGTGCTCGGGCTGCAGACCGACGTGATCGGGGTCCACTGGCTCGCGTTCGTCGTCTGGGCGCTCGCGGGGTCTACGCTTCCGGCATGGCGCTCGACCCCCGCGTCGACATCGGCCACGTCCACCTGAAAGTGGCCGACCTCGACCGCGCGCTCGCGTTCTGGAGCGGTGTGCTCGGCTTCGAGCTCGTGCAGCGCATGGGCGACTCGGCGGCCTTCATCTCCGCGGGCGGCTACCACCACCACATCGGCCTCAACACGTGGGAGTCGCGCGGTGGCGCGCCCCCTCCACGGGGCGCGACCGGGCTCTACCATGTCGCGCTCCGCTACCCGGACCGGCGCGAGCTCGCGGATGCGCTGCGCCGCGTGCTGGAGGCGGGGATCCCGCTCGAGGGCGCCAGCGACCACGGGGTCAGTGAGGCGATCTACCTGCGAGACCCGGACGGGAATGGCGTCGAGCTCTACCGCGACCGCCCGCGCGAGGAGTGGCCGCGCACGCCCGACGGCGCGGTCGCGATCGTGACCGAGCCGTTCGACGTCGCGGCGTTGCTCGCGGAGGCGGAGTAGCGCCGCGACGCTACGGGCGTAAGCTGAGCACATGGGTAAGGGCTACGCCGAAGGGCCGGCGGCCGAGGAGGCCGCCCGCCTGGCCGAGGAGGCCGAGCGCGGGCCGGTCGAGGAGGCGCCGCCGGAACGGCCCGCCGTCTACGGCTGTACGGAGGACGATCCGGAGCGCCACTTCCTCGGCTGGCGTGACGAGCTGGATCCCGACGAGCTCTTCGCGGCGGGCAAGGCCTGGGGGATCGTGGTGCGGCGGCGCGCCGCCGCCTGACGAGAGGAGGCATCGTGAGCTCGATCTACACGCACGGCCGCTGGGTCGTGAAGCCCGGCAAGGAGCACGAGTTCGTCGACGCGTGGCGCGAGCTGGCCGACTGGGCGATGGCGGAGATCCCAGGCGCTATGGGGGCGACGCTGCTCCGCGACCACGACCACTCGAACGTCTTCATCAGCTTCGGCCCCTGGCACGACCTGGAGGCGGTGGAGACGTTCCGCTCGGCGGTGGGCTTCCGCGATCGCTTCGAGCGGCTGCGGACGCTCGTCGAGAGCATCCAGCTGGAGACTCTCGACCGCGTTGCCTCCGTCAGCTGAGCGGCAGGTTTGACACAATCGCACGGCGAAAAAGCTACAACTAGGTCAATGGCAAAGGCGAAGTCCGTCGAGCAGCTCGACCGCGTGATCATCCGCTTCGCGGGCGATTCCGGCGACGGCATGCAGCTCACCGGCGATCGCTTCACGAGCGAGACGGCGGTCTTCGGCAACGACCTCTCCACCTTCCCCGACTTTCCGGCCGAGATCCGCGCGCCCGCAGGCTCGCTGCCGGGCGTCTCCGGCTTCCAGGTCCACTTCGCCGACCACGACATCCTGACGCCCGGCGACGCTCCGAACGTGCTCGTCGCGATGAACCCCGCCGCGCTCAAGACGAACCTGCCCGACGTGCCGAAGGGC
Organism: uncultured Gaiellales bacterium; assembly: GCA_964351025.1. Classification (GTDB taxonomy): domain Bacteria; phylum Actinomycetota; class Thermoleophilia; order Gaiellales; family Gaiellaceae; genus CAYGLV01. The sequence goes on along the minus strand of CAYGLV010000011.1, from coordinate 31,627 downwards.
GCGACGATCATCGTCAACCGGGACGCTTTCAAGGAGCGCAACCTGCAGAAGGCGGGCTACCGGGCCGACCCGCTGGCCGACGGCTCGCTTTCCGGCTTCCACGTTCACGAGGTCGCTCTGACCTCGATGACGGTCGAGGCGCTGAAGGGGATCGACGGAATCACGACCCGCGAGGCGGAGCGTTCGAAGAACTTCTTCGCGCTCGGCCTGATGTGCTGGCTCTACCACCGCCCGACCGACAGCACGCTTGCCTTCATCGGCGAGAAGTTCGGCAAGCGGCCCGAGATCGCCGCCGCCAACACCGCCGCGTTCAAGGCCGGCTACGCCTACGGCGAGACCTCCGAGGATTTCGCTGTCTCGTACGAGATTGCGCCGGCGCGCGCCGCGCCCGGCACCTACCGCCAGATCACGGGCAACTCCGCGCTCGCCTACGGCCTCGTCGGGGCGAGCCGCCAGAGTGGGCTGCCGCTCTTCCTGGGCGCCTACCCGATCACGCCCGCGTCGAGCATCCTCGAGGAGCTCGCGGGCTTCAAGCACTTCCGCGTCCGCACCTTCCAGGCCGAGGACGAGATCGCCGCCGCCGGCGCCGCGCTCGGAGCTGCCTTCGGCGGCGCGCTCGCGGTCACGGCCTCGTCCGGGCCCGGGATCGTGCTCAAGAGCGAGACGATCGGACTCGCCGTCATGCTCGAGCTGCCCCTGCTGGTCCTCAACATCCAGCGTGCTGGCCCTTCGACCGGAATGCCGACGAAGCCGGAGCAGGCTGACCTGCTGATGGCGCTCTTCGGCCGCAACTCGGAGAGCCCGATCCCGGTGCTCGCCGCCTCGGCCCCGTCTCAGTGCTTCCACGCCGCGATCGAGGCGGCGCGGATCGCGCTCAAGTACCGCACGCCGGTCTTCCTTCTCTCCGATGCGTACCTTGCGAACGGCTCCGAGCCGTGGCTGATCCCCGACGTCGAGTCGCTGCCCGACATCTCGACCCCGTTCGCCCACGTCCCGAACGACGCCGCGGGCTTCCTGCCCTACAAGCGCGACCCGGACACGCTCGCGCGCCCGTGGGCGATTCCCGGCACAGCAGGTCTCGAGCACCGGATCGGCGGGCTCGAGAAGGCCGACGGCAGCGGCGAGGTCTCCTACGACCCCGACAACCACGATCTGATGGTGCGGGTCCGCGCGGCCAAGGTCGCCGGCATCGCCTCCGACATCCCGGAGCTCGAGGTGGACGATCCCGACGGCGCCGACACGCTCGTGCTCGGCTGGGGCTCGACCTACGGCCCCATCACCGCCGCCGTCCGGCGGGTGCGCAACGCCGGCGCCAGCGTCGCCCAGGCGCACCTCCACTACCTGAACCCGTTTCCGCGCAACCTGGGCGACGTGCTGCGGAGCTACGACAAGGTCCTCGTCCCCGAGATGAACCTCGGCCAGCTCTCGTTGCTGATCCGTGCCGAGTTCCTCGTCGACGCCACCGGCTACAACAAGGTTCGCGGCCGGCCGTTCAAGTCGGCCGAGATCGCCGACGCCCTGACGGCGCTGATCGAGCGATGAGCGACGGTAACGGCAACGGCGGTAGCGGGCTGTCGGTGAAGGACTTCCGGTCCGACCAGGAGGTCCGCTGGTGCCCCGGGTGCGGCGACTACGCGATCCTCGCCGCCGTGCAGGGCTTCATGCCCGAGCTCGGCATCGCGCGGGAGAAGATCGTCTTCATCAGCGGCATCGGCTGCGCCGCGCGCTTCCCGTATTACATGAACACGTACGGGATGCACTCGATCCACGGCCGCGCGCCCGCGATGGCGACCGGGCTCTCCATCTCGCGGCCCGATCTCTCGGTCTGGGTCGTCACCGGCGACGGCGACGCGCTCTCGATCGGCGGCAATCACCTGATCCACGCGCTGCGCCGCAACGTGAACATCAAGATCCTGCTCTTCAACAACCAGATCTACGGGCTGACGAAGGGGCAGTACTCGCCGACATCCGAGCTCGGGAAGATCACGAAGTCGACGCCGATGGGCTCGCTCGACCATCCCTTCAACCCGCTGAGCGTCGCGATCGGCACCGAGGCGACCTTCGTTGCGCGCGCGATCGACACCGACAAGAAGGAGCTGACAGAGGTGCTGCGCGCCGCCGCCGCGCACAAGGGGTCGTCGTTCGTCGAGATCTTCCAGAACTGCAACATCTACAACGACGGCGCCTTCGACTTCGTGCGTGAGCACAAGGAGAACCGGATCTACCTCGAGCACGGCAAGCCGATCCGCTTCGGCGCCGAGGGCGAGAAGGGCGTTGTCCAGCACTCCGACGGCTCGGCGAAGGTCGTGGACGTCGCCGAGGTGGGAGAGGGCGCGCTGATGGTGCACGACGCCCATCATCCAGAGCCGAGCCGGGCCTTCGCCCTCTCACGGCTGACGGCGGGGACGGTCGGCGTCGCGCCGTTCGGTGTCTTCCGGGACGTGCAGCGCGAGGTCTACGACGAGCTGATGGCCGAGCAGCTCGACGTCGCCGTGTCGCAGCACGGTGAGGGAGATCTCGCCGAGCTGCTGAACGCCGGCGACACCTGGACGGTCGAGTAGCGATGGCTTCCGCGAGCGAAACGGAGGCACCGGCCCCGGGGACGATCGTCGGTCTCGACCTGGGCGGAACCGTCGTTCGCGCAAAGGTCGTCGAGGATCGCGGCGACCTTGGGGTCGGCGGGCGCAGGATCGTCCACGTCGCTGAGTGCGGCGACGACGGAGAGCGACGCGTCTTCGAGGTTCCGGCCGAGGAGCTCCTCCCGACGCCGGAGCCGAGCGCCTAGAGTCACCGCTCCTCCTGTCGCGGCCTGACCGCTGGGACGGTAGGGGCCGCGCCGGTCGGCGTCTTCCGCAAGACGCCGGCGGCGTACGCGTCCTGCACTACGCTCACGAGCGCCTGCTCGCTGCGGCGGCGTGGCTCGAGGAAGCTCGGGAAATACGAGCCGCGTCGTCTGAGCGCCACGGTGGCCGGAAGGAACCTCACCCCGCTCCGTCCGATGCGCTCCTACGCCACGCTACGGGACGTGATCCCGCTTCGGGCGAGAGCACGCTCGCACCGCGTTCTGCCGTCGAAGGATGGCTCGGGTCGCAAAGGCGATCGAACACGGCGTTCGGCTCGACGGCGTGGCTACGCGTGGCGAAGGGCGTCGCCGGGCTGGGCACCCTGCCGCCGGGGCGGCGAATCGAGCCCCCTCCCACGGATTGCTCTCTCGGAGCGTGCCGTTCCCATGCGACCGGCTGCACGTTGTCGGCGTCTCGCGAGGTCGAGACCACAGCACCGATCCTCGCCCGCGTGTGGCCACCTTGCCGAGCGCGAAGAGACAGGCCCGGGCTGTGGCTGGGTCGGGTACGCCCGGCCGGGCTTAGGCCGGGCGGGACGCTCGCGGTGGTGCCGTCATCGACCCGAGGTACAGCTCGGCGACACGCGGGTCGTCGAGGAGCGCTGCCCCCGTTCCTTCGTGGGCGTTGCGGCCCATGTCGAGGACGTAGCCTCGGTCGGAGAGGGCGAGCGCGCGCCGCGCGTTCTGCTCGACCATCACGATCCCGATCCCGCGGTCGCGGATCCGCTCGAGCTCTTCGAATACGCGGTCGGTCGCCTGCGGGGAGAGCCCCGCCGATGGCTCGTCGAGCAGCAACAGAGTCGGGCGGGCGACGAGCGAGCGGGCCAGCGCCACGAGCTTGCGCTGCCCTCCGGAGAGCGTCCCGGCCCTCTGACGCGAGCGCTCGCGGAGGAGCGGGAAGAGATCGAGGACGGCGTTGACGGCGTCCCGCCTCTCCTCGCGCGGCAGAGCCTGCGCGCCTACGTGGACGTTCTCCGCCAGGGTGAGGCTCGGGAACACGTTGTCGAGCTGGGGCACGAATCCGACCCCCCGGCACGAGAGGCGGTCGGGGCGCATGCCGGTCACGTCCTGCCCGCCGAACTTCACCGTGCCCTCCGTCGGCCGGACGATCCCTGCGATGGCCTTGAGGAGCGTCGACTTCCCTGCTCCGTTCGGGCCGATGATCGAGACGATCTCGTCCCCGGCCGCGTGCACGGACACGCCGTGGAGCACGAGCGCGCCCTCGTAGCCGGCGTGCAGATCGGTCACAGCGATGGCGGCCTCGCTCACGCGCGCGTCCCCAGGTAGGCGTCGATCACGCGAGGGTCCGTCCGAACCTCGTCGGGCGTGCCGTCCATGAGGACGCGTCCTTCGTTCATAACGACGACCCGGTCGCTCGCCTGCATGACGAACCCGAGATCGTGCTCGACGATCAGGAAGGCGATGCCCCGTTCGCGGCGCAGGTCGAGGATGTGGACGAGGATGTCCTCCCTGAGGGCCGGGTTGACGCCGGCCATCGGCTCGTCGAGAAGGATGAGACGCGGCGAGGCCATGAGGATGCGAGCGAGGTCGAGGAGCTTCCGTTGCCCGCCCGAGAGCGTTCCCGAAAGCGCGTCTGCGTGGGCGTCGAGTCGCACGAGGCGGAGCAGCTCGTGCGCCTGCTCGGTGACTTCGCGCTCGCGCCGGCGAGACGCCCCGACGCGGGTGAGCAACGTCGGGATCTGCTCTCCGGGGTGCGACGGCGCGGCGAGCCGGACGTTGTCGAGGACGGTCATCCGGGTGAAAGCGCGCGCCGTCTGGAACGTGCGCCCGAGCCCTGCATGGACGATCTTGTGCGGCGGGCTGCGGTCGATCCGCTTGCCGCCGAGCTCGATGTGCCCCTCGTCGGGCCGGATGAACCCGGAGATGCAGTTGAACAGGGTCGACTTGCCGGCCCCGTTCGGTCCGATCAGCGCCGTGATCGAGCCTGCCTCGGCGCGGAGCGAGGCGTGGTCGACGGCGTGCACCCCGCCGAACGACTTGCACACGTCGCGGGCCTCGAGGAGTGCGCTCACTCGAGCACCATCTCGTCGCGGCGCCCCAGGAGGCCCTGCGGGCGGAAGACGATCAGCCCGATGATCACGAGCCCGATGATGATCAGCCGCACGTACGCGCGGTCGGCCGAGTCGAGGTACGAGAACGGTGGGAAGTCGAAGAAGCGCGTGGCGGCGAAGAGGAAGCCGAACACCGCCGCCCCGACGGGGACCGCCCACACGCGCCCGACGCCCCCGAGGATGAGGATCATCCAGGCGAAGAAGGTGGTGAGCGGCTGGAAGTCGTCGGGGCTGAAGAACGAGAACTGCCAGGCGTAGAAGCAGCCCGCGAGGCCGGCGAGGGCTGCCCCGAGCGCGAGCGCCTGTAGCCGGTAGCCGAAGACGTGCTTCCCGAGCGAGGCGGCGGCCTCCTCGTCCTCCCGGATAGCGCGCAGGACGCGGCCCCAGGGCGTCCTTGCCGCCGCCGCCGTCGCCGCGAGCAGGACCACCGCGACCGCCCAGATCACGATGAGCATCACGACGTCCTTCGACCCGATGTGCAGGACGCCGCCGAGCCACTGCTGGAACCTCTGCCACGAACCGTCGTACTGCGCGGCGGCTCCCGCGCCCGAGAGGTTGATCGTGCCCTGCGAGCCGCCTGTGAGGCTGTCCTCGTTGGTTGCGACGTAGCGGATGATCTCGCTGAACGCGATCGTGACGATGGCGAAGTAGTCGCCCCGCAGGCGCAGCGTCGGCAGGCCCACCAGCACGCCGGCGAGCGCAGCGGCGAGGATTGCGAGCGGCGCAGCGAGCCACATGCTCCAGCCCGCCTTCACGACGAGGATCGCCATCGTGTAGCCGCCGATCGCCATGAACCCGACCTGGCCGAAGTTGAGCAGCCCGGCGAGGCCGAATTGCACCTGCAGGCCCAACGTGAGCAGCGTGTAGATGCCTGCCATAACGCCGACGAACGCCCAAAACTCGCCGCTGGTGAAGATGCTCATACCGTGCGCGCCTTCCCGAATAGGCCCTCCGGTCGCACGAGCAGCGCGACGATCAGCACCGCGAACGCGACGACCGGCTTGTAGACGGGGTCGACCCCGCCGACGAAGCCCGACCACGTGGAGAGCTCGGTCGCGATCCCGAGGACGAGCCCGCCGACGAGCGCGCCGTACGCACTGCCAATGCCGCCGAGCACGACGGCCGCGAAGACGGGGAGAAGGATCTGGAAGCCGAAGTTGGGGTCGAAGGTGCTCTGCACGAGACCGGCGAGCACGCCGGCCAGCCCGGCGGTGAAGCCGGAGATCACCCAGGTGACCCGGATCACGCGGTTGACGTCGATGCCGGACAGCTGTGCCAGGGCGCGATCGTCCGCCATCGCGCGCATCACGCGCCCGGTCTGGCTGCGCGAGAGGAAGAGGCCGATCAGCATGATCGCGATCGTCGCCGCGACGATCGCGATCACCTGCGCGAGCGAGAGCCGGACGCTGCCGATGACGTACACCTTGTACGGGTTGACATCGAAGGCGCGCGGCTGCGGTCCCCAGATGAGCAGGATCAGCTGCCGGAGGACGAGCGCAACGCCGATCGACGCGAGGAAGAGGCTCATGAACCCGGCCTTGCGCGAGCGGAGCGGGCGCCAGAGGACGACGTCGAGGGCAACGGAGAGCACGGCCGCGGCAGCCATCGCGAAGAGCGTCGCCGCGACCATCGGCAGGCCCAGCGTGGTGTTCGCGAAGTACGCGGTGAAGGCTCCGAACGCCATCACGTCGCCGTAGGCGAAGTTGACGAGGCGGAGGATGCCGTAGACGATCGAGACCCCTACGGCGGCGATCGCGTACACGGAGCCCGTGACGAGGCCGTTCGCGAGGAGTTGGAGGAACACGTCAGATCACTTGCGGTTCGGGCACCATCCGACCGTCGGCGAAGCGCCCCCAGTCCAGCACGTCGAGGACGGGGTCGTGCGCGCCCACCACGGCGTCGGCGAGGATGCGGCCCACCGCGGGGGCGATCATGAACCCGTGGCCGCTGAACCCGGCGGCGACATGGAGACCGTCGAGCCCCGGCAGGGGGCCGAGGATCGGTTGGCGGTCGGGGGTGACGTCGTAGGCGCCGCTCGCGATCACGTCGAGGTCGGCGTACTCGAGGATCGGCAGGAGCTCGCGGATCGCCTCGCGCACGTTGCGCCGCCATGCCGGCGCCCCCTTCGCGGGGTCGCCCGCAGCGGCGAGATCGCTCGCGAGCACCCGTCCGTTGTGGAGCTGCTTTGCGGCGAACCGCCGCTCCGCAGAGATCACGAGGGGCTCGAGCAGCCGCTCGCGGATCGGGGCGCTCAGGAAGAAGTGGCGCGGCTCGTCCTCGATCGGGAGGGCCACGCCGAGCGGCCGTACGAGAGCGCACGTAGCGGACCCGGCGGCGAGGACGACGGAGGAGGCTGCGATCGTGCCGTCGCTCGTCTCGACCGTCCATCCGCCTGCCGTCTGCTCGACGCCCGTTACGGTCGCGATCCGGACGTCGAGGTGACGCGCGATCGCGAAGATCGCCGCCTGCGGCTCGTCGAAGTAGCCGTCCTCCGCGCACCACTCGGCGCCCTTGAGGGACGCGGTCTCGAGCCCGGGGACGAGGTTGGCCGCCTCGGTCGGATCGACGATGCGAGACGGAACCCCCGCCTCGTTCTGGACGCGGACGTTGGCGGTGAGCCGCGCGAGCACACCGTCGCTGTGTGCGAGAAAGAGGTAGCCGCACGAGGAGAACGAGAGCGGAACAGACGGGTCGAGCCGATCCTGGGCGCCGCGCCACCAGGCGAGCGACTCCAGCGCGAGGCCACAGGCAACCGGAGTGCCCCACTGCAGGCGCACCCCACCGGGCTGCACACCGGACTGCCCTTCGGCGACCCCGGCGCGTTCGAGCATGAGGACGCGCGCTCCGCGCGCCTGAAGCGCGTACGCGATCGAGACACCGACGACACCGGCGCCCACGACGACGACGTCAGGCGCCGCTCCGCCGTTCCCCGCCGTGGCGGTCAGCGCGCCTCCTCGGTGCGGGCGTCTCCCCGCGGTCGTGCGCTGGCCTGTCGCCGGACTGGAACCATCTCGAGGGCAGACGTTAGAGCACCGCGGGAATGATTTCAAAACCGAATTCTGTTTACATTTCCGCCATGGCCGACATCACCCATGCGCTCGGCACCGCGCGTCCCGTTCTCACTGCTCCGGAACAGATCTCCCGCACGATCAAGGGCTGGATCCTCGACGGAACGCTCCAGCCGGGCGACCGGCTGCCGCCCGAGCACGAGCTCGCTTCGATCTTCGGCGTCAGCCGCCCGACCCTGCGTCGCGCGCTCGAGGAGCTGCGCGGCAACGAGGTGCTCGTGGTTCAACGGGGTCGCACCGGCGGCCACCGGGTGGCAGAGCTCTCGGTCGAACGGCTCGAACCCCGGTTGATCGAGTTCATCACGATGTCGCTGGCGGCGAAGACCCTCGCCTACCACGATGTGCTCGAGGTGCGTCGTGCGCTCGAAGTGCCGATCGCACGGGCAGCGGCCGAGCGGCGCACCGACGAACAGCTGACCGCGTTGCGTACGGCGCTCGAGCATGTCCAGGAGCGCGTGCGGCGGCTGCGTAAGACGCCGGGCGGGGGCGCGCAGGCGGTTGCGGACGTCGACACGGCATTCCACCGCGCTCTCGCCGAGTGCACCGGCAACCCACTGCTCGTGACATTCGAGCGGGCCACGACGGCATCGATTCACCAGGTCCCGCCGGTGGGGGTTCCGATCGACCTCGCCACGACGATGACGGGGCTGCCGGAGATCGTCGAGGCCGTCGCTGACCGTGATCCGGACGCGGCCGAGGCGGCGATGCTCGCGCACATCACGCCGTTCATCGAGCTCGGCGTCGCCTGAGCGACCCAGCCGGCCGGACGGAAATTGTCATATTGTTTCTCTTGAAACGTGATCGCCGATCACCGATCATGCCTCCCCACCGGGTCACTCCCCGAGCCGAAACCCCAAGGAGGACCGAATGAAGAAGGTGTTCAGGCCCGTCCACGTCGCGACGCTCCTCATCGTGTTCGTGGCGGCCATCGCGTTCTCTGCGAGCGCAGCGACCGCGTCGAAGTCGTCGGCGAGCGCAGCGACCAAGCCCTGCGCGTTCGAGCTGCGCATCGGAAATGTGCTCCCCTTTACCGGCGATCTCGCCACGTACGGGGCGAACCTCGACCGTGCCGTCAAGCTGGCTGTCACGCTGCAGAACGCCGCCCTCAAGAAGGCAGGGCTGACTGGTGCGTCCGTCAAGCTTGTCGGCTCGGAGGACGGCCAGACGCAGGCATCCGCCTCGGTCGAGGCTGCCACGAAGCTCATCAAGGCGAACAAGGCGAGCGTGATCATCGGTGAGATGGCCTCCGGCGCCACCATCCCGATGGCGCAGTCGGTCACGATCCCGAACAACGTCGTGCTGATCTCGCCCACGGCGAGCGCACCGCAGATCTCCGACCTGAAGGACAAGGGGCTCGTCTTCCGGGCGTATCCGTCTGACGCGCTCCAGAGCAAGGTTCTCGCGGCGACCGCCGTGACGAAGTTCGGCAAGGGCGCAACGCTGAACGTCGGAGCGCGGAACGACGCGTTCGGAGCGGCGCTCAAGGCGCTGTTCGTCACCCAGTGGAAGAAGCTCGGCGGGAAGGTCGGGGCGAGCATCTCGTGGAACCCCGACCAGGCGAACTTCGACTCCGACGCCGCCAAGCTCGTCGACGGCAACCCGGCCGGGTGGGTCATCCTCGACTTCCCCGACACGTTCCAGAAGTTCGTGCCGTCGCTCGTTCGCAGCGGCAAGTGGAACGCGTCCAAGACCCTGGCGATCGAGGCTCTCCGCAACGCGAGCGTCCTCGACTCGATCGGGGATCCCGTCAAGGGGCTCAGCGGTTCCGCCGGTAGCGCAGCGGGCGGCCCCGCGGGCAAGGCGTTCGTTTCGCTCTGGAAGAAGACGGTGAAGGACGCGAAACCGTTCACGGGCTTCGAGGGCACGTCGTTCGACGCCTCGATGGTCGCCTTCCTGGCGGCGGTCCGCGGCTGCTCGGCCGCGCCGGCCAAGATCAAGGCGAACCTCCGTGCGGTCTCCGGACCTCCGGGGCTCAAGGTGACGTTCCTGAACCTCGCGGCTGGCGTGAAGGCCGCGGCGGCAGGGAAGGATGTCAACTACGACGGAGCGTTCAGTCCGGTCGACTTCGACGCGAATGGCGACATCGGCTCGGCTGTTTACGAGATCTGGCAGTACAAAGGCAACGGCCAGATCAAGACGCTGAAGACGATCACCTTCCGCGGCTAGCGGCCTCCTGCGCGGGGGGAGGCGGGTCGCCTCCCCCCGCAGCTCCCGGCCTCCGGCACGGAACCCAATCCATGGACGTCACCCGCAAGACGCACAGCGACGGATCGACCTTCGAGCGCCTGGCCTCGTACTCCCGCGCCGTCCGGATCGGCGCGCACGTCGCCGTGAGCGGTACGGCGCCGATGGGTCCCGATGGTGTGCTTCACCCTGGCGACACCTACGCGCAGACGGCGCTCGTGATCGAGAGGGCCCTCGCCGCGGCGGCCGCCCTCGGCGCGGCGCGCGAGGACGTCATCCGCACTCGGATGCTGCTCACCCGGGAGGCGGAATGGGAAGGAGCTGTCCGGGCCCACGGCGAGGCGTTCGCAGGTGTCGCCCCGGCCAACACCACCTACTACGTCGTAGGCTTCATCCCCGACGTGCTCGTCGAGGTCGAGCTCGACGCGATCGTGCCGGCCACCGGCTGACCCGCGGCGAACCCATGTTGCAGAGCCACCGGATTCCGCCACGCCTGCTCGCCTCCACCTGTCGTGGACCGCGAGGGCATCGGTCAACCGGAGCGCGCGTCGATCTTGCCAGGTGCGCGAGCTCGGCGAGCCCCCGCCTGCAGGTTGGCCTCGCCGGCGGCGTGCCGAGGGCCGACCGATGAGGGCGCCCGCGGGACACGTGCTCTCGGTCGTCGACTCCCATACGTGCGGACAGCCGACGCGCGTCATCGTCGGGGGGCTCCCCGACGTTGCAGGCGCAACACCGGCCGAAGCTCGTGAGTTTCTGCGCCAGGAGCATGACTGGGTGCGGCGGCTGGCCGTGCTCGAGCCGCGCGGTCGGCGGGCGCTCTTCGGCGTCGCCCTCCTGCACCCGACCGAGGCCGGCGCTCCCTTCGGCGTCGTCTTCATGGACGCTGCCGGCTATCCCAACATGTGCGGTCACGCGACCATCGGCGTGGTCACGACGCTGATCGAAGCCGGGTATCTGGATGCTCCGCAGGGCGAGTCGTCCTTCGTCCTCCAGACGCCCGGTGGGCCGATCACGATCCGTGCCGTGGTTGCCGACGAGTGCGTCGAGAGCGTCACGTTTGTTAACCAACCCGCCTACCAGCTCGAGATCCTGGAGATCGACGAGCCGTCCGGCTCCAGTGCCGTGCCGATCGCGTACGGCGGGCAGTGGTACGCGTTCGTCAACGCTCGCGACTTCGGCCTCTCCGTCGAGCTGGAACGAGCTCCTGATCTCGTGGAGATGGCCGGGACCCTGCGTCCGGCGATCGCGCGCGCGGTCACGTGTACCGATCCTGGGACGGGGGTTCCGCCGCTCGTCGAGAATGTGATGTGGGTCGACGAGCCCCGGGTCGCGGGAGCGGACGGTCTGAACATGGCAGTGAACGCCGCTGGTGCCTTCGATCGGTCCCCGTGCGGCACCGGTACGTCGGCGCGCCTCGCGGTGCTGAGTTCGGCCGGTGCGCTTCAGCCCGGCGAGTCGTACGTGAACTCCGGGGTGCTCGGGACCGTGTACAGAGGGACGATCGCCGCGCGCACCGAGGTGGGGGGAACCGCCGCGATCGTGCCCGAGATCACCGGCCGTGCCTGGTTGACGGGCCGGGCCGAGCTCTGGGCATCCGACGACGACCCGCTCGCCGACGGCGTGCTTCTCTGACCCTTCCGGGTCGGTGTCGCGAACCGTCATGCGGCCCGTTCGTGGCGGCAGCGCGTGTGCATCGCCGCTGGGTCCTCGCCGCCGGATACGTCAAATCTTTTCGTTGAAGCGCGAGCCGCGTCGCACTAGGGTGCTCGTCGTGGTCAGTCAGGCGCCCTCTCGCTCCGAAACCTGTGCGACCCGGAACAGCCTGCGTCCACGCGTGCGATCGCGTGCCGTGATGTCCTCCGGCGCGGCGCTCGCCGGCGCCGATCACCCTCCACATCGCTCGTCCGCGCCGGGGAACGCGGGTCACCGTGCATGACGTCGTCATCGTCGGCGGCGGCCTGATCGGCCTGCTGACGGCCACGGAGCTCGCGGAGCGCGGCGCACGCGTCCTCGTCCTCGAGAAGGATCACATCGGGTTCGAGCAGTCGGGCCGGTCGGTCGCCGCTGTCAACTTGCCGGGCGGCGCTCCGGGCGGTGGACCGGGATCGATGCTTCGCGTGTGCTCGGACGAATGGGCGTCCTTCAAGGACCGGTGGGGCTGTGAGATCGACCTCAACTCCGAGGGGTGGCACATCGTCGTCGGGGACGAACGCGACGAAGAGTGGATCGAGATCGACCGCCGGACCTGGATGGAGACCTCCGGGTACCCCGAGAGCGAGACGCTCGACGCCGCCACCGCTCGCGAACGGTTCCCGTCCCTGCTGGGCCCCTTCCGCTCGCTCGAGGTACGAAACGGCGGCCATGTCGATGCGACGATGGTGATGGGCGGGCTCACCGAGGTTGCCGACCGGCTCGGCGTCGAGACCCGCTGCGGGACCTTGGCCACGGGGTTCGAGACACAGGGCGAGAAGATCTCCGCGATCCGAACGCGCGCCGGGCAGATCAGCTGCGGGACGGTCGTCGTGGCCGCGGGCGTCTGGTCGCCCTACCTCTGCGACCTCCTGGGCTTCCACATCCCGATGCAGCGTGTCCGTGCTCCGGCCGTCGAGACGGGGCCGCTGCCAGCGAGGACGATCCCCGGATTCGTTCGCGGATCGACGTTCGGCGCGCGCCAGAACAGGAACGGCACCGTTCGCATCACCGGCGGGTACCGCTACTCGGCGATGCTTCACGACCTCAGCCTCAACGACTTCCGTGACCTCCGTCTGTGGGCGCCGACGCTCTGGCAGAACCGCAAGGACGTGTCGATAAGGTTCAGCCCAAGCGGCCTGAAGACGGAGATCTCGTGCGCCGTGGCGGGGCGGAGAGCGGGCAAGGGTCAGACGGTCGTCCCGCAAGGGTTCAGCGTCTCGTCTAGGCCGCGCGACCGCATGAGGCAACTCGAGGACCTCGGCCGGCTCATCCCGGCCATGCAGAGGGTTCGTATCCACCGGTCGTTCGCCGGCGTCATCGACCTGCTCCCCGACCTGCAGCCCGTGATCGGCTTGATCCCTGGCACCGACAACGCCTATGTGTCGTCGGGGTTCAGCGGTCACGGGTACATGTACGGCCCCGGTGCCTGCAAGGCCATGGCCGAGTTGATCGTCGATCAGGAGACGAGCATCGACCTGGAGCCGTACCGGCCCGAGCGCCTCACGGGGAAGCTCTCGATGCGAGATCAGATCTTCTGATCCGCTCGTCGCAGCCGAGTCCTGTGGCCGGGCCGGCAGCGCCGCTGGGCTATCGTCGTCGAATCTCTATCCCAGCGCTGAGGGAGGAAACATGGCCGTAGACATGGCGTCGCCGCGGGTCTCTGGTTCTCTCCGAGTCCTGTTTCTCGGAGCCATGACCAATGCGTACTACGAGGCGAGCGAGGAAGAACAGCGTGAGCGGATCCTGCCCCGCTTCAAGCAGCTGACAGAGGAATGGCAGGCCTTGGGTGCCGTCACTCTCGCCACGCTGGACGACGACCTGCTGATGGTGGGTCAGCCGGTCTCCACCGGATACACGTTTTTCCTGCTCTTCGAGGTCGAACGGCTCGAGACGGTCGTGGAGATGATCCAGCGGATCCGCGAGCCCGTCGGCGGCGTCCGGATGAACACGTACGTGCGGTTCGAGGCCCGCGTCGGTCGACCGTTCTTCTTGCTCGAGCCTCTGGCCTAGAGGCCGGTAGAGTAACCAGGGTAGGCGGTCGGATCGTCTAGCCTCGCCCTCGGTTGTGTTCACGGCGGCGAAGGCCGGCCGCGGTGATGATCACGTCGCCACCGAGGTGCTCTTCGAGTGGGAGCTCTTTGCTCCGAAGGTGTTCGTTTCCGTACCTTTGCCCCTCTGGCCCGCTGCGATCGCCTCGAGCCCCGGCCCCTGCGCGGCGACGAGCGAGCGAAGCGCCGGACCACAGAGAAGCGGCCGAATGACGCCCTCCGTGTCGGTCTGGCAGCGCGTGCGTCTGTCGAGCCGGAGCGTCACGGGCCTGCCGGTGCTGACGGGCACACCCGCGAGCTGCTTCACGATCGTCGCGCGGTACGCGCTCGGCCCGCTCCGGGCCTGGAGCGAGAGCTCGAGCTTCCACTGCGGCGCCTGGCCTGCGACGGCGAGGGGCGCGAGCACGAGCGCGGACGCGAGCACGAGAAGGCGGCGCATGGCTCCACGGAAGAGCGCGCGCGTTAGGAACTGTGGTCTGCGGCTCGCCGCGCTTGTAGGCTTGGCGCGTGCAGCTGCGTCGCCTCGGCAGGACGGGTTTCCAGGTCTCCGAGATCGGGTTCGGGGCCTGGGCGATCGGCGGCTCCTGGGGCGCGACCGACGACGCGACCTCGCTCGCGGCGATGCATGCCGCAGTGGACGCCGGCGTCACGTTCTTCGACACGGCGGATGTCTACGGCGACGGCCGCTCGGAGCGGCTGGTCGGGCAGCTTCTCCGCGAGCGCCCCGAGCCGCTCGTCGTCGCGACGAAGTTCGGCCGCAGGGTTCCGCTCGACCTCTCCCTCTACACCTACGACAACTTCCGCGCCTGGCTCGAGCGCAGCCTGGAGAATCTCGGCGTCGAGACGGTCGACCTCGTCCAGCTGCACTCGCTGCCGTGGGAGACCTACTACATGCCGTCGGTCTTCGAGGCCTGCGACCGGCTCGTCGAGGAGGGGCTCGTCCGCGCCTACGGCGTCAGCGTCAACAAGGTCGAGGAGGCGCTGAAGGCGATCGAGCACCCCGGACTCTCCGCAGTCCAGATCATCTTCAACATCTTCCGCCAGCGGCCGGCCGGGCTCTTCTTCGAGCAGGCGCGCGCCCGCGACGTCGGCGTGATCGTTCGCGTGCCGCTGGCCTCGGGTCTGCTGACGGGCAAGTTCACGCGCGAATCCACGTTTGCGCCCGACGACCATAGAACCTTCAACGTGCACGGCGAAGCCTTCGACCAGGGCGAGACGTTCGCCGGCGTGGACTTCGAGACCGGGCTGGACGTCGTCGAAGAGCTGCGGCCGCTCGTCCCCGAGGGGGCGACGCCGGCGCAGCTCGCGCTGCGCTGGATCCTCTCGTTCGACGCCGTCTCGACGGTGATTCCCGGCGCGAAGACCTCCGAGCAGGCCCGCGCGAACGCGGCCGCGGCCGACCTGGCGCCGCTCCCTCCGGCGACGATGGAGCGGATCGACGCGCTGTACCGAGAGCGGATCGCCCCGCTCGTCCACCAGCGCTGGTGAGCCGTCCGCTGGCGGATCGTTGAGACCGGTGTCCGTGGATCGCCCGTGGCGTGTCGTCATCTTCTCGACGGTGGCGCCGGCGGTGCTCGGCTTCGATGCGATCCTGCGCGCAGCCGGGCACGAGCCGGTGGCCGTGCTCGCTCCGCGGCTGCCCGATGACGCCGACCCACGCCGGCGCGAGTTCTCCAACGCCATGGTCGAGGGTGCACCGGCCGGCCTCGACGTCTGCCTCGTTCCCTCGAAGGATCGGCTCCCGCGGCTCGTCGCCGCCTACGAGCCCGACCTCGGCCTCTGCCTGGGCTACCCATGGAAGCTCCCACGCGAGGTGCTCGAGATCCCGCGCCTCGGCGTCCTCAACGGACACCCATCGCTGCTGCCGCGGCACCGCGGCCCGATTCCGATGGCGTGGGCCTTCCGCGAGGGCGATCCCGAGCTCGGCATGACCTACCACCTGATGGACGAGGAGTTCGACACCGGCCCGGTGCTCGCGCAGGGCTCGCGGCCGATGCCGCCCGACGCCTGGTTCGACGACCTGCGGCCGCTCTTCCCCGAGCTCGTTCAGGAGCTGCTGCCGAAGGCGCTCGCCCGGCTCGCAGCGGGCGAGCGCGGGGACGCACAGTCGGAGGTGGGCGCGACCTACGCCGGCCTGTTCGACGCGGACTACGTGTACGTGAACTGGTCGAAGCCGGCGCATGAGATCCACACGCAGGCGCGGGCGTGGTCGGTCGCCTTTGCCTACCGCGCGAGCGAGCGCGGCCCGATCGCCGAGCTGGACGGGGAGCGGGTGCGGCTCCTGCGAACGAGCCTCACGGAGGCGGATGGCGCGCGCCGGGTCGAATGCGGCGACGGGCCGCTCTGGATCGCCGAGGTCGAGCCGGCCTAGCCGTCTGTTCGAAGCACGTCCACCGAGACGATCGCTCCCGGGCGCAGCAGGCGGCCCGCGACCTCCGGCCACTCGCCGCTCTCCTCCGCGGCGGCGATCCGGCGCACGACGTCGCGCGCGATCGCGAGCGCCTCGTCGCGGCTTCCCGTCTCGTCGAGCTCGACGTTCTCGCCGCCGATCAGCCGGATCACGACGCGGCGTGGCCCGGCCTCGGAGTCCTCGACGGCCCAGGCGTCGGCCGGCACCGGGTCGGGTGCAGGCTCAGGAGCCGGGGTCGCCGGCTGTGCGGGCACCTCGGCCACCGCGGGCCGGGCACCGAGCGCCATCGGGCTGAGGGGAGGCTCGGACGTGAGCCCGTTTGGAACCGCGCCTAGCGTGGGGGCCGAATCGGCCCGTAGTGCGAACGACATGCTTCTTCCTCCCGTACTTCGTGAAACGCCGCAGTAGCCCCCGTATCGGCGTTCGCCTGGGCCGGCTCATCCCCCCTGGTGGGGGATCTTAGGTTGCCGGTACCGGTTTCAGCAGCCCGCGCAGCTGTGTCGCCGCGAGCGCGGCCATGGCGAGCCCGGCCACGCCGCCGACGAGGAAGGCGAGCTCGGTG
Organism: uncultured Gaiellales bacterium; assembly: GCA_964351025.1. GTDB lineage: Bacteria > Actinomycetota > Thermoleophilia > Gaiellales > Gaiellaceae > CAYGLV01. The sequence continues at coordinate 14,749 of CAYGLV010000011.1, read as the reverse complement.
CCGCCGACATCCGTGAGCCAGCCGGCGAGCAGCCCGCCGATCGGTGCGAGCCCGGCAAAGGCGAAGAGGTAGAGACCGACCACCCGCCCGCGCAGGTGGTCCGGTGCGCGCAGCTGGAGGATCGTGTTCGCATTCGACGTCCAGAGCGTGAAGAAGACCCCGACGGCGAAGAGCAGCGCAGCGGAGGCCCAGACGGCGGTCATTGGGGCGAGGGCGAGCATCGAGAGGCTGAAGCCGGCGGTGCCGGCGACCAGGATCTTCCAGCTCGCGCGTCCGAAGCCGGCCGAGAGCAGCGCGCCGGCGAGCGCTCCGGCGCCGAAGCTTGCCGAAAGGATCCCGAACACCTCCGGCCCGGCCTTCAGCGTCTGCGAGGCGAGCAGCGGCAGCACGACGTGGAAGTTGAAGCCGATCGTGCTGATCACCGCGACGATCGTGAGCACGAGCCGCACCTCGGGCGAGCGCCACGCGAAGACGATCCCCTCGCGTGTGCCGCGCAGGATCTCCGGCCGCTCAGTCGCCTGCGCGACGGGGAAGAGGTCGGCCGTCCGCATCGCGAGCAGCGAGGCGAGCACGGCGAGGAAGCTGACGGTGTTGACCAGGAAGCACGCGCCGACGCCGATCCACGCGATCACGACGCCGGCGATCGCCGGGCCGATGACGCGGGACGCGTTGAACAGGCTCGAGTTCAGCGCAATTGCGTTCGACAGCTCGTCGCGACCGACCATCCGAAACGTGAGCGCGTGTCGGCCCGGCGCGTCGAAGACGAGCGCGGTCCCGAGCAGCCCCGCGAGCGCGTAGACGACCGGCAAAGTCGCCCGGTCCGCGAGTACGAGCACGGTCAGCAGCGCCGAGACGGCCATCGAGGATGCCTGGGTCGCGATCACGAGCCGGCGGTAGTCGAGCCTGTCCGTGATCACGCCCGCGAAGAGCCCCAGCACGGTAAACGGCAGGAAGCGGGCGAAGGCGAGCCCGCCGACCGCGACCGGCGAGTGCGTCAGCTCGATCACGAGCCAGGCGAGGCCGATGTTCTGCATCCAGCTGCCCGTGACCGAGATCACCTGGCCGGTGAAGAAGAGGCGGTAGTTGCGGTGGCGGCGCAGGCTGGCAAACGTGCGCTGGTTGAGGGCGAGAATGGCCGGGGTCACAGCAGCGCTCTCAGCGGCTCGATCGCGCGGTCGATCGCTGCGCGCTGTTTCGGGTCGAGCGTCGCGAGGCGCTTGGCGAGCCACGCGGTGCGGCGCTTGCGCACCTGCTCCAGCACGCGCAGCCCCGTCGGCGTCACCTCGAGCCCGATCCGGCGCCGGTCCGTTTCCGAGCGGGTGCGGCGCACGAGCCCAGCCCGCTCCAGTCGGTTCACGTGCGCCGAGGCGGCGGCGCTTGAGATCCGCTCTCGCTCCGCGAGCTCCCGCTGGCTCAGACCGGCGTGCTTCTTGATCGCATTCAGGAGCGTCACCTGGCCGCCAGTGACCCCGAGCGAATGCACCTCACGTCGCAGCTCGCGGGCGACCGAGAGCAGGACGGGGCGGAGCCTGTTCGCAAGTTCAACCTCATTAACCATCAACATGGTTAACGATGGTAGCAGCTACTCCGTGACGAACCGCGCGATCCGGGCGCCGATCTGCTCGCCCGCGTCCTCCTGCAGGAAGTGCCCGGCGCCGGCGACCAGCTCGGGGCCGAAGGCGCCGGGGATCCGCTCGACGAAGTTCTCCGCGACGCGGGGCGAGAAGATCGGGTCGGAGTCGCCGAAGAGGACGAGCGCGGGCTTCTCCCAGCGCGTCAGCGCCTCCTTCACCTCGAGCATCTTCGCCGTCGAGGGATTCTCGGGCTCGGCCGGCACGTGTTCGGGGAAGGCGAGGATGCCGGCCTTCGACTCGGGCACGGGCCAGGGCGCGTCGTAGGCGTCGGCGATCTCGTCCTCGAGCCCGCCGGGGCACGTGATCCGGATCAGCTGACCGGGAATCAGGTCGGTGCCGACGCGGCGGACGAACTCGCGGAAGCGCAGCCACTCTGGCGACGGAGCCCGGCCCGCGCCGATGCCCGTGTTCATGATCACGAGCCGCGCGACGCGCTCGGGCCGCTCGACGGCGAGGCGAAGGCCGATCGGGCCACCCCAGTCCTGGACGACAACGGTCAGATCGTGGAGGTCGAGCTGCTCGACAAGCTGCTCGATCGAGCGGTAGTGGAAGTCATACGAGTAGTCCTCGATCCGCAGCGGCTTGTCCGAGCGGCCGAAGCCGAAGTAGTCGGGCGCGACGGCACGCGCGACGGCCGCGATGGGCGGGATCACCTTGCGGTAGAGGTACGACCAGGTCGGCTCGCCGTGGAGCAGGAGGACGGGGTCGCCCTCGCCCTCGTCGAGGTAGTGCATGCGCAGGCCGTCCTGCTGGACGTAGTGCGGTGCGAACGGAAAGCCGGGCAGGCCCTCGAAGCGCTCGTCTGGAGTGCGGTAAGCGTCCACCGTGTCTGCAACTCTACGCCGATGCGGGACCCCCTTCGCCACCACCGAGGTCACGAGCGCCTGCAGGGCGCCTACGGCACGGACCCGTTCGGCCGTGCGGCCGAAACGGCGGCACGCTTCTTCGGCACGCCGCAGTACATCCTCGGCCAGAGCGCCCTCGTCCTCGTCTGGATCGTGCTCAACGCCCTTGCTCTCAGCTTCCGCTGGGACCCGTACCCGTTCATCCTCCTCAACCTCGCCTTCTCGCTGCAGGCGGCGTACGCGGCACCCCTCATCCTGCTCGCGCAGACGCGGCAGGCCGACCGAGACAAGGTGCACGCCGAGGCGGACGCGAGGCACCGCGAGGAGCTCGCGCTCCAGCAGACGCAGCTGATCGAGGCGAACACGAAGCTGACCGAGCAGATCGAGCGGCTGACCGAGGAGATCCATCGCAAGGTCGTCGCGGGCACGGCATAGGTCCGGGTTCGGCTAGCTCCGTCCTCCCCGGGGTTCACACTCCCCGCCGTGGGGGTCGTCACGAAAGTCTGCGCCTGGTGTGGGGTCACGCAGCCCCCCGATCGCTCCGATGAGGAGCTCGCCCGGATCCATGAGCGCTGGGCCGGCCCCGACCAGCAGGGGCCGCTCGTCACGCACACGATCTGCGAGAGCTGCGCCGTCGTGCTGCTGAAGCCCGCGGCCTGAGAAGGCCCGCGTCCCTCGGATCAGGGGCTCCCCGGATGTGCGGGCGGCTCCACTGCGCTTCCATCACGCGTGGAAGGAGGTTCGGATGCGCTGTTTCGAGTGCACCAAGGAGGGTCGAGCCGCCCAGGCCGTCGGCCTCTGCCTCAGCTGCGGCGTCGGGCTCTGCTCGCGCCATCGCGGCGACGCGGGCCGGGGCTCGCACGTGACGTGCCGCCATACCGTCGTCGAGGTCTCGCGCGAGCGCGCGGACATGCTCGCCGAGCGAGGCGTGCCGCTGCCCCGCTAGGCCGGCTGCTTGGGAACGGCTTCGAGCTTGTAGCCGACGCCGTAGCGTGTCTGGATGAACGTGTGCGCCGGCGCCCGCGTGTCCACCTTTTCGCGCAGCTTGCGCACGAACACGTCCACCGTGCGGTCGCGGTGGGTGGCCCGCCGACCCCACACGCGCTGGAGCAGCTCGTCCCGCGAGAGCACGCGGCCCGCGTCCTGGGCGAGCGCGTACAGCAGCCGGAACTCGGTGGGCGTCAGCTCGGCGCTCTGCCCCGCGACGTAGGCCTGCACGTTGCGCGGGTCGAGGCGCAGCTCCTCGAGCTCGATCTCCTCGCCGCGCCGGGGCTCGGTGGCCTGAGTGCCGCGTCGGGCGACGGCGGTGACGCGCGCTACGAGCTCCTTCATCGAGAACGGCTTCACGAGGTAGTCGTCGGCGCCGATCTCGAGCGCGTGCACGCGATCGTGCTCGGTGCCGCGGGCGGAGACGACGATGATCGGCGTGCCGATCCCCTCGTCGCGCGCCTGCTCGATGAAGCGCCAGCCGTCGAGGCCGGGAAGCATCAGGTCGAGCACGCAGACATCCGGGTGCTCGAAACGGAGTCGCGCGAGTCCCGTCTCGCCGTTCGAGACGGCGACAGGCTCGAAACCCGCAGCGGCCAGGTGGCGAGCCATGCCCTGGGCAATGATGTCGTCGTCCTCGACGATGAGAACCTTCGCCATCCTGCCGACATCATGCAGGCCGGCAGGGATGTCGTGGGCCGCCAGGTGGCTAGAGCGGCAGGTGCTTCTGTGAGAGCCTGTGCTCCGTGAGCGGAGTTGAGAGCGAAGCTATCCGCGGTCGCGTCCTCGTCGAGGAGAGCCGGGAGGCCGTTGTCGTCCTCGACGAGGCGGGCATCGTCGTCGCTGCCAGCAGGCGGGCCCGGCAGGCGCTCGAGGGCGTACACGAAGGGGAGCCGCTGCCCGGTGACCTCCTGCGCGGCGAGCGCGGCATGACGCCGTTCGTCGTCCCCTACGATGCGGCCGGCCGGCGCGAACGGCTCGTCTATCTGAACGCCGCCGGCGATCTTGCCGCCTACGAGGAGCTGCGCTCGGGGTTCACCGCGGCCGTCTCGCACGAGCTGCGCACACCGCTTGCGCGCCTGCTCACCCTGCTCGAGACCGCACAGCTTCCCGGCGAGGACGTGGCTGCTCTGATCGAGCAGGCTCGCGGCGAGGTCGAGCAGGTGCGCGAGCTGATCGACGAGGTGCTCTTCCTCAGCGAGCTGGAGTCGGGCGCCCGGGTCGTCGTTCTCGGCGCGACGCGTGTACTCCCCGTGCTGAAGCAGGTCGTGGGTGAGTTGGAGGAGCGGGCGGCGCGCGCGGGCGTGCGGTTGAGCGCCGAGGGGGACCCCGAGGCAGCCGTGGCCGTGCGGCCGCGCATGCTCCAAGTGATCGCCCGCAACCTCGCCGACAACGCGGTGCGCTACGCAGGCCCCGGCGCGAACTTCGTGCTCACGATCCGGCGAAACGGCGAGGGGGTCGTCCTCAGCGCCCGTGATGACGGCGCCGGTGTGGACGAGGCGGAGCTGCCGCGCCTGTTCGAGCGCTTCTACCGGGCCGACCGGTCACGCGCCTCGCGCGGCACGGGACTCGGGCTGTCGATCGTCAAGCACGTCGTCACCGCGGCCGGCGGGACCGTCGAGGCGCACGGAGGTCGCGGCCACGGGCTCGAAGTGCGCTGCACGTTCCCGGCGAGGTAAGGGCTCATTCACCACTTCTTCACCGGATCTCTACCAGGTGACAGCCCATGCTCCCGCGCGCAGCGGGGAGACTCACGGCCATGACTACTCGTCTCGGCAAGATTTCAGCTCTCCTGCTCCTGAGCGTCGTCCTCGCAGCCCTCGCGGCCGGCTGCGGACGGCCCGGCGACCAAGGCCTCGCGGGCTCGACCGCCGCCACCGGCGGCGAGCGGCTCTCCGGCCGCATTCAGGCAGACGGCTCGAGCACGGTGGGCCCGTACGCCACCGCGGCCGCCGAGCGGTTCCGCGACGTCCAGCCCGGCGTTCAAGTCACCGTCGGCGTCTCGGGAACCGGCGGCGGCTTCGAGCGCTTCTGCCGCGGCGAGACGGACCTCTCCGACGCGTCGCGCCCGATCAAGGACGAGGAGCGGCAGGCGTGCGAGGCCAAGGGAATCGACTACGTCGAGTTCCACATCGCAAACGACGCGATCACCGTCGTCGTGAACGCCGGTAACGACTGGGCGACCTGCCTCACGGTCGACCAGTTGAAGCAGATCTGGGAGCCCGGCTCGAAGGTGAAGAGATGGAATGACGTGGACGCTTCGTTCCCCGACGAGAGGCTCTCGCTCTTCGGCCCCGGCACCGACTCGGGCACCTTCGACTACTTCACCGGCGAGATCAACGGCGAAGAGGGCGCGAGCCGCTCCGACTTCGCGGCGACCGAGAACGACAACGTCATCGTCACCGGCGTCTCCGGCGAGCGAAGCGGCCTCGGCTACTTCGGGCTCTCCTACTACGAGCAGAATCAGGGCACGCTGAAGGCGCTCGAGATTGATGGGGGCGACGGCTGTGTCGCCCCGAGCGTCGAGACGGCGCAGGCGGGCACCTACAAGCCGCTCTCGCGCCCGCTCTTCATCTACGCGAAGAAGGCGTCCTTCGGTCGGCCCGAGGTCGAGGCGTTCATCGGCTACATCCTCGACCACGAGACGGAGATCGCGCAGGCCGCCCAGTTCGTCCCGCTGACCGGCGAGCAGACGCTGAAGGCGCGCGCCTCGTACGAGGCAGCCCTGAAGGAAGCCCAGGGGTAGATGGCCCCGCCCGGCGTCACCGGGGGCGCTCCGCTCCCGCTGCGCGCTCGGCGCAGGCGGGCGGGCGAGGATGTCGTCAAGGGCGTCCTCGCCCTCTGCGCTCTGATCTCGGTCGCGACGACCGTCGGGATCGTGATCGCGCTGTTCGTGCCCGCGTTCGAGTTCTTCCAGGAGATCAGCGTCGTCGACTTCCTGACGGGGACGAACTGGGCGCCGCTCTTCGAGCCGGCGCATTTCGGCGTTCTTCCGCTCATCGGCGGCTCGCTGCTCGTCACCGCGCTTGCCGCACTCGTCGCGATCCCGCTCGGCCTGGGCTCCGCGATCTACCTGAGCGAGTACGCCGGCGACCGGGCACGGGGTGTCCTCAAGCCGGCGCTCGAGATTCTCGCGGGCGTTCCGACCGTCGTCTTCGGCTACTTCGCGCTGACCTTCGTGACCCCGCTGCTGCGCGACATCGGGATCGACGTCGAGATCTTCAACGCGCTCTCCGCCGGGCTCGTGATGGGCGTGATGCTGATCCCGACCGTCGCGTCCCTCTCGGAGGACGCGATGGGCAGCGTTCCGCGCGACCTCCGGGACGGCGCCTACGCTCTGGGCTCGACCAGGGTGCAGGTGGCGACGCGGATCGTCGTCCCCGCCGCCGCCTCCGGCATCATCGCGTCGTTCGTGCTCGGCATCTCGCGCGCGATCGGCGAGACGATGATCGTGCTGATCGCGGCCGGGCAGCAGCCGAACCTGACACTCGATCCGCGTCAGGCGATCGAGACGATGACCGCGTTCATCGCCGCCACGGGCGCCGGCGACGTCCCCACCGGCTCGCTCGAGTACAAGACGATCTTCGCCGTCGGCGCGACGCTCTTCCTGATGACGCTCGCGATGAACGTCGTCTCGATCCGGCTCGTGCGCAAGTACCGCGAGGTGTACGAATGAGTCGCGCGCTCAAGGGCGGGATCTTCAAGGCCCTGCTCCTGGCCTCGCTCGCGGTCGGCTTCGTCATGCTCGGGGCGCTGCTCGTCGACGTGTTCCGCGATGGGCTGCCGTACCTCGACTGGAAGCTCATCTCGAACGTGCCGTCTTCGTCGCCGGAGGACGCGGGCGCACGGCCCGCGATCCTCGCCACGATCTACATGGCCGGCCTGCTCCTGCTCCTTGCGGTCCCGGTCGGCGTCGGCACGGCGATCTACCTCGAGGAGTACGCGGAAAAGACCCGCTGGTACAACCGGCTGCTCGAGGTGAACATCCAGAACCTCGCGGCCGTGCCCTCGATCGTCTACGGCATCCTCGGGCTCGCGTTCCTCGTCCGCGGCGCCGGCCTCGGCAGGGTGCTACTCGCCGGCGCGATGATCCTGACTCTGCTCGTGCTGCCGACGGTGATCATCGCGGCGCGCGAGGCGATCCGCGCTGTTCCCGACTCGATCCGGCAGGGCGGCTACGCGCTCGGAGCGACCCAGTGGCAAGTCGTCTCACGCCAGGTGCTGCCGGCGGCGATCCCCGGGATCGCAACGGGATCGATCCTCGCTCTCTCGCGGGCGATCGGCGAGACGGCGCCGCTGATCATGATCGGGGCCGTGACCTACATCGCGTTCGATCCGACACTCCTCGGCCCGTTCACCGCGCTGCCCATCCAGATCTACTCGTGGGTCGGCCTGCCGGCGGAGGAGTTCAAGTTCCTCGCGGCGGCGGCGATCGTCGTCCTGCTCGGCATACTGCTCGTGATGAATGCGTTGGCGATCTGGCTCCGCAACCACTACCGTCGAAGCTGGTGACCATGGCGACGATCGACCACGGCGCACTGGCGAAGATCGCGCAGGGACACCACACGGAGAGCTTCGCGAGCCGCGAGGCCGTCTTCCGGGTCAAGGACCTGGCGGTCGCCTACGGCAGCAACGTTGCGATCCACGATGTCTCGCTCGATGTCTTCAAGAGCTCGATCACTGCGTTCATCGGCCCGTCCGGCTGTGGCAAGAGCACCCTGATCCGCTGCTTCAACCGGATGAACGACCTCGTCCCGAGCGCGACAGTTTCCGGCGACGTGCTCTATCGCGGCAAGGATCTGTACGCCGACGATGTGGACCCGGTCGAGGTGCGGCGGCGGATCGGCATGGTCTTCCAGAAGCCGAACCCCTTCCCGAAGTCTGTCTACGACAACGTCGCGTTCGGCCCGCGGGTGCTCGGGCTGAAGGACGATCTCGAGGCGCGCGTCGAGGGCGCGCTCCAGCGGGCGGCGCTGTGGGACGAGGTCAAGGATCGGCTGAAGGAGAGCGCGCTCAGCCTCTCCGGCGGGCAGCAGCAGCGGCTCTGCATCGCCCGGGCGCTCGCGGTCGAGCCCGATGTGATCCTGATGGACGAGCCGGCCTCCGCGCTCGACCCGATCTCGACGACGCGCATCGAGGATCTGATGCACGAGCTCAAGCGCGACTACACGATCGTGATCGTGACGCACAACATGCAGCAGGCCGCGCGGGTGGCGGACATGACCGCGTTCTTCAGCGTGGAGGTCGCCGACGACGGGCGGCGGACGGGAGTCCTCATCGAGTACGACGTGACGGCGAAGATCTTCACCACGCCGGCCGACAAGCGGACGGAGGACTACGTGACGGGGCGGTTCGGCTGATCATGAGGATCTCATTCCAGAAGGCGCTCGACGAGCTCGAGGGCACCCTCCAACGGGAGGGCGAGCTCGTCCTCCGCTCGGTCCGAGCCGCCTGCGAGGCCCTCTGCACGCAGGACGCCGAGCTGGCAGACGAGGTGATCGCCTTCGACGACGACATAGATGAGCTGTACCTGACCGTCGAGCGCGAGGTCGAGTTCCTGCTCGCGCGGCAGACGCCGGTGGCGACCGACCTGCGTCTCGTGCTCGCGATCCTGCACTCGAACCTCCACCTCGAGCGCATCGGCGACGCCTGCACGACGATCGCGAAGCTGACGAAGCTGACGCAGGGCCTGCCGCCGGACGCGGCGCTGCTCGCGGGGTTCCGTGAGATGGGCGAGCGGGCGGAGGAGATGATTCGGCTCGCCCTCGCCTCGCTGCGGGATCGCGACCGGGAGCGCGCCGAGTTGCTGCCAGGGCGGGATGATCTGATCGACATCGCGAACCGGCGTGTCGTCAAGCACTTACTGGAGCTCGGCGGTGACGAGTCGCAGCGGGAGTGGGGCCTGCGGATGATCATCGTCTCGCGCTGCCTCGAGCGGATCGGCGATCACGCCGTCGACATCGGCGAGCAGACCGCGTACCTCGTCACCGGCGAGTTTCGCGAGTTCTCGGACGCCTCGCACTAGATTCGCGCGCAGCGACCGTTCACGACTTCGACACCGGACCTTCACCGTCTTTCAGCCCATGAGGCTCTCGCGCGGCGCGACGATTCGTCCCGAAATGCCGAAAGCCAACAAGGGAGACAGATGAAGAAGATGAAGAAGGTCATTGCGCTGGCGGCCATCGGGGCCGTTGTCCTCACTGCGTCGGCGGCGGCGGGAGGCAAGGCGCTCGGCGGCACGATCACTGCGGACGGCTCGAGTACTGTTGGCCCCTACACGACCGCGGCCGCCGAGGGCTTCCAAAAGAAGAACAGGGGCGTCCGTGTCACGGTCGGCATCTCGGGCACAGGCGGCGGCTTCGAGCGTTTCTGCCGCAACGAGATCGACCTCTCGGACGCGTCGCGTCCGATGAAGAACTCCGAGGCGATCAAGTGCCGCGATGCCGGTGTGGAGTGGGACGCCTTTACGGTCGCGAACGACGGCATCTCGGTCGTCGTGAACAAGCAGAACACCTGGGTGGACTGCCTGACGGTGGCAGAGCTGAAGGCGATCTGGCAGACGGGCTCGAAGCTCACGAGCTGGAAGGACGTCCGCGCCGGCTTTCCCGACGAGCCGCTGAAGCTCTTCGGCCCAGGCACCGACTCCGGCACGTTCGACTTCTTCACGGAAGTGATCAACGGCAAGTCCCGGAACAGCCGCTCCGACTACCTGGCAACCGAGAACGACAACATCATCGTCCAGGGGGTCGCGGGGGAGACGGGCGGCCTCGGCTACTTCGGCTTCTCCTACTACGAGGAGAACGCTGACAAGCTCAAGCTCGTCAAGGTGGATGGCGGCAAAGGTTGTACGGCGCCGAGCGTGAACGCGGTTCAGAAGGGCCAGTACAAGCCGCTCGCGCGGCCGCTCTTCATCTACGCGAAGCGCCTGAGCTTCAAGCGGCCAGAGGTAGCAGCCTTCGTCGGGTACATCTTCAACAACGAGCGGGCAATCGCGAAGCAGGCCGGGTTCATCTCGCTAACCGACCGCCAGCTGAAGAAGGCGCGCTACCAGTACCGGCAGGCGCTGAAGAAGGCCTTCGGCTAGGACCCTCCGCCGGAGTCCGATGTGACGCGGGGCGCCCGACATGGGCGCCCCGCGGCTCTAGCCTCCGGCGCCGGCCAGCGTCAGCCGGCTCGTCTCTCGGCGGCGGGCGCCGAAGGCCGCGACCGCGACAAGCGTGACGAGGGCGAACACCAGCGCGTCACCGCCGGGCGCACGCGTCACGACTTCCATTCCGGCGCCGACAAGGCCGGCGCACGGGATCGTGATCACCCAGGCGACGAGGATGTTGCCGGCGACACCCCAGCGCACCGCCGAAAGGCGCCGGCTGGCGCCGGCTCCGAGCACCGAGCCGGAGATCGTGTGGGTCGTCGAGACCGGGAAGCCGTAGTGCGCTGTCCCCCAGAGGATCGCCGCGCACGCGGTCTGCGCGGCAAAGCCCTGCGGCGGATCGAGCTTGGCGATCCGCTGGCCGAGGGTCTTGATGATTCGCCAGCCTCCGGCGTACGTGCCGGCGGCCATCGCGAGCGCGGCGCTGAAGATCACCCACAGCGGCGGGTCGGCGCCCGGCGCCAGGTGCCCGCTCGCAACCAGAGCGAGCGCGATGATTCCCATCGTCTTCTGAGCATCGTTCGTGCCGTGCGTAAAGGCCACGAAGCCGCCCGAGACGAGCTGGAGCCGCCGGAAGACGCGATTGATCGTGCCCGGGTGGCGGCGGCGAATGAGCCACGTCAGCGCGAGCATCAGCGCGGCGGCGATCACGACACCGAGGAACGGCGCGAGCAGCGACGGGACCAGCACCTTCTCCTTGATTCCCGCCCACTCGACGACGCCGAAGCCGCGTGCTGCGCTCGCCGAGCCGACGACGCCACCGATCAGAGCATGGCTCGAGCTGGAGGGGAGGCCGAGGTACCACGTGATCAGGTTCCAGGTGATCGCGCCGACGAGCCCAGCGAGGACGATGTCGAGCGTGATCACGTCCTGGTCCACGATCCCTCTGGCGATCGTTGCGGCCACCTTCAGCGAGACGAAGGCGCCGGCGAAGTTGAGCACGGCGGACATCAGGACTGCGGCGCGTGGGGAGAGCGCGCGCGTCGAGACGCTCGTCGCGATCGAGTTGGCGGTGTCGTGGAAGCCGTTCGTGAAGTCGAAGAAGAGCGCGACCGCAACGACTGCGGCGAGCGTCACCTCGTCCACGGCTAGGCGTTCTTGACGACGATGTTGGTCAGCACGTGCGCGGCCGACTCGCAGGCGTCGAGAGCCCGCTCGAGCGCCTCGTAGATGTCCTTCCAGCGGATGACGACCAACGGGTCGATGCGGTCGTCGCGGAAGAGCGCTGCGATCGCATCGCGCACGACGCGATCGCCGTCGCTCTCGAGCTTCTTCAACTCGATCAGGTGCTGCTGGACGCCGCGCATTCCCTTCAGGTCGCCGAGTGCGATGGCCAGATGCTCTACGGCGCTGACGATGATCTCGCACTGCTCGACGGCGAAGCGCGTTGTGGACTCGATCCCGTACAGCTCGAGCAGATCGGTCGCTTCCTCGATGTAGTCGACGATGTCGTCGATCTCGGTCGCCAGCTCGTAGATGTCCTCTCGGTCGAACGGAGTGATGTACTGCGTGTTGAGGAGCTGGATGAGGTCGCGCGTGATCGTGTCGCCGGCTGTCTCGATCGCCTTCATGTCGTCCTGGGTGACCGCTGAGTTCGGATAGTCGCGAAAGCGGATCTGGGCTGTTCGCGCGGCTTCGGCGGCGTTTGCGCCTGCGGCGGCGAACAGGTCGTAGAACTCGGTCGTTCGAGGGACGAGTCTGATCTTCACGGTCGCCGACGTTAACCGATCGGCGGGCGCTGGGTCGTGCGAACCGGCACCTTCCAGAGCTGCGTTGTCCACGATCCGGGTTAGCGTGTATCGACGATGGCCGACGATGTCTACCGGGGGACCGATACGCCGCGCGTCTGCTACTGCGCCGACCCGTCGCGTGTGGCGCGGCTCGCGGGGACGGGGCGTTGAGCCCGGACGCCGGCGTCGTCGCTCGCCTCTCGACACTCGACCGTTTCTTGCCGGTCTGGATCGCGCTGGCGATGGGGGGTGGGCTCGGCCTCGGCACGCTCGTGCCGGGCCTGAACGACCAGCTCGACAGGCTCCAGATCGGCACTGTCAGCCTGCCGATCGCGCTCGGGCTCCTGCTGATGATGTACCCGATTCTCGCCAAGGTGCGGTACGAGGAGCTTGGCCGGAGGAGCGTCGACGGGGTCGGTAACCGCCGCTTCTTCGGCGTCTCGCTCTTTCTGTCGTGGCTCGTCGGGCCGGCGTTCATGTTCGCGCTCGCCTGGCTCTTTCTGGCCGATCAGCCCGCGTACCGCACCGGCGTGATCATCATCGGGCTCGCCCGCTGCATCGCGATGGTGCTGATCTGGAACGACATCGCCGGCGGCGACCGCGAGCGGGCCGCGGTGCTCGTCGTCTGCAACGCGCTCTTCCAGGTGGCCGCCTACTCGTTGCTCGGCTACTTCTACCTGACGCTGCTGCCGGGCTGGCTCGGCTTCGACACGCAGGGCTTCGAGGTCGGGATCTGGGAGGTGACCCGCACCGTCCTCATCTTCCTCGGAATCCCGCTCTTGGCCGGCTTCCTGACACGCCGGATCGGCCTCCAGAGGCGCGGCCGTGACTGGTACGAGCAGCGGTTCATCCCGCGCATCGCGCCGCTCACGCTCTACGGGCTGCTCTTTACGATCGTGCTCCTGTTCGCGATCCAGGGCGACGGGATCACGTCCGAGCCGCTCGAGGTGTCGCGGATCGCGGTGCCGCTGCTCCTCTACTTCGCGGGCATGTGGGTCGCCGGCCTGGTCGCCGGCAGGCTGCTGCGGTTCCCGTACGCGCAGACCGTGAGCCTCGCCTTCACGGTCAGCTCGAACGACTTCGAGCTGGCGATCGCCGTCGCGGTCGGGGTCTTCGGTGCCGAGTCGGGCCAGGCGCTCGCGGGCGTCGTCGGACCGTTGATCGAGGTGCCCGTCCTCGTCGGGCTCGTCTACGTCGCGCTCTGGCTGTCGAGGCGGCTCGCCTGGCCGGAGCTCCGCGCGGTCGCGGCTGTGGATCCAGCGGCGGACTGATCGTCAGTCCGCGAGGGCCTCGACGAGCAGGCGCTGGAAGTGCGCGATCAGCCGTTCGGCGTCTCCGAGCAGGCGGCCGTGCTCGACGACCCCCGAGCGCAGGCCCTTCTGTACGCGCTCGACCAGCGCGACGTCCTCGACCCCTACCTGGTCGTCGAAGGCGAGCAGATCGGCGATCCACGCCTCGCCGGCGTCGGGGGCGACGAAGTAGTCGAGCAGGCGCTCGGTGCGCTCCGCTCCGGCTGGTAGCACCGGGCCGATCGAGAGGTTCGGATGCCCCGGCATGATGTTGACGACGGTGTTCGGAAAGAGGAAGTGAAACTGCCCCTGCGCGATCTCGCCGCTCGGGTCGAAGTCGCCCGACCAGCGCTCGCGGACCGAGCCGTGCTGGCTCGAGGTGAGGCGGCCCTCCTGGAGGCGGTAGGCGTCGGGAGCGACGTCCACGACCTTCGAGAAACCGGGGTGGGCCACGGCGCAGTGGTAGCACTCCAGGTAGTTCTCACAGCAGACCTTCCAGTTGGCCGCGAGCGACGACTCGCTGCGGTGGTGAAAGACGAGAGCGTCCACGTCGAGGATCCCCGCGACGATGGCCGGAACGTCCCCGAGCGTCTGGGCGAGCGTCGGCGCGTCGAGGTCGGGGTTGACGAAGACGAACGGTCCCCACGTGTCCACTTGCACTCGCAGCAACGAAAGCTCGCCCTTGTCGAAGCCGGGCTCGTCGTCCGAGCGCGGCGCCGCGCGGAGGCTGCCATCGAGGTCGTACGTCCACGCGTGGTACGGGCACTGGAGGGTCTCGCGTGTTCCCTCGCCCTCGCAGACGAGCGAGCCGCGGTGCCGGCAGACGTTCACGAGACCGTTGAGGGCGCCGTCGCGGCCCCGTACGACGATGACCGGCACGTCCCCTGCGCGGGCCGTGAAGTACTGCCCCTGCCCCGCAACCTGGTCGGCCCGTCCGGCGTACTGCCAGTGCCGCCGGAAGACGCGCTTCTGCTCGAGTCGGAGCACGGCCGGATCCGCGTACCAGTCGTACGGCAGCGTGCGTCCGTCCGCGAGCGTCGCCATGTCAGGAATCTATCGCGGCTCGGCGCACAGACGATTGAACCCCACTCACCGCACCCCCGAGTGGGGGCCT
>CAYGLV010000010.1:0-55562 GCA_964351025.1 uncultured Gaiellales bacterium | reverse complement strand
CAACCGTGAGCGGCTGCGGCCACCGCGACACCGGGTCGCGCGCTTCCGCGGCTAGGCCGTCAGGGTGCGCAGGCGGAAGCCGCCGGAGTGCTCGTACGAGGCGGAGATCACTGCCAGCGCGTCGCGGGCGCCGCGGTCGGTGAGCCCGGCGTCGTGGGCTTCGGCGAGCGGAGCGTGTAGAAGGGCGGCGATGCCGCGCAGTCCCTCCGGAGAGAGCGCGACAGCTCCACCTTCTCCCCCGCAGGCGCGGCAAACGGCGCCTCCTGCCTTCGGCAGGAAGCCGACGAGCCCTTCGGTCGCCCCACACTCGACGCAGCTCTCCAGGTGGGGCAAGTACCCGGAGAGCCACAACAGCTTGAGCTGGAACGCGAGTGCAAGGGGGTCGAGCGCCGGCCGCGCCGGAGCGCGGCTCCCGATCCCGTCGAGCGCGTCGAGGAAGCGTGTCAGCGCCGTGAAGGCCCGCTCGTTCCGCTCCTGCTCCGGGTAGAGCCGCAGCATCGCCTCGAGCCCGATCAGGCCGGCGGCGAGACGATAGGAGTCCTCGCGGGCGGCGCTGTGCGGGCGGATGAGGCTGCAACCGGTGACGGTCGCGAGCTCGCCGGAGCCCTGGCGGAGGACGAGCTCGACGTGCGAGAGAGGCTCGAGGCGTCCGCCGAAGCGCGACTTCGTCTTGCGCACGCCCTTCGCGACCGCGCCCACGCGGCCGCGGTCGGCCGTGTAGAGGTGGAGCACGCGGTCGGCCTCGCCGAAGCGGAACGAGCGTAGGACGACCGCCTCCGTCGTGTAGGTCCGGCCCACGGATCGAGTGTACTCCCGGGCCGTGCCCGGGCCGCCGTCGCACCCAAACCGGCGGTCTAGTACAAATTGGTCAGTAACAAATACCCGGTGGGAGTACGCGAATCCGCCCAGCGTGTGTCCGCGCAGCTGCGGATGGCGGACGCGCCACCCGCCGGGAGACTGCATCCACATGGATTGAAGAGGGTTGCATGGGCAACCAGAAGGAGGAGGACATGAACGTCAGGAAGGCACTCGAATGGGGCGGGTTCGGCGCGGGCCTCGTCTTGATCGCGTTCGGCGTCGTCGCCATCGTCATGGGCGTCAACGGGCGCACCACGGTTCGCGACAGCGTCAAGGCGGAGCAGATCTACTTCGGCGCCGCGGACGACCCGGCAGTCGCCAAGTACGCAGCCCAGTGGGCCGACGAACAGGTCCTGACCGGCGACCAGGCGCGAGCCTTTGCGCAGGTCATGCATGAGCACGCGCTTGAAGGCTCCGATGGCCTGACGTACGCGCAGATGGGACGCTTCCTCTCCGCCGACGATCCGGAGAACGCAGCGGGAACGAGCGACGCCGCCGCTGCACTCAAGGACGAGCAGGGGAACCCGGTTTCGAATGCGGCCCGCAATACCTGGGTCACGGCGACCGCTCTCTCGACGGCGCTGAACGTCAGCTACATGGCCGAGCAGACGGCGCTCTTCGGGATCGTCGTCGGAGTAGCCCTGCTGCTCGCCGGCATCGGCTTCATCGTTCTGATGCTCTTCGGCGGGCTTCGTCAGCCCGCGCCGGCGAAGACCAGGGAGCCCGTGCCCGGAGACGCGACCGGAGTCTGACCTTCCCAGGTCGGGCGGCCGAGTCGCCCCGACCCCTCCTCCACTCCCCCGCAGAGGCGCGGAGCTCCGGCTCCGCGCCTCTGTCGCGTTCTAGGGCTCTCGCGGTTGGCAGCGCGGGCAGCACCACGTGCCGCGGCCGGCGGCGCGGATCTTCACGATCGGCGTGCCGCAGCGGTCGCAGGGCTCGTCGGCGCGGCCGTAGACCCGGAACTCGTGCTGCATCGAGCCACTGCCGCCGTCAAGCAGCGCGTAGTCGCGCAGGCTCGCGCCCTGGCGCTCGATCCCCGTCCGCAGCACGCGGCGGACGCAGCGATGGACTCGTGCGACCTCGTCGCCGTCGAGCTCGCACGAGGCGCGAAGCGGATGCACACGCGCGCACCACAGCGCCTCGTCGGCGTAGATGTTTCCCACTCCGGCGAGCGTTCGCTGGTCGAGCAGCGCCGCCTTGATCGGCGCGCGCCGGCGCTCGAGCCGGGCGGCGAGGCCGCGCGCGGTGAGCCGGCCGAGTGGCTCGGGGCCGAGCCGCTGTGCGAGGTATGGCTCCAGCTCGCCCGGCTCGAGCACGAGCCACGTGCCGAAGCGGCGGACGTCGCGGTAGGAGACAGCCGAAGCGTCGTCTAGAGTGACAACGGCTCGGCGGTGCGGATCGTCGGCGAGCGTCCCGGCCGGCGCGTGACGCAGGCTCCCCGTCATACGGAGGTGGATCAGGAGAGAGCGACCCGAGACGAAGCGGACGATCAGATACTTGCCCCGCCGGTCGACCGCGGCGACACGCTCGCCCTCGAGCTCGGCCGCAACCTGGAGCGGCTCGAGCGGTCGGACGAGACGGGCGTCGGCGATCGCGACGCGGACGAGACGTCTGCCTCTGAGAACCGGCTCGAGTCGGCGGCGGACAGTCTCGACCTCGGGCAGCTCGGGCACGCAGCGGCTGCTAGCCGACGACTTCGAGCAGAATCGGGCGCGACCGCGGCTGTTCGTCGCCGAGTGCGTACGCGGCGAGAACCGTTGCTGCCGCCTCGGCCGCGCCGGCCTCGTCGCGGGCATGCACCTCGGCGAGCGGCTCCCCGGCGGCGACACGGTCCCCCCGCTTCGCATGGCAGACGACACCGACGGCGTGGTCGATCGGGTCGCCCTTGGCGCGCCTGCCGGCGCCGAGGTGCAGCGCCGCGTGGCCGATGCCCATCGCCCCGAGCCGCGTGACATACCCGTCGCTCGGCGCGGCCACGTTGCGCACCACGGGCGCCGCCGGTAACACCGCCAGGTCGGGATTGCCCCCCTGGGCGCGGACCCAGCGCTCGTAGGCGGAGAGTGCGGAGCCATCGGCGACGGCCACCTCGGCGCGGCGGCGGCCCTCGACGCGATCGATGCCCAGATCGGAGAGCGCGAGCAGCCTGGCGCAGGAGTCCAGCACGAGCTCGGTGAGGTCGGGCGGCCCGCTCCCGCGCAGCGTCTCGACGGCTTCGCGGATCTCGAGCGAGTTGCCGACGGCGCAGCCGAGCGGCTGGTCCATGTCTGTCAGGAGGCAGACGACCTCCCGTTGGGCGCGGTGCCCCAGCTCGAGCATCGCTTCGGCCAGGATCCGCGCGTCCCGGTCGGTCTTCATGAAGGCGCCGTCACCGACCTTCACGTCGAGCACCATCGCGTCGGCCCCGGCGGCGAGCTTCTTGGACATGATGCTGGAGGCGATCAGGGGGACGATGTCCACCGTCGCGGTCACGTCGCGCAGCCCGTAGAGCAGCTTGTCGGCCGGCACGAGGTCCGCGGACTGGCCGACGATGGCGAGCCCGATCGCGCGAACCTGCGCCACGAACTCCTGCGTCGGAAGCTCGGTGCGGAAGCCCGGGATGGACTCCAGCTTGTCGAGCGTGCCGCCGGTGTGGCCGAGGCCGCGCCCGCTCATCTTCCCGAACGGGACGCCACAGGCCGCGACGATCGGGCCGACGGCGATCGAGGTCTTGTCCCCGACACCCCCGGTCGAGTGCTTGTCCACGACCTTCCGGCCGAGCGCGGCGTGCAGGTCGAGAGTCTCGCCGCTCGCGATCATTGCGTCAGTGAGTGCGTACGTCTCCGCAGGGGTCATGCCGCGGAAGTAGACGGCCATGCAGAAAGCGGCCATCTGGTAGTCGGGCACGTCGCCGCGCGCGTAGGCGAGCGTCAGCTCTGCGATCTCCTCGGCTGGGATCTCCTCGCCGTTGCGCTTGCGCTCGATCAGCTCGGCGGCCCGGATCACGCCGCTTTCTCCGCGACGAACACGGCATGCGCGCTCGACGTTCGGAACGGCTCGGAGATCTCCGTAACGGCCGAGGCGAGGTGTGCCCGCGCGGTCGTCGCGCCGACGAAAGCCCTGATCGAGTCGGCGTCCGGGAACACGATCGCCCCGAAAGCATCGCGCCGTTCGACACTCGCAAAATGGGGGCGCAGCACCGCATCGCCGTTGCCGCTCTGAAACGACAGGCCGCTTGTCGGCTCCCCGCCGAGCGACTCCCACAGTTCGCGCATGTGGCCGTCGCCCAGAGTGGCAGCGACGAGCCTGCCGCCGGGGGCGAGCACACGGGCGAGCTCGGCGACACCCCCGTCGAGCTCGGGCACGTGGTACAGGACCCAGTTCGCAACGACGCAGTCGAATTCGCCATCGGCGAACGGGAGCGCCTGCACGTCGCCGACGCGCGCCTCCACTCCTCTCTCACGCGCGATCTCGACCATGCGCGGCGAGATGTCGATCGCCATCACTTCGGTGCCGAGCTCGCGCGCGGCGCGCACGGCGAACTCACCCATCCCGCAGCCGACCTCGAACAGACGCTGCGGCCGGCACTCCGCGACCGCCTCGAACGCGAGATCTTCCGCGTTGACCCCCTCCGTCAGCCGGCGGTAAGTCTCGTTCCGCGTCGCAAGGCGCTCCTCGCTCGCGTACTCCCACTGGACGACGACGGGGTTGTCGAGGTTCATGGGTCGAGCACCAGTCGGCCGGGGATCCCCCTCGGCGGCGGCTTGCCGCCGAGCCACGCGTTCACGGTCGATCCAACGTCGGCGAACTCCCCCTCGTGGATCTTCCCGTTCGCGTTGCGCCCGGCGGCGTAGGCGAGCAGGAGCGCGTGCTCGCGCGAGTGGTCGGTGGAGGGCGTCGTCGGGTCACAGCCGTGGTCGGACGTGATGATCAGGAGGTCGCCCGGGCGCAGCGCCTCGAGCACGTCGGGCAGCCGCCGGTCGAAGTCCTGCAGGCAGCGATGGAAGTTGACCGGGTCGTTGCGATGGCCCCAGAGCATGTCGGTCTCGATGAGATTGGCGAAGACGAGCCCGTTGTCCAGCTCCTGCAAGAGCGAGACGATCCGGTTGATCCCCTCGACGTTCGACTTCGTCGGGTGCGACTCGTCGATGTCGCAGCCTGCAAAGATGTCGCTGATCTTGCCGACGCCGACGACCTTCGCTCCACTGTCGCGGGCGAGCGAGAGGTAGTTCGGCCGCCGCGGCTCAAGCGAGAAGTCGTGCCGGTTCGGCGTGCGCTCGTAGTTCCCGGGCTCGCCGCGGAACGGCCGCGCGATCACCCGCCCGACGGCGTGCTTCCCGCTGAGGAGCGCTCGGGCGACGTGGCAGGCCGCGTACAGCTCCTCGAGCGGAATCACCTCCTCGTGAGCAGCGATCTGGAAGACCGAGTCCGCAGAGGTGTAGACGATCCACTTACCCGTGCGCTGGTGCTCCTCGCCGAGCTCCTGGATGATCTCCGTCCCCGACGCGGGCCTGTTCCCGAGCACGCCGCGGCCCGTCTGGTTCATGAACGGGTCGATCACGTCGAACGGAAAGCCGTGTGGGTACGTCGGGAAGGCCGTCGCCGTGACGACGCCCATCAGCTCCCAGTGGCCGGTCGTGGTGTCCTTGCCCTTCGAGCGGGAGACGAGGCGACCGGCGACCGCAGGAGCTCCCGGCTGCGGCGGACAGCCCTCGAGCGGCTCGACGTTGCCGAGCCCGAGCGCTTCGAGGTGAGGCAGGTCGAGACCCCCGACGGCACGGGCCACATTGCCGAGCGTGTCGGAGCCTTCGTCTCCGTACAACGCAGCGTCGGGCAACGCCCCCGCACCGACGGCGTCCAGCACGATGACGCAGGCCCGCGGCACGCGGGTATTCTACGTGGCACATGGTCACCGCCCTCGGCCTCCTCGGCATCATCGTCTTCATCGCCGGCATGATCGCGTTCGCAGCGGCGATCACGTGGACCGTCGTGAAGATCAGCCCGTCGAAGAGCGCAAAGAAGCCGAGCCCGTCCGAGTGAGCTAGGCTGCCGCGAGCGGCAGCAGCTCGCGCAGCGGAACGTGGTCGAGGCCGTGCGCCTCCGCCACGGCCTCGTACGTGACCTTGCCCTCGTAGACGTTCACGCCACGTGCGAGCGCGGGATCGCTCTCGACGGCAGCTCGCAAGCCGTTCTCCGCGATCGCCTCGACATACGGGAGCGTGACGTTCGTGAGCGCCTTCGTCGAGGTGATCGGCACCGCGCCCGGCATGTTCGCCACGCAGTAGTGCGTGACCCCGTCGACGACGTACACGGGATCGTCGTGGGTGGTGGCCCGGGAGGTCTCGGCACAGCCTCCCTGATCGATCGCCACATCGCAGAAGACCGAGCCCTCCTTCATCGTGCGCACCATCTCCCGCGTCAGGAGCTTCGGCGCCAGCGCGCCGGGGATGAGCACTGCGCCGATCACGAGATCGGCGTCCTTGATCGACTCTTCGATCTGGAGGCTCGACGACATGAGCAGGCTGACCCGGCCGGAGAGCACCTCCTCGAGATGGCGCATGCGATCCACCGAGCGCTCCAGGATCGCCACCTGCGCGCCCATGCCGAGGGCGATGATCGCGGCGTTGTAGCCGACGATCCCACCGCCGATCACGATCACACGGCCGGGCGCGACTCCCGCGACACCGCCGAGCAGCAGCCCTCGACCGCCGAGCGGCTTCTCGAGGTAGTGCGCTCCTGCCTGGGCGGCGAGCCGGCCTGCAACCTCGCTCATGGGCGCGAGCAGCGGCAGGCGGCGGTCGTCGGTCTCGACGGTCTCGTAGGCGACGGCGACGATGCCGCTCTCGACCAGCGCCTGTGTCAAGGGCTCGTCGGCGGCGATATGGAGGTACGTGAAGAGGGCGAGCCCCTCACGAAGTCGCGGATACTCGAGTGCGATCGGCTCCTTCACCTTCAGGAGCAGCTCGGACCCTTCCCAGACCTCGTCCACCGAGACGACGCGGGCGCCACGCTGCTCGTATGCGTCGTCCGAGAAGGCGCTGCCGGTTCCGGCCCCGGTCTCGACCAGGACCTCGTGCCCGCGCTGGACGAGCTCGCGCGCACCGGCCGGTGTCAGCGCCACCCTGTACTCCTGCGGCTTGATCTCTCTGGCGACGCCGATCCTCATGCCGCGCGGCACGATACAGCCTGGAGCCGAGCACGGGAGGCGGTCCCGGCCCGGCCCCCTCAGCGCCGCAGCTGCGAAGCGAGGCGCCCCGCCGCGTAGGCGGCGGCGAAGAACCACGGGTCGTCGTCCGGGCCCCGGCCCATGTGCGCGAGCGGAAGCCCTGCGCAGGCTTCGCGCCAACCGGCGGCATCCACTTCCTGGCGCGCGGAGAGCCACTCCGGGGCGTCGAGCCCGGCCGGCCAGGCGACGGCCACTTCGCCGAGGCAGAGGTCGAGCGCGACCCGTGTGTGGTGGGAGACACCACGGTGGCGCACCCGCACATCCACCTCGGAGTACCGGACGGCGATGACCGGCCTGCCGCCGAGCGCGCTCGCGGCGTTCGCCGCCTCCGCGACCGCCACGGCGCCGTGTCCGAGCGCCGACGCGGTGCCGACGACTCCAGGGCCGACCGCACAGACTGCTGCGTCGTAGCCCTGCGCCGCGATCCAGGCAAGCGCCGCTGCGACGGTGACACAGGCGACGTCCCCGTCCAGCGTCGGCCCGGCAGCGACGGCTGTTTCGAGCCGCCCGGCCGCCTTGAGCGCCCGCACCGCGTCCGACAGCGAGACCGGCAGCGCTCCCCCGGCGAGCTGGACGTAGGCGACGCGCAGGTCCGGCGCGAGCCCCGCGCAGACCGGCGCGAGCTGGCTGTGCAGCGCACAGCAGACAACGGGCAAGCCACCGAGGTCGGCTGCAAGCTCGCCGTCCTCTTCGACGTGATGCACCGCCACCTGCAGCGGTGTGTAGGGCAGCTTCATCACGTGCGCACCGGGCTCTGCCGCCAGCCCGAGCCCGCGCGTGAGATTCGCGTGCAGCACGTCGAAGCCACCCGACCCGAGCCCGAGCAACCGCGCCTGCTCGTTGACAAGCACATCGTCACCCTCCTCGACCGGCCCGGTCAGCCGCGGATAGGCGATGCACGGGAGCCCGTCCACCTCGAGTCGCACGAGCTCGGGGTGCCGCTCGAGCACCTTGGTGACCGCGCCGCGGCGAAGGCTAAGCGCCATCGCGCGCGGCAGCGACGAGCCCGAGCGTGACGTCCACCATCCGCTCGAGGTCCTCGACGGCGATGTGCTCGTCGGGGGTGTGGATCTGCGCCATGCCATTCGAGAGATTGACGCAGGCGAGACCCCGCTCGTTGAAGATGTTCGCGTCGGCTGCGCCACCGGTGAAGCCGGTCCGCGGCTCGATGCCGGCCCGCCCGATCCCGTCGAGGGCAAGCTGGACGGCGGGCTCGTCGAGCCGGAAGCGGTAGCCCCTATACGTCTCGCGCACTTCGGCCTCGACGGCGCAGTCGGCGAGTGTCGCGGCGAAGGTAAAGCACTCGAGCATCTCCTCGACGAGGCCGGCGAGCTTTCGCTCGTCGTGTGAGCGGGCCTCCGCCTCGAAGGAGCAGCGCTCCGGAATGATGTTGCGCGCCGTGCCGCCCCGAATCACACCGACGCTCGCCGTGGTTTCGTCGTCGAGGCGGCCCAGGCGAAGGTCGGCGATCGCCCGCGCGGCAGCCGCGATCGCGGAGCGGCCCTCCTCGGGATACATGCCCGCGTGCGCGGCCCGGCCGCGGAAGCTCACCAGGAGCGACCGCTGGTGCGGCGCGCCGAGGATCACCTCGCCGATCGGCGATGCCTGGTCGTAGACGTAGCCGGTCTTCGCCCGGAGGCGCGTGTGGTCGAACGCGGCCGCTCCGAGCAGGCCGACCTCCTCCTTCGGCGTGAAGAGCAGCTCGACGCCCGCGTGCGGAAGACCGCCCTCCACGATCCGGCGCGCCGCCTCGAGCATCACGGCGACCGCGGCCTTGTCGTCGGCACCGAGGATCGTGCCGGCCGCGTTGCGGACGACACCGGCCTCGACGACGGGCTCGATCGGGCCCTCCGGGGGCACCGTGTCGAGGTGCGCGCAGAGGAAGATCGGGGTTCCGGCAGCGCCGTTCCCGGGCAGCCTGCAGTAGAGGTTGCCGGCGGTCGAGCCGACGAGAGCGGCGGCGCCGTCCTCGTCGGCTTCAAGCCCCAGCCCGCGCAGGTAGGCGAGCACGCGGTCGGCGACGCCCCGTTCCTGCCCCGGCGGGCTCGCGATCGCGCACAGGTCGGTGAAGAACGGGAGCAGCTCCGGCGCCGGCACGAGCCGGACCCTACCGGGCGGCGCGCAGTGGGACTTCACTCCGCGAGCGCGCGCGCACGTGCGCCGCGGCGACGAACTCGCGGAAGAGCGGTGCCGGACGCGTCGGACGCGACTTGAACTCCGGGTGGAACTGACTGGCGACGAACCACGGGTGGCCGGGCAGCTCGATCACCTCGACGAGACGCCCCTCCTGGAACGTGCCCGAGACGACGAGCCCGGCCTCGATCAGCCGCGGCCGGTAGTGGTTGTTGACCTCGTAGCGGTGCCGGTGCCGCTCGTGCACCACGGCTTCCCCGTAGGCCTCGCGCGCCCGCGTCCCCGCCGCCAGCTCGACTGCCTGCGCGCCCAGGCGCATCGTGCCGCCGAGGTCCTCGACCTCCTTCTGCTCGGGCAGCAGGTCGATCACGGGATGCGGCGTCTCGGGATCCATCTCGGTCGAGTTGGCCCCTTCGAGCCCGCAGACATGACGCGCGAACTCCGACACGGCGACGTGCATGCCGAGGCAGATGCCGAGGTACGGGATCTCCAGCTCGCGGGCGACCCGGCACGCGAGGATCTTGCCCTCCCAGCCGCGCGAGCCGAAGCCGCCGGGAACGAGCACGCCGTCCATCTGCTCGAGCTCGGCGATCGCCTCGTCGTACGACATGTGCTCGGCGTCCACCCACCGCACGCGCACCGAGCAGCCGTTGTGCAGGCCCGCGTGCTTGAGGGCCTCGTGCACCGAGAGGTACGCGTCGTGGAGCTTCACGTACTTGCCGACGAGCGCGATCTCGATGTCCTCACGCGGCTCGCGGATCCGCTCGATCAGCGTCTCCCACTCGCCGAGGTCGCCGGCAGGCGCGTCGAGGCCGAGCTTCTCGCAGACGAGCGCGTCCAGCCCCTCCTCCCGCAGCACCGCCGGGACGAGGTAGACGTCGGAGACGTCCGGACAGGCGATCACCGCCCGCAGGTCGACGTCGGCGAAGAGTGCGATCTTGTCCTTGATCTCCTGTGACAGCTCCTCGTGGGAGCGGCAGACGACGATGTCGGGATGGATGCCGATGCGGCGCAGCTCGTTGACCGAGTGCTGCGTCGGCTTGGTCTTCAGCTCGCCGGCGGCCTCGATGAACGGAACGAGCGTGACGTGCAGGTAGAGGACGTTCTCGGAGCCGACCTCGCGCCGGAACTGGCGGATCGCCTCGAGGAAGGGCAGCGACTCGATGTCGCCGACGGTGCCGCCGATCTCGCTGATGATGACGTCGGTCGGCGTCGCCTGGGCGGCCCGCCGCATCCGGGCCTTGATCTCGTTCGTGATGTGCGGGATCACCTGCACGGTCGCTCCGAGGAACTCGCCCTTGCGCTCCTTGCGCAGGACGGTGTCCCAGATCGCGCCCGCGGTGTGGCTCGCGTTGCGCGAAAGGTTCTCGTCGACGAAGCGCTCGTAGTGGCCGATGTCGAGATCGGTCTCCGCGCCGTCTTCGGTGACGAAGACCTCGCCGTGCTGGAAGGGGCTCATCGTGCCGGGATCGACGTTCAGGTACGGGTCGAACTTCTGCGCCTGCACGGAGACGCCGCGCGACTTCAGCAGCCGTCCGAGCGAGGCGGCGACGATCCCCTTGCCGAGTGCCGAGACGACGCCTCCTGTAACGAAGATGTACTTCGTCGGGCGTTCGCTCACCGCTGCCGTCCCCACGCGTCCAGCTGTCGCAACCCGGGTGTCCGCTCGATCACAGCTCCGAGCGAGAACCGCTCTCCGAGGAGGGTGAGGCATCCCAGCGCGCCGATCGCACCCCACCTCCGTGTCCTCGAAATGCGGGCCACGGACTCGCAGCCTACCAGCGCGCCGAGCGCGTTCGCGCCCGAGTCCCCGAGCATCGCCATCTCGCGGAGATCGTACGGAGCCAGTAGGACGGCGGCCGCAACGGCTTTGCGGGGCCGGAAGCGGAGCAGCGCGGCGGTCAGGAAGAAGGCCTTCAAGGCCCGTCCCGGCCTCGTGTCGAGCTGGTTGAGGGCGTTCGCCGAGAGACCGACCAGCAGCGCGCCCGAGAGCGAGCGCGTCCGAACGAGTCCGTAGAGCGGGATCGCGACGAGCTTCAGCACGCCCGTGGTCCGGCCGGCACGGAGGTGCGCGCGGAAGCCACGCTCGGGACCGCTCCAGACGTCGTCGCCCAGCCCGACGAGCGCGACCGGCAGCGACGACGGCACCGCCACCGCGACGGCCCAGCCGACGAGCGGCAGGCGCAGGCCGCGGTGATTGACGGCCGACGGGCCGCAGGCAAGGACGATGTCCACGAGCTGGTGGCCGCGGTGGAGGAACCCGCGCACGTCCCGCCGGGTGGCACGGTGCGCGAGATCGAGCTCCAGCTCCTCGACGGTGAGGCCGGCCCGCACGGCGTCCACGGTCATCCGGGTCTCGGTGCCGAAGCCGGCGGCGACCGGAAAGCACGCCGCCCGGGCCGCGCCCGAGAGGCGGCGCTGCCCGGAGAGCGGCTCGCGGGCCTCGAAGCCGGAGAGCTCCCGGATGAGAGCCCGTGCGACGCGCTTTGCGATTCCGAAGCCACCGCCCTCCCGGCGGGCGAACGCCGCGATCGCGAGCTCCGCGTGCGACTCGACGAGCGCCCGCAGATCGCCGTCGAGATCGGCATCGCAGAGCATGACCGGCCCGGGGGGCGCCGCGCGCTCGGCGAGGCACAGCGCCTGCCCCTTGCCGCGGCGGGGGAGCCTGAGAACGCGGGCGCCGGCGCTCGCCGCAGCCCCCGCGGTCCGGTCGCGGGAGCCGTCGTCGGCGACGATCACCTGCGCCTCGGGGAAGGCTTCACGGAGCCGGCGAACCGTCTCCCCGATCCGATCCTCCTCGTCGCGCGCAGCGATGAGGATGGTGAGCGGTTCCGGCTCAGCCACTCGCCGGCAGCGGCTCGAGCGGTGGCAGGATTCCGTTGGTCGCCGTCTTCTCGACACCGTAGTTGCCCGGCTCGGCGCCGGCAAGCAGGAGGACGAGCGCGAGCCGGCCCGGTGGCGTTTCGATCCCGTCCACTGTCGAGAGCCGGGCACGCGCGAACACGGGCACGGCGCTCGGGTCGGCTGCTGCCCTCTCGGCTCCCACCGCCGGAACGCCGGCGGTCGCGAGCCCTGAATAGAGGCCGGCGAGAAACACCGCTGTCGGGCCCTGCTGCGGCGCCGCGGTGCGGAGGACGACGACGCCGTTGGCGTCGAGGAGCGGCGCTCCCGACTGCTCCTCGACGAGCAGCCCCGACAGCGCGTCCCAGAGCGGCGTCTTCTGCCCCTGGACGAGCTCGCGCCCGAGGTCGCGCCCGAGCTTTTCGAGCTGCGCGTCGCCCACGTAGCCCGCGAGCGCCGGTACCGCGCCCAGCGTCTTCTCGATCGCCGCGGGGTCGATCGGCACGCGCAGCGCCCGCGACCGGGACACCTGCCCGCCGGCGTCGCGGACCGCCTGTCCGACGGTGAAGGCAAACGACTGGTCGTTCGAGCCGACGAAGAGGACGGCGATCCGCTTCGCGGCCAGCCGCCCCGCGACGAGCACGGGGTAGGAGGTCTCGATCACGTCTTCCCCGGCCTGCTCGCGCTGCTCGAGCGTTGCCGAGCGATCGCGCTCGTCGGCGAGCTGCGCGCGGAGCTGCTCGATCTCGCGGTTCAGACGCTTACGCTCGGCCTGGTCGACGAAGCCGCGTCCCGAGATGCCGATCCCGACGAGGATCCCGATCACGAGCGCGAGGAAGACGGCCGTGAGCGAAACGAGGTGGTAGCGGAAGTCGAACACTGCGCCTCAGTCTCGCAGTTAGAGCTCGTTTCAGAATGACGGCTCGTCGACGGGGCACGCTGGGCGAGTGCGAGGCGAGGACGCAGGGAGCCTCGATAGCAGCGCTATCGAGGCGACTGAGGACGACGTCCTCGCGCCGCCCAGCGTGGCCCGGCGGCATAGCGCTTCATTCTGAAACGAGTTCTTAGAGGCCCAACACCCGCCGGACGTCCCCGACAAGCAGGTCGGCCACGTTGCGCAGCCCCGGCGAGACGGCGATCGCCGTTGCGATCCCGGCGAGTCCCGCTGCCACGAAGGCGATCAACGGCGCAACGCCGATCCGTCGGCTGACGAGGCGGGAGACGCCCTTCGCGTCCACGAGGATCTCCCCCACCTTCAGCCGCGTGACAAAGGTCGAGGACATACCCGACCGGTTGCGCTCGAGGAACTCGACGAGGTTGAAGTGCGTGCCGACGGCGACGATCAGGTCGGCGCCCTTGTCGTGTGCGAGCAGCAGGGCGACGTCCTCGCTGATCCCGGGAGCGGCCACGGAGACGAACGGCAGGCCGAGCCGCTCGAGCCGGGCGGCACCGGGCTCGCGGCCGTCGGGGTACGCGTGGACGAGCAGCTCCGCGCCCGAGCGGAGCGCGGCGTCCGTGACGGAGTCCATGTCGCCGACGATCACATCTGGAACGAGACCGGTCTCGAGTAGAGCGTCGGCGCCACCGTCCACTGCAACGAGCACCGGCTTGAAATCTCGAATGTAAGGCCGCACGATCCTCAGGTCGCGCTTGAAGCCAGGCCCACGCGCGATCACGAGCGCGTGCCGGTCGCGGAAGCGCGTGCGCAAGGTTGGGAACGGGATTCCGGCGGCCAGCAGCTTCCCCTCCTCGCGCAGGAAGCGCATCGTGTTCTCGGCGAAGGCCTCGAGAGCCTCGGTCACGCGGCTCTGCTGCTCGGCGAGGGTCCGCTCGAGATCACGCTCCTCCAGCACGCGCCCTTCCGCCAGCCGGTCGCCGTTGCGGTAGAGCCCGGCACCGCGCACGGTCACGAGCTCACCGTCGGAGAGCTGCTCGAACAGCTCCGCGTCAGGAGCGTCGATCAGGCAGACCCCGCCGCGGACGAGCTCGAGCGGCCCGGGATTCGGAAAACGCCCGGTCGCAGAGTCGGCGACGTTGACGACGACACCGACGCCGGACTCGAGCAGCTCCTCGGCCGACACCCGGTCGAGGTCGGCATGGTCGATGATCGCGATGTCGCCCGGTCGCAGGCGCCGAACGAGCTCCTTCGTCTTCCGCCCGAGGCGCGCAGGGCCGCTGTGCTCGACCCCAGTCACGGGCATATCGCCGTTCGGGCGAAATCCCTAGAGAGGCGCCGGGAAAACCGCTCCACGCACTGTCGGGGCCACTCTTGCGCTCGATCTTCGGCGAAGCTCTGACTTCGCTGCGTCTGCGTGAACCGCATCATCCCTGCACCTCTAGACTTTCTTGCCGTCCGCCAGGACGGCAAGAAAGTCGCGGCCGCCGAGCATGCGTTCGAGCTCCGCGTGCCGCTCATCCTCGCCCAGCGCCTCGATCCGAGTGTGGGTCGGGTCGCCGGGCACCTTCTCGACGCGGAAATGGCGGTCGGCCACGCTCGCGATCTGCGGCAGGTGGGTGATCGTGACGACCTGGGCGCGGCCCGCAAGCCGCCGCAGCGTCTCCGCGACCGCGTGCGCGGTCTGCCCGCCGATGCCGGCGTCGATCTCGTCGAAGACCATGGTTTCGCCGCCGCCGACGGCGGCGATCGCGAGGGCGACGCGCGAGAGCTCGC
This sequence comes from uncultured Gaiellales bacterium, assembly GCA_964351025.1. GTDB lineage: Bacteria > Actinomycetota > Thermoleophilia > Gaiellales > Gaiellaceae > CAYGLV01. The sequence goes on along the minus strand of CAYGLV010000010.1, from coordinate 40,857 downwards.
CTCCCGACGCCGTCTCGGCAACGGGTCCAAACGGGAGGCCACTGTTCGGGCGGATCAGGAAAACGGCCTCGTCGGCCCCGCTCGGGCCGGGCTCGCGCTCCCGTAACTCGACGCGGAACTCCCCCGCTCCCATGCCGATCCCCTGCAGCTCGGCACCGACCGCCACGGCGAACGGCTCGGCGGCGGTGCCACGAGCCTCGCGGAGCTGGCCTGCCAGGAGCGTCACCTCGGCTTCCGCGGCGGCGAGCGCCTCGGCCGCGGCCTGGACGGGGTCGCGACCTCCCTCCACGGCCTCGACCTCCCGCCGCGCCTCCTCCGCGCGCGCGAGCAGCTCCTCGTAGGTCTGGCAGCGGAAGCGACGCTTGACAGCGGCGATCCGGTCGAGCCCGGCTTCCACCTGCGCGAGCCGCTCGGGCTCGGCCTCGAGCGTGTCCAGGAACCGGCGGAGGTCGCTTGCCGCCTCGCGCAGGCGCAGCTCGGCGTCGCGCAGCTCCTGCCCCGCCTGCGCCAGCTCGGGAGCCAGCCGCTCGAGTGGTGAGAGCGCCCGCTCCGCGGCGGCCGCGAGGCCGGCGGCGCCCTCGCCGTCGTCCGGCACGAGCGCGTCGACGGCGGCGCCGGCCCCCAGCGCCAGATCGGTCACATGCAGCAGGCGCTCGCGCTCGGTGCGCAGCTCATCCTCGGCGCCCGGCTCGAGACCCTCGGCGTCCTCGACGAGCGCCCGCAGCTCCACCAGCCGCGCCTCGGCGCCCGCGGCGTCGCGCGCGATCTCCTCGTGCCGGCGTCGAGCGGCCTGCAGCTCGCACCACGCAAGCCGTGCGGCCCGTCGCCGGCGCAGCTGGTCCTCGCCGCAGAAAGCGTCGAGCACGTCGAGCCGGTACGCCGGGCGCGCGAGTCGCCGCTGCTCGAACTGTCCCGACATCGCGATCAGCCGCTCGCCTGCGGCTGCGAGATCCTCGCGGGCGACGGCGCGGCCCCAGGCGTAGGCGCGCGTGCGGCCGTCGGCGAAGACGCGGCGCGCAAGCGTGAGCCCGGGCTCCTCCTCGGGCCGCAGCTCGGCGAGCGCGGCCAGCTCCTCGTCCTCGAAGAATCCCTCCGGAACGTCGAGCTCGGCCTCGACGTAGGCCTCCGCGCCGTCGGCGCCCACCGCTGCCGCATCCCCGCGCGTGCCGAGCAGCAGCCCGATCGCCTGCGCGAGGATCGTCTTGCCTGCTCCTGTCTCGCCGGTGATCGCGCTCAGGCCGGGCGCGAAGACGAGATCCGCCTCGCGGATGAGGACGAGGTTCTCGATGCGCAGCCTACGAAGCAAAGGTCTCGCGGTAGCGACGGAAGAAGGTCGCCTCGGGGAGCGTCGCAAGCAGCGAGCGCTGCGCTCCGACGCGCGCCACGATGCGGCCGCCGGGCTCGACGTCGTCGCCGCGGTGCCCGTCCACGAGCGAGGCGGCGTTCACATCTGGCGTCCGGTTCCAGATCACGAGGTCGCGCCCCGGCGGGATCACGATCGGGCGCGCGTGCAGCGAGTGCGGGGCGACGAACGTGACCGCCATCGCGTCGATCCCCCAGACCAGCACCGGTCCGCCGTTCGAGAGGTTGTAGGCAGTCGACCCCGGCGGGGTCGAGCAGATGACCCCGTCGCAGGGCACGACGCCCAGCCGCTCGCTGCCGACCGCCCACTCGAGCTCGATCATGCGTCCGAGCGTGCCGCTCGTCACGACGAGGTCGTTGACGGCCACGCGCCGCTCATCCCCCGCCTCGATCTCGAGCGTCGGCAGCTCGACCACGTCGTACTCGCCGCCGAAGACGCGCGCGATCCCCTCCTCCAGCTCGGCCTGGTGAATCGAGCAGAGGAACCCGACGCGGCCGAAGTTGACGCCGACGACGGGCACGCCGGTACCGAGAAAGCGCGCGAGTGCCCGCAGCATCGTGCCGTCGCCGCCGAGCACGACGGCGAGGTCGGCGCCGTCGTCGCCTGCCGGGCGACCGTGCTTCTCGGCCTCCTCCGCGGAGAAGACGAGCTCGACTCCGGCAGCGTGCGCGGCCTGCTCGAGCCGCGCGAGCGCCGGGCCGGCTGCCTGCGTCTTGCCGTGCGTGACGACGGCGGCGCGGGTGACCGCCCTAGACGGCGTCGGCGATGCGGCGGGCGATGTCATCGTGCAGGACAGCCTTCTCTCGCTGGACGAGGTGGAGGAAGAACTCCCGGTTCCCCTTGGGGCCCGGCAGGCCTGAGTCTACGACGCCGGTGGTCTCTGCACCCCATCCGATCGCAGTCTCACTCACACGCAGGAGCGCCGCCTTCCACACTTCCGGGTCGCGGACGACGCCCTTGCGGACGTCTGCCCGCCCGGCCTCGAACTGGGGTTTGACGAGCACGAGTGCCTCCCAGCCCGGCGCAGCCAGCGCGAGCGCGGCCGGCAGCGCGGTGCGCACGGAGATGAAGGAGACGTCGCAGGTGATCAGGTCCGGAACGAACGGCAGCTCCGTCACGTGACGTGCGTTCAGGCGCTCGAGCACCGTGACCCGCGGGTCGCCGCGCAGCTTCGGGTGCAGCTGCCCGTAGCCGACGTCGAGCGCGATCACACGTGCCGCGCCGTGCTGGAGCAGGCAGTCGGTGAAGCCGCCCGTCGAGGCGCCGACGTCGAGGCAGTGGCGACCCGCCGGGTCGACGCGGAACGCAGCGAGCGCATTCTCGAGCTTCTCGCCGCCGCGCGAGACGTAGCGGGGCGGCCGCTCGACCACGAGCTCCGCGTCCTCGTCGACCTGCGCACCCGGCTTGTCGTAGCCTTGGACGAGCCCGGCGATGACGAGTGCCTGCGCCCGCGCGCGGCTCTCGGCGAGGCCACGCTCGAAGAGCAGGACGTCCAGACGCTTCTTCATAGCTGCAGGGTAGTGGTACAACAACGAAGTGACCGTGCTGAGCGGCGAGTCCGTCGTTCTCAGGCCCGTGCTGGCCGCCGACGCCGCGCGCCTGGCGGAGATCGGCGCGGAGCCCGAGGTCGCCCGCTGGTGGCCGGGACTGACCGTCGGGTACTTCACCGCGAAGGCCGAGGGTCACGACGGCGTGGACGCCTTTGCGATCGAGGCTGGGGGTGAGCTGATCGGGATGGCCCACTCCCACGAGGAGTCCAGCCCCGAATACCGCCACGCGGGCATCGACATCTTCCTGACCTCGGTCCGGCACGGGCAGGGGCTCGGCAGCGACGCCGTGCTCACGCTGGCGCGCTGGCTCGTCCGTGAGCGCGGCCATCACCGGGTCACGATCGACCCCGCGCTCGGCAACGCGCGCGCGATCCGTGCCTACGAGCGGGTCGGCTTCCGGCGGGTCGGCGTCATGCGCCGCCACTGGCGTGGTCCCGACGGCACGTGGCAGGACGTCCTGCTCATGGACGCGCTCGCCGAAGAGCTCTAGGACGTTCGCGCGGCGAGGCCGGCGACGATCTCCTCCAGGGCAGACGTGTCGGCCGCGATCGCGGCCAGCTTCGCCAAAGCCCGTGCGGCCGCCTCGCCGGCCAGATCGCGTGCCGCGTCCTCGCCCAGGCGCAGCACGTAGCCGTCGCCGTCGAGGATGTCGTCCACGATCTGGAAGAGGAGGCCCAGCTCGTCGCCGAACGCACGCCACGGCCCTTGCTCCTGCCCCGGCACGCCCGCTGCCCAGAGCCCGCAGCCGACGCAGGCCGAGAAGAGCGCACCCGTCTTCAACCGGTGCAGCGCCGCCAGATCTCCCGCGGCGCCCGTGACGTCGAGGTGCTGGCCGCCGATCATGGCGAGCGTCGCCTCCACCAGCTCGCGGGCAACCGCAGGGCCGGGGCACGAGAGCGCCTGCCGAAACGCCTCGGCGAGCAGCGCGTCGCCGGCCAGTAGCGCCGTCGCCTCGCCGAAGCGGACGTGCGCCGTCGGCAGCCCGCGGCGCAGCTCGTCGTCGTCGAGCGCCGGCAGGTCGTCATGGACGAGTGAGAAGGTGTGCACGAGCTCGAGCGCCGCGGCCGCCGGTAGCGCCGCTTCGAGCTCGCCGCCGGCCGCCTCGGCGACGGCGAGACAGAGCACGGGCCGCACGCGTTTGCCACCCGCGTCGAGCGTGTAGCGCATCGCCTCCTCGAGCTCGCCGAGCTCATGCCGGAACGCGAGGCCGCGAAGGTGCGTCTCGACGAGCTCCCGCAGCTCGTCAGGCGCCCGCATCGGCCCGCGCCTTCTGAAGCTCGGCCTCGACCTCCTTGGCGAGCTCCGCCAGCTCGGTGAGGACCTCGATCGCCGCATCCGGCTCCCCGGCGGAGGCGAGCTTCTCGAGCTCCTCCCGAGTGGCCTTGAGCCGCTCGAGCAGCTCTTCCACGCGCGTCAAGGCATCGTCGGCGCTCACGCTGCCTGCTCCCGCGCCACGCGGCCGAGGATCCCGTTCACGAGCTTCCCCGCCTCGTCGGAGGCGTACTTCTTCGCGAGCACGACCGCTTCGTTGATCGCCACCTCGGGCGGCACCGTGTCCTCCTCGAGCTCGTAGATCCCGATTCGCAGGATATTCCGTTCGAGCGTACCGAGGCGATCGGCGGTCCAGCCCTCGGCAGAGGCCGTGATCCGCACATCGAGCGCCTCGGCCCGCTGAGCAACGGCCTCGGCCAGCTCCAGCGCGAACCCGGCGGCGTCGCCCTCGTAGAGCGAGGTCAGCGGCTGCCCCGTGAGATCCCACTGATAGAGCAGAAAGAGCGCTGTCCGCCTCTCCGCTCGGCGTCCGGCCATCAGGGCTCGACCTCCTCGATCGTGACGTCCACGGTCGTCTCGAGGGCAAACATCAGCGCGAACGCCTCTCGCGCCGCCTCCTGCACCGACCGGCCGAGCCCTGGCAGCGGCTCGCCGCGGCGAGCGGTGATCTCGACGCGAACGAGTGCCCGTCCACCGTCGATCTCAACGCCGATCCCCCGCCGCGGCCGGCGCGCCCTCGCGCCGGGAATGCGGCCGGCCGCGCCCAGAACCGTCGCGGCAAGCGCGGCGCCGGGCACGGTGATATGCCCACGCGGCCCGGTCAGGATGAGGTCCTCCTGCTTCATGACGAGAGCGCGGGCAGCCGGTGGGCCGCGTCCGCGAGGAAGCTGGTCGAATAGCTCCCACCCGCGAACTCGGGCGAGCGCAGGATCTCGATCGCCAGTTGCCGCGTCGTCGGTATCCCGTCCACCTCCAGCTCGCGGAGCGCCCGCAACGCGCGCGCGATCGCGCCGTTGCGGTCCTCGTCCCAGACCGCGAGCTTCCCGATCAGCGAGTCGTAGTACGGCGAGATCACCGATCCCGCTTCGAGGTGCGTGTCGAAGCGCGTTCCCGGCCCGAGCGGAGCACGGAAGCGGGCGATCGTCCCCGGTGCGGGCATGAAGTCGCGGGCCGGGTCCTCGGCGTTGATCCGGATCTCCAGCGCGTGCCCGCGGCGGGGCGCCCGCCCCGTCGTCTCGAGCCGCTCGCCGGCGGCGATCCGCAGCTGCTCACGCACGATGTCCATTCCCGTCGTCAGCTCGGTGACCGGGTGCTCGACCTGCAGCCGGCAGTTCAGCTCGATGAAGTAGTGCTCGCCGCCGGGGCCGAGCAGGAACTCGAAGGTGCCGGCGCTGACGTACCCGATCGCGCGGCACGCGCGCTCGACCTCACGCTCGAGCTCCTCGCGCGTATCGGGTGTGAGCGCAGGCGAGGGCGACTCCTCGACGAGCTTCTGGTGGCGGCGCTGGATCGAGCACTCGCGCTCGCCGAGCGTAAGCACGCCTCCGTGGGCGTCGGCCAGCACCTGAACTTCGACGTGCCGCGCGGGGACGACGGCCTGCTCGACGTAGAGTGCCGGGTCGCCGAAGGCTGCTTCCGCCTCGGTACGGGCCGTCGTGTACGCGAGCTCCAGCTCGCCGGGGGCGTTCACGAGGCGCATCCCCTTGCCTCCGCCGCCCGCAACCGCTTTCAGCAGGACGGGGTAACCGAGCTCGGCGGCAGTCGCCTGCGCCTCGTGCAGCGAGGCGGCGCCGTCCGTGCCCGGAACGAGCGGCACACCGGCGCGGCGCATCTCCTCCTTCGCGCGGGCCTTGTCGCCCATCGCGGCCATCACGTCGGCCGGCGGGCCGACGAACACGATGTCGTTCTCCTGGCAGGCGCGAACGAAGGCCGGGTTCTCCGACAGGAAGCCGTAGCCTGGGTGGACAGCCTCGCAGCCGGTCGTCTCCGCCGCCGCGATCACGGACGCGATCCGGAGGTAGCTGTCGTTCGCAGCCGGGGGGCCGATGCAGACGGCCTGGTCGGCGAGACGGACGTGCATGGCGTCACGGTCCGCGGTCGAGTAGATCGCGACGGCCTCGATCCCGAGCTCGTGCAGGGTGCGGATCACGCGCACGGCGATCTCGCCTCGATTCGCGACGAGGACGCGGCGGAACATCCGACTCAAACCGCCGGCGGCGCGACGATCGGTTCGATCTCGAAGAGCAGCTGGCCGAACTCGACGGGCTGCGCGTTCTCGACGTGAATCGTTCGCACGACGCCGGCCAGCTCGGCCTTCACCTCGTTCATCAGCTTCATCGCCTCGAGGACGCAGAGCGTCTGCCCGGGCACGATCGTGTCGCCGACCTCGACGAACGCCGGCGTTCCCGGCTGCGGGGCCCGGTAGAAGGTGCCGACCATCGGGGACTCGATGTGCACGATGCCCGGCAGGTATGACGCCGGTGCCACTAGGCCGGGCTCATCGGCATCCACCAGCGTCCCCACCGGCTGGAGTGCTTCGTCGGTTCGGCGGACCGACACCCGCATCCCCTCGTCCTCGATCTCGACCTCCGCCACACCGCTCTCCTGCACGATCCGGACGAGCTCGCGGATCCGCTCGCCGCGGGTGTGCTCGACGCCCTGCGCGAGGAGCGGCTCGTCGTGCGAGTGCCGGGCGCGAATCGTGCGCAGCAACGGCTCCACCTCGTTGCCGAACATCGCGAGCAGGACGAGCTCCTCTTCGCTCGCTGCGAGACCCTCGGCGTCTGCGCGGACGTCCTCGGCGGTCGGTGGGTCGTGCTCGAGCGAAAGATCGTCGGAGAGGAGCGAGACCGCTCGGGCGAGGGTCGCGTCGACCGGCGCGGGCGGTGTGCCGTAGCGCCCCTGGACGAGCGAGCGGAACTCGTCCACGAGCGAGCCGTAGCGACGCGCGGAGAGCACATTGAGCAACGCCTGCGAGGCAAGGATCTGGCCGATCGGCGCGGCGAGCGGCGGCCAGCCGGCCTCCACGCGGATGCGGCCGAGCTCCACGAGCACCTCGAGCAGGCGATCCCCGGCTGCGTGGGCGCGCAGGTGGACGTCGATCGCCGCAACGAGCCCCGACGGCAGGTCGTGCTCGGCGGCGCGCACGGCGATGCGGGGCGCGAGTGGTGTGACCGGCTCGTCGCCGATGTGCTCGTCCACGAGATGGGAGGCCCGCCAGAGCGTCGCGATGTCCACTCCGGTCTCTTTGCCGTAGCCGTGCAGCGCCTGCACGAGCGACTCGGCGGAGACGCGATGGAGGATCAGCGCGAGCGGGTAGACGGCGCAGGCGATGCGCTCGGCGCCCGCCTCGACTGCGGCGAGCGAGTCGGCGAGGGCCGTGCCGCCGGCGCCCTGGCTGTAGTAGCCCACGGGCAGCCCGCTCGCCTCCCCTACCCGGCCGACGAGATCGCCCGCGCTCGCCGGTGAGAGCGCGCCCGTGGGGTCGTTGAGAATCACCCAGGCCGCGCCGAGATCTCCCAGCTCACGCGCTTGCTCGACGAGCGCGTCGGCCTCGCCCGGCCGGCCGGGGCTGTACACGAGGCCGGCGTGGAACTCCCCGCCGGCCGCCAGTACCGCGTCGGCCGAGTGGCGCAGGCTCGAGACGTCGTTCAGCGGATCGTGGATGCGGAAGACAGAGATGCCGTTCTCGGCCGCGCAGGAGACAAAACGGCGGACGATGTCCTGATGCACCGCGCGCGAGCCGACGAGGAACCGGCCGCGGAGAGCGATCCCGAGCGGTGTCGCCGTCCGCGCCTTCAGCGCCCGGATGCGCTCCCACGGGCTCTCGACCCCGCGGCGAACCGCCGCATCGAAGCCGCCCCCGGCCGAGACCTCGAGGCAGGCGAACCCGGCGCCGTCGAGGAGCTCCGCGAGCCGGAGCACCTCGGCGGTCGGCACCCGTCCCGCGAGCGGCTCCTGCGAGAGCAGGCGAATCGTGGTGTCGACAAGCTTCGGCATCGGAGGGAGCCTACAGCGGACGCGTCCGTCCCCTGCGCAGCCGGTCTGACGCCGCACGGAGCCGTGTGGTTGCAGCCGGCGAGCGTCTGCGCGGCTTGACGGGGACCGGCCGGCCCGACAGCATGCCATCGTCAGACATTCGAGGAGGACCTATGGCCACGCACGTCTCCGAGCACACCCGTGAGTCCCTTGCTGCCCTGCCGGACAGCTACTTCAAAGCGGTGGACGCGATGGACGCCGACGCCGTGCTCTCGCACTTCGCCGACGACGCAATCATGACCGTCCAGACCGATCACGCGACGTTCGCAGGCGCCGCCGAGATCCGGCGGATGTTCACCGAGTTCTTCGCGAGCTCCGAGTCGATCTTCCACGAGATCCGGAACATCGTCGTCGAGCCCGCTGCCGGCAAGGTCGCGACCGAGCAGGGCTACATCGGGACGCTGCACGACGGAACGAAGAACGACATGCACAACTGCAACTTCTTCGACGTCGGCCCCGACGGGAAGTTCACACGCGTCATCATCTGGATGGCCGGGACGAGCCCGCTCAAGTAGGCGCCGGAGCGGAGACGGGCCTGAGGTCGCGGAAGGCTCAGGCGCGGCCGATGTAGCGGCCTTCGTGCGGATCGACCTTGATCCGGTCGCCGGGGTTGACGAACAGCGGCACGGCGACGACGGCGCCCGTCTCGAGCGTCGCAGGCTTCGTCACGTTCGAGACGGTGTCGCCCTTCACCCCGGGCTCCGTTTCGGTTACCGCCAGCTCGAGCGAGGCGGGGAGCTGGATCCCGGCAGGCTTTTCGTTCACCTGCAGCATCTGTACGGTGCTCGACGGGAGGAGGTACGGCAGCGCATCCGCGACCTCGGCGTTCGGCAGCGCGAACTGCTCGTAGGTCGCCTCGTGCATGAAGTGGGCCTCGACGCCGTCCTCGTAGAGGAACTGGACGTTCTTCACCTCCGTGTGCACGCGCGCGAACTTCTCGCCCGCACGGAACGTCTTCTCGACGACGGAGCCGGACGCGAGTTCCTTCAGCTTCGTGCGCACGAAGGCGCCGCCCTTGCCCGGCTTCACGTGCTGGAACTCGACGATGCGCCAGACCGAGCCCTCGAGCTCGATGTGCATCCCGTTCTTGAACTGGTTCGTGGCGACGACATCGGCCATGCCCGCGCGCCAGTCTACTCAGGAGACGACGATCAGGTCCTTGGTGAACCGTGTGAGGCGCTCGCAGCTGTCCGCTGTGACCGTCACGAGGTCCTCGATGCGGACGCCGCCGCTGCCGGGGAGGTAGATCCCGGGTTCGACGGTGACCGTGTTCCCGGCAACGAGCGTGTCGGTGGACTCGCGCCGCAGCGCCGGCGCCTCGTGGATGTTCAGCCCCACGCCGTGTCCGAGGCCGTGGCCGAACCGCTCGCCGTAGCCGGCCGCCTCGATCACGGAGCGCGACGCGGCGTCTCCCTCGACCCCGGTGATCCCCGCCCTGAGGGCGGCTACACCGGCCTCCTGGGCCTGGAGGCAGATCTCGTAGATCCGGGCCAGCTCGTCCGGCAGGTCGCCGGTGGCGAAGGTGCGCGTGCAGTCGGAGCGATAGCCCCCGACTGTCGTGCCCGCGTCGATCGTGACGAGCGTCCCGGCCTCGATCGGCCGGTCGCCGGGAATCGCGTGCGGGCGGGAGCCGTTCTCGCCCGCCGCGACGATCGTTTCGAAGGCGGGCCCCTCGCCGCCGAAGTCGTGGAGCAGCTGGTCGACCCGCCAGGCGAGCTCGCGCTCGGTTCGGCCTGTGAAGCGCTCCTGGGCGAGCGCCTCGAAGGCGCGGTCGGAGATCGCGCACGCGGCGCGGATCGCGTCGAGCTCGCCCGGCTCCTTGACGGCGCGCAGCGCTTCGACGACGCCGTGCGTCGGCACCAGCGCAACCCCGTTTGCGGCGAGCGTCTGCCATCCCGCGTAGGACACGTCGTCGGCCTCGAAGCCGACGGTGCCGTCGAGCAGCCCGGCGAGTGCCGACAGCACCGCGCGCGGCGTCTCGACTGCCTCCACGCCCTCGGCCGCCCGCGCGCGCTCGATGTACCGGAAGTCGGTGTAGAGACGCGCCCGGTCGGGCTCGACGAGCACGGCGGCGTTCGAGCTGGAGAGCCCCGTCAGGTAGAGAACGTTGACCGGGCTCGTGACGAGCAGCGGCCGCTCGAGCCGCGCCCGCAAACGCTCCAAACGGCTCACGCGCGCCCCTCGCCGGCCTCGGCTCCCGCCAGGCCAAGCCCGGCTCCGCCGAAGCCTGGCGCCGCTCGCGGCACCGTGCTCTCCGGGGCCGTACTACCCGTACTGTCCCCTCCGGCCCGGCACCGCGAGCAGCGCCCGAGGAACGCGCGGGCGGAAACAGTTGACACAGCGCGTCTCATGACCCCTTCACCAGGAACTCGAGCGCTTCCCTGTAGCCCTCGGGCCCCTTGCCCATGATCCGCTTCGCGGCGAGGTCGCCGAGCACGGAGAAGCGCCGCCAGTCCTCACGCGCCTCGATGTCGGACAGGTGCACCTCGACGACCGGGACGGCGAAGAGCTCCGCGGCGTCGCGGATCGCCCACGAGTAGTGCGTCCACGCGCCGGGGTTGAGGATCACCCCTCCGGCCCAGTCGAGCGCGTCGTGGCACCAGTCCACGAACATGCCTTCGTGGTTCGTCTGCCTGCAGCGGGCGCTGCACTCGAGCTGGTTCGCCCACTCGTAGATCCGCGTCTCCAGCTCCGGCAGCGTGATTCCGCCGTAGTGCGTCGAGTCGCGCCGCCCGAGGACGTCGAGGTTGACCCCGTTGAGGACTGCGACGCGCACGGGGGCGAGTCTAACCAGCGATCAGCGCGTCGAGCGCTGCCCGCACGGCGTCGTCCGGAAGCTCGACGCCGAGCCGCGGCGCGCCGAGCGCCTCGAGCAGCACGAGCTGTGGGCGGCCGCCGACGGCCTTCTTATCCCGGTGTAGGGCTTCCCACGCCCGCTCGCGGCTCACGCTGACCGGCGCGGGCTGCAGGACACGCTCGACCTCGCCCGGCACCGCCGGATCGAGGCCGAGGTGCTCGACAGAGAGCCGGGTCGCAGCCAGCAGGCCGAGCGCGACCGCCTGGCCGTGCGAAGGGCCCGTGTAGCCGGCCGCCGCCTCGAGTGCGTGCGCAAAGGTGTGACCGAGGTTGAGCGCGTTGCGCGGGCCGCGGTCCTCGGGATCGCGCAGGCAGAGCGCAGCCTTGAACGCCGCGCAGCGACGGACGATCTCCGCGCGCTCGAGCTCCCAGAGCGGCTCGCCCGCGAGGAGGCCTGTCTTCACGACCTCGGCCAGGCCCGCGGTGAGCTCCTCGTCCGGAAGCGTCGAGAGCACGTCGGGATCGCAGACCACGCGCGCGGGCCAGTGGAAGGCGCCCACGAGGTTCTTGCCGCCCGGAAGATCGATCGCTGTCTTGCCTCCGAGCGCAGCGTCCACCTGACCGACGAGCGTCGTCGGCACGGCAACCCAGGCCACCCCGCGCAGGTAGGTGGCGGCGACGAAGCCGGCGGCGTCGGTGGTACAGCCGCCCCCGGCGGCGACGAGGGTGCCGCCCCGTTCGAGCCGCAGTGCCTGCCAGAGCTGTCCGCAGATCTCGGCGCTCTTTGCCTCCTCGCCCGGCGGCAACTCGTGCACGCTGGTCAGCCGCCCGCCGAGAGCCTCCCGGAGTGCGGGGCCATGCAGCTCGGCCACGTTGGCGTCGAGCGCCAGCTCGACGGGCCCGGCGCCGGGAACGAGTGCCGCGAGCCGCCCCAGCGACCCGGCCTCGACGTGGATGCCCGCAGCGGCGAGCACGGCGCCGTCGGCGTCGTGAGTGCGCCCGTCCGCAACCTGATCGTAGAGCGGGCGCCGGGCCTCGTAGAGCGCGCGGAACGACTGCTCGTCGCCGGCGAGCGGCCGGTCACCGCCCCGCACACGCCGCCAGGCCTCCTCGACCTCCACTTCGAGCAGGACGGTGAACGCCCGCGCCCGCAACGCCTCGCAGATCTCCGGCGAGGTGACAGCCCCACCCCCGAGCGAGATCACGGCCGGCTCGGGCGCGCGCAGCGCCTCCAGCGCGCGCCCGGTCTCGAGCCTGCGGAAGTTCGCTTCGCCGCGCTTGGCGAAGAGCCTGGCGATCGAGAGTCCCGCGTGCCGCTCGATCTCGGCGTCGAGGTCCACGAAGCTGCGGTCGAGCCGCCCGGCGAGCTGCAGCCCGATGGTCGACTTCCCCGCGCCCATGAAGCCGACGAGCGCGAGGTGCCGCGCGAGTGCGTTCAGCGGCCGGTCCAGCCGATCCGCTCCACGTAGGCGCTGTGGGCGGCGACGAAGTCGCCGAGCGCGTCCCCGCCGAACTTCTCGCGGGCCGCGGAGGCGAGCTCGAAGGCCACGGCTGCCTCGGCGACGACTGCGAGGGCCTCGACGGCCGCCACGTCGCTGCGCTCGACGAGTGCTTGGGCGGGCTCGCCGGTGGAGATGTCGACCGAGTCGAGCGGCCGCATCAGGGTCGGCAGCGGCTTCATGGCGGCACGGACGACGATCGGCTCGCCGTTCGAGACCCCGGCCTCGATGCCTCCGGCGCGGTTCGAGCGGCGCTTCAAGCCCGGCTCGATCTCGTCGTGGGCCTCGGAGCCCCGTTTGCGCGCGAGCGCGAAGCCTTCGCCGACCTCGACGCCTTTCACCGCCTGAATCCCCATCAGCGCTGCGGCAAGACGCGCGTCGAGTCGCTCGTCGCGGGTCGCGTACGAGCCCAGTCCGGGCGGGGCGCCCGTCGCCACCACCTCGACGACGCCGCCGAGCGTCTCCCGGTCTGCCTTCGCCGCATCCATCGCTGCCTGCTGCGCCGCCGCCTCCGTCTCGCCGCCGATCTCGAGCACGAAGCCGGCGACGGAGACTCCGATCGCGCCGAGCAGCGCCTTCGCCACCGTGCCCGCGGCGACGACCACCGCCGTGTGGCGTGCGCTGGCGCGCTCGAGCGCGTTGCGAACGTCGTCATGGCCGTACTTGAGCGTGCCCGCGAGGTCGGCGTGCCCCGGCCGGGGCAGCGTCACCGGTTTGACTCCCTTGCCGGACGGCTTACCTTCCGGCGGGAAAGGGCTCATCCCCCACGCCCAGTTCGCGTGATCGCGGTTGCGCACGACGAGCGCGAGCGGCGTCCCCAGTGTGCGGCCGTGACGAAGGCCGGCGAGCACCTCGACCTCGTCGGTTTCGAGCTGCTGACGAGGGCTGCGGCCGTAGCCCTGCTGGCGGCGGCGCAGATCGGCATCGATCGCGACGCGGTCGAGCGTCAGCCCGGCAGGCAGCCCGGTCACGATCGCCACGAGTGCAGGACCGTGGGACTCGCCAGCGGTGACCAGGCCGAGAGTCATGGAGAGAGCCTAGTTCCTAGACCGGCGTGCCGACGGGGTCGCGCCGGTACGCAAGCGCCACTGCCTCGGCGCGGCTGTGCACCTCGGGCAACTACACCGAGTTCCGGTGCCGCGTGGCTCCGCCGCCCAAGTAGGCCGCAGGCCGACGCACGCAACGAGGGGCCCGCTCCGGCGGGCCCCTCGTCGTTCTACGAGCGAGCCGCCGCGTGCATCGCCTCGAGCGGAGCCGGCACTCCCGTCCAGCGCTCGAACGAGCCGGCGCCCTGGCGGACCAGTACGTCGAGCCCGTCCACGATCCGGATGCACCCGGCCGCGCGGGCCGCCTCCACGAGCGCTGTTGGTAAGCCGTCGGCGCGGTAGGCCAGGTCCACCACCTGCTGCTCCGGCCGCAGCGTGACGATCGCGTCATCGCGAACGGGGGTGGCGTTCACGAGCACGCCGGCTCCGGCCCCGCTCGGCGGCCAGCCCGGGTCGCGCCGCGACGTGACCTCGACATCGGCCGCTCCGGCGTCCCAGAGCGCCGCGATCACCGCCTGCGCCGCGCCGCCGTCCCCGAGGACGAGGCAGCGGGCACCGGCGGCCTCGATTGCGCCCGCCACGGCCGCGCCGTCTGTGCTCGATCCGAGGACGCGGCCGTCGCGGACGACGAGTGTGTTCACCGAGCCGGCGCGCTCGGCGACCTCGTCGAGCTCGTCGCAGAGCTCGATGATCGCGCGCTTGTGTGGAATCGTGACGTTCGCTCCGGCGAAGCCGAGCGCGACGAGCCCGCGCACGGCGTCGGCGAGCCGGTCCGCGGCCACCGGCAGCGGCACGTAGGCCCAGTCCAGCCCGGACGCCGCAAACGCGGCGTTCTGCATCCGCGGCGAGAGCGAGCCCGCGACCGGGTCTCCGATCAACCCGACGAGCGTTGTGTTCCCGGAAATCATCCGCTGGGAATCATTGGCAGCCGAAGCCATACTCGCAGGCCTTCTTCAAGAACTCCTGCTCGCTCGCGGTGAAGAAGTGGTGCACCTTGTCGGGCTTGCGCACGAAATAGAGGTAGCCCACCTGTGCCGGATGGGCGGCGGCCTGCAGCGAGGCGAGACCGGGGTTCGCGATCGGCGTCGGCGGCAGGCCCCTGCGGCGGCGCGTGTTATAGGGGTTGTCGCTCTCGAGCTGGGAGACGCGCAGCGACTCGGTCGCGGGCACGTTCAGCCCGTACCGGATCGTCGCGTCGATCCCGAGCGGCATCCGCAGCTTCAACCGGTTGTAGATGACCGCGGCGACCAGCGGCCGCTCGTCGGGCGCGACGGTCTCCTTCTCGACCATGGACGCGATGATCAGCACGTCGTAGGGCGTCAGGTTGCGCTTGCTCGCGTACCGGAGGTCGAGCTCCGCCCAGTTCTCCAGAAAGAACACGAACTGGCCGGCCACGAACTGCTTCGCCGTCGTCTCGGGCAGGAACTCGTAGGTCGAGGGGAAGAGGAAGCCCTCGCTGCCGCGCCCCTTGGCGTCGGCGCGGAACCCCGGCGGCGCAACGAGCTTCCCCGCTGCCGCGAGGTACGCCTCCGCCGTCAGCTTCGGTGTGACGCCGCGCTTTTCCCGTGCGATCTTCTGCACGGCCGTGACCCGCACGGCCATCTCGCTGCGTGTGAATCCTTCCGGGAAGACGATCTTGAGCACGACCGGTGGGGGCGTGGCCGTGGTGGCGGGCGCGCTTTCTCCTCCGCCCGTCGCCGTCAGGGCAGCCCACACGACGAGCGCGAAGACGGCGACCATCAGCGTCGCGCCGAGCACACGCCGGCGCACGACCGCGCTCCTGGGCAGCGGCGGACGTGGCGGGAGCCCCGGCCGCGGAGGAATTACGCCCGGCCGCTCGCCCATGCCAGAAAGCCTTCGAGCAGGTGTGCGGCCGCGAGCGCGTCCTCAGGGGCTGACGAGGGTGTGCGCGCCGCCATTGCCGTCGTGAACCGCTCGTCGAAGGTCTCGACCGGGACGGCGAGCACCGCGCTGAGGGCCGCGACGAACGTCTCGGTCTCCTGCGCCTGCGGGCCGCGCTCGCCACGGAGAGTCAACGGCAGGCCGACGACGACGCGCTCCGGCCCGTGCTCGGAGACGAGCTCGGCGATGCGCGCGAGCCCAGTCTCGGTCGCCGCGCGCTGGACGACGCAGAGTGGCCGGGCGATCGTTCCCGTCGCGTCGGAGACGGCGACACCCGTGCGGGCAGAGCCGTAGTCCAGCGCGAGCACCTTCACGAGAGAGCGGCGACGATCAGGCGCTCCGCCTCGGCCAGCGCCTCCGGCAGACGTTCCGGATCCTTGCCCCCGGCGCGCGCCATGGTGGGCCGCCCGCCGCCGCCGCCGCCGACGAGGGCCGCCGCCTGCCTGACGACGTCGGACGCGCTGACGCGGTCTGCGACGGACTGGTCGAAGTTGGCAACGAGGTGCACCGCTCCGTCTTCCCGCGAGCCGAGCACGACCGCGGCCGGCGCGTGGCGCTGCTTGAAGCGATCGGAGAGGTCGAGCAGCTCGTCGGCGTCGAGCCCCTCCACGGACTGCACGATCACGCTGAAGCCGTTCTCCTCCCGGACGGCCGCCGCGATCTCCTCCGGCCCGGCCCCCGGCCGCTTCTTCGCCTCCCGGCGCAGCTCCCCCAGCTCGCTGCGGAGCTCGTCGGCCTGGCGCGAGCGGCCGTGCAGGAGGGCGTAGGCCTCGCCGGAGGTGACAGCCTCGATCCGCCGCGCACCGGCGCCGACCGAGCCCTCGGAGACGATCGTGAGTGCTCCGATCTCGGCGGTCGTGCGCACGTGGGTGCCGCCGCAGAGCTCGCGCGAGTAGCCGCTCACCTCGACGAGGCGCACGATCTCGCCGTACTTCTCGCCGAAGAGCGCCATCGCGCCCAGCCGCCGCGCCTCCTCGAGTGGCGTCTCGAAGACGTGCACCGGCAGGTTCTCGAAGATCTTTGCGTTGACCAGCCGTTCGACCTCCTCACGCTGCGCCTCGGAAAGAGCCTGCGGGTGGGTGAAGTCGAAGCGGAGCTTGTCGGGGCGCACCGCCGAGCCTGCCTGCTGCACGTGGTCGCCGAGCACGTCGCGCAGTGCCTGGTGGAGCAGGTGCGTCGCCGTGTGGTTCGCCATCGTCGGGAAGCGCACCTTCCAGGGCACGACCGCGCGCACGCGGTCGCCTGCGGAGAAGCCCTCCCCCTCGAAGAGGAGCGCCTGGTCGCCCTCGAAGTGATACCCCTCGCGCAGCTCTGCGCGGACGCCGGCGTCGCCGTCCAGCTCGATCCAGCCCGCGTCCGTCACCTGGCCGCCACCGGAGGGATAGAACGGCGACTCGCGCAGCTTGGCGAGGAAGAGCCTGTCGTCCACCTGCTCGAGCGCCCCGATCTGGGTCAGCACGTCCGTCTTCTCGTAGCCGACGAACTCCGTCGTGAACCCGGCCGCGTGCGCGAGCTCCGCCGCCCGCCGGGCACCGGTCTCGGCGGCGCCGGCGCGAGAGATCTCGCGGTGGCGCTCCATCTCGAGCCGGTAGCCGTCCACGTCCACAGCCTGGCCGCGCTCCTCGGCGAGCTCGACGGTCAGCTCAACCGGGAACCCGTACGTCGCGGCGAGCGTGAACGCGTCCGCGCCGGAGATCGCCTCACCGCCCGCGAGCTCCTCGAACACCTTCAGCCCGCGCTCGAGCGTCTCCGAGAAGCGCTCCTCCTCGCCGCGGACGATCTCCTGCACCTGCTGCCGGTGCTTGGACAGCTCGGGGTACCACTCGCCCATCTGCTCGATCACGACGTCGGTGAGCGGCCACAGGCTCGCGAGGTCGATCGCCCGCGCCTGCTGGACGGCCCGGCGGATGATGCGCCGGAGGATGTAGCCGCGCCCCTCGTTCGACGGGATCACGCCGTCGGCCGTGAGGAAGGTCATCCCGCGCCCGTGATCCGCGAGGATCCGGTGCGCCTTGGTCGCGCGCTCGGACTCCCCGTACGCAACGCCGCTCTGGCCGGCGATCCACTCCATGATCGCCTGGTAGCCGTCGGTCTCGTAGACGGACGTCACACCCTGGAGGATCGAAGCCGTCCGCTCGATGCCCAGGCCGGTGTCGACGTTCTGCGCCGGGAGCGGCGTCAGAGTCCCGTCGGGGTGGAGCTCGAACTCCATGAAGACGAGGTTCCAGAACTCGAGGAACCGCTCGCAGCTGCAGCCGGGCGCGCACGCGGAGCGGCCGCAGCCGATCCCCGGGCCGCGGTCGTAGAACATCTCCGAGTCGGGGCCGCACGGCCCGGGACCGCCGACCGACCAGAAGTTGTGCGAACGGTCGAGGCGGCCGATCCGCTCGGGCGGCATCCCGATCTTCTCCCACGCCCGGACGGCGACCTCGTCCTCACCGAGCCCGAGCGCCGGGTCACCGGCGAAGACGGTGACCGAGACGCGGTCCATGTCGAGCTTCAGGTGCTCGGTCATGAACTCCCACGCAAGCTCGATTGCGCCTTCCTTGAAGTACTCGCCGAACGAGAAGTTCCCCAGCATCTCGAAGAACGTCAGATGGTGGCCGTCGAGCCCCACCTCGTCGATGTCCGGCGTCCGGAAGCACTTCTGGGCGGTCGCCAGCAGCGGTGCGGGCGGCGTCTCGCGCCCGAGGAAGTACGGCATCAGCGGCTGCATCCCCGCGCTGTTCAGCAGCGTCGAGCGGTCCCACGCGGGCGGGACGAGCGAGCCGGACGGGTGCCGCTTGTGGCCCTTCGACTCGAAGTAGGCAAGGTAGCCCTCGCGGAGCTCGGCAGTCGTGCGCATCCGAAGGATTGTAGGCGCGCGGCCCGGCGCGCCTACTGCGCGTCGGAGCCCGTGCGGTGCAACTCGTCGGCCAGCTCGGCCTCGCGGCGGGCGGCCGCCGCCCTGGCCGCTGTCTTCGCCTCGCTCCAGTCGCGGCTCGCCTTGAAGGCCGAGGCGCCGTGGCTTACCCCCGCGGCGAAGCCCGACACCTTCTGGACCGGCTTCGAGATCGCCATGCTCACCGAACGCACCGCCGTGTCCACGCTGTCGGCCATGTCCACGGCGCTGTCGGTGATCTGGCCCAGCTTGTCGAGCTCACCGTTCACCTTGTCCACGCTCTCGCCCACCTTCGAGATCACGGGCAGCACCTCGCGCTCGGTGCCGTGGATGAAGGAGGACAGGCGCCCGAAGGCGCCGCCGAGGCGGAGGAGGACGTAGCCGAGGCCGAGCCCGGACGCGAGCAGGAAGACCGAGAGCGAGAGGTCTGTGAGGTTGGCCCACGTGAAGGCTGCGATCGGCATTCGCATTGATCCTAGCGCCCGGCCGACACGACGACACCCGAGCCGACGACCGCGTCTGCCTCGTAGAGCGCGACGAGCTGGCCCGGCGCGACCCCGTACGCCGCCTGTTCCAACCGGAGGCGGAAGCCACGTCCGGTCTCCTCGACGAGGGCCGGCACCGCCTGCGAGCGGTAGCGGAGCTTTGCGTCCACCCGCGCGGAGGGAACGTACAGGCGCCCGCGCACCGACACGCTCGTGCGCGCCAGCGCGTCGCGGGGGCCGACGACGACGGTGTTCGTCCGCGCGTCGGTCCGCAGCGCGAACAGCGGCTGCGGAGCGGCGACCCCGAGGCCCCGCCGCTGGCCGGGTGTGTAGCGCCAGAAGCCTTCGTGGCGGCCGAGCTCGAGCCCGCGCTCGTTCACGATCGCACCTCCGCCGCCGTTCAGGCCCTGCCGCGTGAGGAACTCCCGGTAGTCGCCGCCGGCGAGGAAACATGCCTCCTGGCTCTCAGCCCGTCCCGCGGCGGCGAGCCCGGCGCGAGCGGCTTCGGCGCGTGTCTCCTCCTTGGCCTGCCCGCCGAGCGGGAACGAGATGCGATCGAGCAGCCGTGGATCGAGCCGCGCGAGCATGTACGACTGGTCCTTCTCGGCGTCAGCTGCGCGGCCGACGAGCAGCCGGCCGCGGTGCGAGACGACGCGCGCGTAGTGGCCGGTGACGAGCCGCTCACACCCGGCTCGGCGCGCGAAGGCCAGCAGCTCTGCGAAGCGGAAGCTGCCGTTGCAGCGCCCGCATGGATTCGGCGTCTCGCCGCGGGCGTACGCGCGAACGAACGGCCCGACGATCGCGCGCCGGAACTCCTCGCGCAGGTCGAGCGTGACGTGCGGCAACCCGAGCCCGTGGCACGCCGCGCGTGCCTGCAGGACGGCTTCCGGTGAGCAGCACACCCGCTCGGTGTCGGGTCCGTGGGGGTCGAGCCAGAGCCGGAGCGTGACGCCGATCGCGTTCGGCGCGCTGCGCAGGAGCGCGACGGCGCTGTCCACGCCTCCACTCATCGCGACAGCGGCGCGGCCGGGCACCGGGGCGGCGGCGAAAACCGGGCCGAGGGCGTTGGCGAGCGCATCGACGGCGAGCGTCTCCCCTGTTACCGCCGCCGCCTCCAGGAGCGTCAGCCCGGCGAGCGGCCGGTCGAGCCCGGGGGCATCGGCTGCAACGACCCGGCCGCGATCCACGGTGAGCCGCACGAGCGCCCACTCGCCGTTGCGCGACGAGTCTCCGACGACGTCCATCATGCCGTCAGCGTACTCGCCGAAAGAGTGCTCCACCCTGCCGATGAAAACCGCGCCCCTTGCGAACCTGGTCATACCAGGTGGGTGCTCTGCCGGCCTTCGGCGGTTGAGGCCTCAGCCGGACGCGAACTCCCTTCGCATGTGCATTGGTTCACGTTTGGAGCGAGAGCCACGCACAGGGTCGAGCGGACTCACTCTACACGGGCTGCATAGCGCCACCGCAGCCTCTGCGTGCCTGTGAGCCCCAGGCGAGCCGCCAGGGCTCGCGTCAGCTCGAACTGGGTTCCTGCGCCCACGGGCCGGTGGTCGATCACCTCCGCGGTCGTCTCGACCGTCCCGTACACGAGCACGAGCCGCGCGCCGCACGGCAGCACCGGGTGCGCAACTCCGAGCGAATCCGCCTCGAGCACGGGCCCGCACGTCGTCCGCTTGCCCCCGGAGCTCGGCGCGAGGGGGGTCGCGAGGGCCTCATACCACCCGCCGGCTGCCGCCACCGGAGCGGTCGAGGGCACCGGAGACGGCACCCGGTGGTCGCGCGCGAGCACGAGCGCCAGGGTCGCCGCGAGCAGCGCGACCGCCGCGAGGACGAGCGAACGCTGCACCACGGAGAGGCTCACCGACTCGAGGCAGCTCCCACGACATCGCTGAACGACTCGGCCACGAGCTCGTCGAACTCCTCGGGCAGCGTGCCGTCCACTGCAGCGAAATCGCGCAGGTAGACGAGCAGGAAGCCGAGCTCCTCGTCACGGATCGGGTCGGTTCCCCCGCGCGCGCGGGTCAGCCGCTCGAGCTCCCAGACATTCCAGCGGGCGCGCGTGCCGGCGGCCGCCGGGAAGGCGACGACGCGTTCGGGCTCGGGCGCCGGCGGTGGCGGCTCGACCACGATCGGCTCGGGCGGCAGGGCCGGAACGGCCGCGAGCGGCGCAGGCGCCTCGACTTCCTCCGGCTCGGGCTCCGGCTCAGGCTCGGGCTCAGGTTTGGGCTCAGGTTCGGGCTTGGGCTCAGGTTCGGGCTCGGGCTCCGGCTCCGGCTCCACTGCGACAGGTTCCGGCGACTCCTCGACAGCGGGCACCTCCGCGCGCGGCAGGACCCGCACGTGCACAGGGATCTCGGGCTCGCTCGCCGGCACGGGTGGGAGCTTCGTCTCGTCCTCCACCCACTCCGTGTCGAGCTCGGGAGGGTCGTTCCGGCGGAGCAGCGGCCCGGCGACAAGAATCCCCTCTCCGCCCGGCGCCTCCGCCTGCAGCGAAGACGCAGCCCGCACGGATGCCGAGGCCCGCGAGAAGCGCCACTCGGCCGCCGTGGTGACGATCCAGGCGGCGCTCATCACTGCCACGATCGCCGGCCAGCCCAGATCGAGCAGGGCCGCGACGACCGCGACTGCGACGAGAAAGCCCACCTCGAGGGCGAACCTCAGACCGAGACTACGCGGCACGGCGCGGATCCTAACGGTGCGGCTCGGGCTCGTCCTGCTCGCCCTCGACCGCTTCCGGCTCCTCGTCGGCAGGTGCCGCGGGTGGGCTGAAAGCCGGGGACGGATCGCTCAGGGCCGCCGGAGTCACGGGCGGCTCGGGAGCGGGCGGCGGAGACAGGGGCGGAGCCGACGACACGGGCGGGCTCGCCGGCGGCGCACCGCTTGCCATCGCTTCGGCCGGGCGCGACGGCGCCTCGGCCTTGTCGTCCATCGACCCGAGGATCGCCTTCACGACCTCCGTCATCGCAGGCTCGCCGAGGCCGGCAGCCGCGAGCAGCTTCTCGACGCCGTCCTGGGCGCGCGCCATGACGGCGGAGGCCTGCGCGCGGGCCCACTCGAGCGTCTGCTCGACCTCGGCGCGGGCAGCATTCGTCAAGTCGGTCGCCTGGTGGCGGGCCTGCTCGAGCAGGCGGCTCGCGCGTGCCTCGGCCTCGCGCAGCTCCTGCGTCGCGTCGGCATTCGCCTTCGCGAGCAGATCTCGCGCCTCGGTCTTGGCCGCGTTGACCATCTCGGCGCGCTGGCGCTCGCTCTCGGTACGGTAACGCTCGACCTCGCCCTCGCGCGCCTGGAGGGTGGTCTGCCGCCCGCGCACCTCCTGCTCCGTGCGGGAGAGCTGCGCGGCGGACGCGGTCTGCGCGTCGCGCTCGAGCGTGTCGGCGAACTCCGCGGCCGCGCGGATCAGGTGCAGCGCGTCCATGCGCACCGCGTGGCCGGTCGGCTCGACGTCGGCGGACTTGCGCGCGGCCTGGAGCACCCGAAGCTGGGCCTGGAGCTGGGACGCGTGCCGGCGGAAAGCGTCGAACGCCTCGCGCACACGATCCTTGTCGTACCCGTCGCCCGCGGAGGGAAGCGAGTCGAGGCTGGGGAGGGCCGTCAGCCCCGGGGCCTGCGAACGCTCTGAGTCACTCGTGGACATCTCTCTCCTGCCTGGTCGGCGGCGCCAAAAGCGCGGCGCGCCCGAAGTATGACCAATTCATCGGCTATTGCGCCGTCGAGATTAATCTTCCTGCACAGCGAGCCGTATTCCGAGCTCGTCGAGCTGCTCCGGCGTGACCTCCGACGGGGCTCCGCTCATCGGATCGACTCCCGCCTGATTCTTCGGGAACGCGATCACGTCGCGCAGGTTCGGCTCACCCGCAAGCACCATCGTCATACGGTCGATTCCGAACGCGATCCCGCCCATCGGCGGCGCGCCCATCGCAAGCGCGTCGAGCAGGAAGCCGAACTGCGCGCGCTGCTCCTCGGGCGTGAGGTTCAACAGGCCGAAGACCTTCTCCTGCAGCTCGGGCTCGTGGATCCTGAAGGAACCGCCGCCGAGCTCGTTCCCGTTCACGACGACGTCGTAGGCGTGCGCGAGCGCCTTCCCGGGCTCCTCCACGAAACGCTCCTTCCACTCGTCGGTCGGGCGCGTGAACGGGTGGTGCACAGCGCCCCAGCGCCCGCCGTCCTCGTCCCACTCAAACATCGGGAAGTCCGTGACCCAGAGGAACGTGAACGTGTCCTCGTCGATCAGGCCGAGCTCGCGCCCGAAGTGCAGCCGCAGCGCGCCGAGCACGCGCGAGGTCTTCTCCCAGTCGTCCGCGGCGAAGAGGAGCGTCGTCGCCGGGCCGCTCCCGAGCGCCTCCAGCTCGGCGGCCGAGAGGAACTTGGCGATCGGCGAGCGCACGTTTCCTTCCCCGTCGTACACGAGATAGGCGAGGCCCTTCGCCCCCCACTCCTTTGCGATCTCCTCGAGCTTCGCGAGCTCGCCGCGCGAGAGCTCCTGCGGCACGCGCAGGAAGCGCACCGCCTCGGCTCCCGCGAAGACGCCGAACTCCGAGCCGCGCGTGACCTCCGTCGCGTCCTCGAGCTCGAGGCCGAAGCGGAGGTCCGGCTTGTCGCTGCCGAAGCGCCGGTCCGCCTCCGCATAGGTCATGCGCGGGAACGGGTGCTCGATCTCGACGCCGAGACACTCGCGCCAGATCCGCGCGTACATCTCCTCCATCAGCCCGAACAGGAGCTCCTGGTCGGGAAACGACATCTCGACGTCGAGCTGGGTGATCTCCTGCACGCGATCGGCGCGCAGGTCCTCGTCGCGGAAGCAGATCGCGATCTGGTAGTAGCGGTCGAAGCCCGCCACCATCGTCAGCTGCTTGAGGATCTGTGGGCTCTGCGGCAGCGCGAAGAAGCGGCCGGGCTGGAGCCGGGTGGGCACGACGAAGTCGCGCGCGCCCTCGGGGGTCGGCTTGAAGAGAATGGGCGTCTGGATGTCGAGGAAGCCGGCCTCCTCCATGGACCTGCGGATGAGCCCGACCATCTGTGCGCGCAACGCGATGTTCCGCTGGAGCTTGTCGCGGCGCAGGTCGAGCCAGCGGTAGCGCAGCCGCAGCGTCTCGTCCACGTTCTCCTCGTCGAGCTGGAAGGGAAGCGGTGTCGAGCGCGAGACGATCGTGAGCCGGTCGACGGCGAGCTCGACCTCACCCGTCGGCATCGCCGGGTTGACCGTCTCCGGGGAGCGCGCCACGATCTCGCCCTCCGCCTGGAGAACGAACTCGTTGCGGATCTGATGGGCGAGCTCGGCCGCCTCGGACGAGCGCTCCGGGTTGATCACGAGCTGGGTGACCCCCGCGCGGTCGCGCAGGTCGACGAAGATCAGCCCGCCATGGTCTCGCCGCCGCGCGGCCCAGCCGGCCAGCGTGTGGCGCTCGCCGACGCGCGCCGCGCGCGGCTCCCCACACATGAGCGTGCGCCAGCTCACGGCGACAGCCTCCCCAGGATCGCGTCGTGGGCGATCTCCTCGTCGGCGGTGCCCGTCCGGCGGATGGTCGCGCCGGCCGTGGAGACGACGACGGTCGTCGCCGCGCCGCTGCGCCCGGCCTGCGTGAGCTGACCCTTGAGCGAGCGGCCCGCGTAGTCCGTGTCGCACGCGACCCCCCGCGCGCGCAGCGCGGCGATCCAGCCGAGCACCTGCGTGCGCTCGGCATCCGCCTCGAGCGCGAAAAAGACGTCCAACGCGGGTTCGGCGGCCGTGACCCGCTGCTCCTCGAGCGCAAGGATCAGGCGCTCGATTCCGGCACCGAAGCCGACGCCGGGGGTCGGCGCGCCGCCGATTGCCTCGACGAGGCCGTCATAGCGGCCGCCGCCGCAGAGCGAGCTCTGCGCACCGAGGGCCTCGCCGACGAACTCCCAGGTCGTGCGCGTGTAGTAGTCGAGGCCGCGGACGAGCGTCGGCACGAGTGTGTAGGCGACCCCGTAGGTATCGAGGTAGCGGCGCACCTCGGCGAAGCGGGCGCGGCACTCCTCGCACAGCGACTCGCCGATCGTCGGGGCGTCGCGGAGCGCCGCCAGCACGAGCGGGCTCTTCGAGTCGAACACGCGGAGCGGGCTCGTCTCCCGCTTGCCGCGGGCGTCCTCGTCGAGAGCGCCCGGATGTGCGTCGAGCCACGCGGTCAGCCGTGACAGGTAGGCGGGACGGCACTCGC
Organism: uncultured Gaiellales bacterium; assembly: GCA_964351025.1. Lineage (GTDB taxonomy): Bacteria > Actinomycetota > Thermoleophilia > Gaiellales > Gaiellaceae > CAYGLV01. The sequence goes on along the minus strand of CAYGLV010000010.1, from coordinate 15,846 downwards.
GGCAGCCGATCGAGTTCAGCTCGAGGGTGTAGCCGGTGACGCCGAGGGTCGTCAGCAGCGCGTCGTAGAGCTGGATCACCTCCGCGTCGAGCCCGGGGTCGTCCGACCCGATCGCCTCGACGGAGAGCTGCCAGTGCTCTCGGTAACGCCCCTTCTGCGGCGCGGAATAGCGGTACATCGGGGCGATCGTGTAGAGCTTCTGCGGCTGCGGCTCACGGTGGAGGCCATGCTCGAGGTACGCGCGGCAGATCGGCGCCGTTCCCTCCGGACGCAGCGTCAGCGAGCGGTCGCCCCGATCGGCGAAGGTGTACATCTCCTTCTGCACGACGTCGGAGCCCTCACCGGCGGTGCGGGCGAAGAGCGCCGTGTCCTCGAAGACGGGCGTCTGGATGCGGCGGTAGCCGTAGAGCGCGCAGAGCCGCTCCGCCTCGCCGAGCGCGAGCTGCCAGAGCGGCGCCTCGGCCGGGAGGATGTCGTGCGTTCCGCGCGGCGCCTCGAACTTCACGGCTCTCGCAGCTCCGCCAGGAAGGGGTTGCGCGCGAGCTCTTCGCCCAGCGTCGTCGGCGCTCCGTGCCCGGGGTAGACGGCGGTGACCGGGGGATAGCTCTCCGCGAGCAGGCGGATCGAGGCGAGGAGCGTGTCCCAGTCCGCGCCGGGCAGGTCGGTGCGGCCGACCGAGCCGGCGAAGACGACATCGCCGGAGAACAGACAGCCGTCTGCGTAGTAGGAGATGTGACCGGGTGAGTGACCGGGAACATGCAGTGTCTCGAACGAGATGCCTGCGGCCTCGACCGTCGCTCCTCCCTCGACGAGCACGTCGGGCGCCCAGGCCGGGACGAGCACTCCCCAGACCTCCGTCGGGGTCTCGAGCAAGGCGCGGTCGCCGATCGGCATATAGACGGGCGCGCCCGTCGCCTCGGCGAGCTCGGCGACCCCGAGGATGTGGTCGAAGTGGCCGTGCGTGACGAGGATCGCCGCGCACGAGGCGCCCAGCCGCTCCAGAAGCTGAAGGACCTCCGGGGCGGGGCCGCTCGGGTCGACGACGACGGCCTCCGTCGCACCGCGCTCGGCGAGCACGGCGTAGCAGTTCGTTCCGATCGGACCGAGCGAGAGCTGTTCGACGACGAGGGCCACTCTGACCGACGAGTCTAGCGGCGGTTCCTGCCGCGCTTCGCGCCCCCTGCTAGCTCTTGTGCCGCTCGGCGTCGCGGGCAAGCCGCCGCTCGTAGGTCCGGTACGTGAGCCGGTCCATCAAGTAGAAGAGCGGGATGAACGCGACGGTGTAGAACGCCGCGATCGTGATGCGGGCGCCCGGCGCCGCCTTGCTCTCGAGCAGCCAGATCGCGATGAACATGATCGGGCCGAAGATGAAGGCCCGGCGCACGGCTCGGCGCCAGGAAGCCGGCAGCGGCACCTTCCCGGCCCGCGCGGGACGCACCGGCTGCTTCTTCCCGCCGCGTGCGGCCCGGCCGCCGGCCACCTCGTCCTCGACCTCCTCCGGCGGGAGCTCGTTGCCGTCGGCGTCCATGTAGACGACCTCGTACTCGTGCCGCTTCTCCTTTTCGCGGCGGCGGCGCTGCTTGCGGCTCGGCATGGGCCTAGTATGCCCCGGACGCCCGGGTGAGCGCGCCGCCACTGACCACGCCGGCTACGACGTCGCCGCCGAGGTGGTAGGCGAGGTAGCGCCAGTCGGGTGCGCCGAGCAGCGTGACGTCGGCGTCGAAACCGGGCGCGAGCCGTCCGATCCGGTCGGCACGGGCGAGCACGTGGGCCGCGTTCACCGTGCAGGCGGCGAGCGCTTCGGCCGGTGAAAGCCGGAGCTGCGTCGCCGCGAGCGAGCAGACGAGCGGCAGGCTCTCGCAAAACGAGCTGCCGGGATTGAAGTCCGTCGCCAGCGCGATCGCCGCGCCCGAGTCCACGAGGGCACGACCCGGCGGCATCGGCCGTCCGAGGACGAGCGCGCTGGCCGGAAGCAGCACCCCGACGACGCCGCTCGCCGCCAGTGTGCGCACGCCGTCCGGTCCAGTTGCCTCGAGATGGTCGACCGAGCGCGCACCGAGCTCGACCGCGAGCGCGATCGCGCCCGCTTCGGTGAACTGGTCTCCGTGCAGCCGGAGCGCGAGCCCGGCGTCGCGACAGGCCTCCAGATACCGGCCTGCCTGCGCTGCGCTGAACGCTCCCCGCTCGAGGAAGACGTCGGCAGCCTCGGCAAGCGCGGCCGCGTCCGGCAGCACCTCGGCGAGCAGGAAGTCGAGGTACGCGTCCCCGTCGGCGTGCTCGGGCGGAACGGCATGCGCGCCGAGAAAGGTCGGGACACCGCCTGCAGCCCGGATCGCCCGCAGCTGCGCCAGCTCGGTCTCGCGGTCGAGCCCGTAGCCCGACTTCGCCTCGAACGTCGTGGTCCCGGCCCGCTGCATCCAGCCGCGGTGGCGCTCGACCGCGGCGACGAGGGCCTCCTCGCCCGCGGCACGCGTCGCCGCGACGGTCGCGAGGATGCCGCTCCCCGCCGCGTGCAGCTCCTGGTACGACGCCCCGGCGGCCCGCAGCGCGAACTCCTCGACGCGGTCGCCGGCGAAGCACGCGTGCGTATGACAGTCCACGAGCCCGGGCACCGCGCACAGCCCGCGGCCGTCGAGCTCCTCCACCTCGCCGGCCAGCGGCTTCAGGTCGGCCATGCGTCCGACGGCCTCGATCGTGCCGCCGGTGCAGAGGACGTACGCCCCATCGATCCAGTCGAGGTCGCCCAGCGCCCGGCCACGCAGCGGGGCGTCGCTCCCCGCCGGCGTCACGAGTTGCGCGAGGTCGCGGATCAGCAGGCGCCGGGGGGCTTCGGCGCTCATGCGCCGGGGAGTGAGGGCAGGTCAAGCCCCCGCTCGCGCGCGGTCGCGACCGCGTCGTCGTAGCCGGCGTCCGCATGACGCATGACCCCGGTGCCCGGATCGGCGGTGAGCACGCGCTCGAGGCGGTCGGCCGCCCCGTCCGTCCCATCGGCGACGACGACCAGTCCGGCATGGATCGAGTTGCCGATGCCGACCCCGCCGCCGTGATGGACGCTCACCCACGTCGCGCCCGCGGCCGTGTTCAGCAGCGCGTTCAGGATCGGCCAGTCGGCGATCGCGTCGGAGCCGTCGCGCATCGCTTCCGTCTCGCGGTAGGGCGAGGCAACAGAGCCCGCATCGAGATGGTCGCGTCCGATGGCGACCGGCGCCTGCACTGCGCCGGAGCGTACGAGCTCGTTGATTGCGAGCCCCGCTTTCGCCCGGTCGCCCAGACCGAGCCAGCAGATCCGTGCCGGAAGCCCCTGGAACGCCACCCGGCTGGGTGCCAGCTCGAGCCAGCGCTGGAGCAACGCGTCGTCGGGGAAGAGCCGGCGGAGCTCGTCGTCGATCGCCGCGATGTCCTGCGGGTCTCCGGAGAGGGCGGCCCAGCGGAAAGGGCCGATCCCGCGGCAGAAGAGCGGGCGGATATAGGCCGGGACGAAGCCCGGGTATGAAAAAGCCTCCGTTACTCCTTGCTCATAGGCCTCTCCACGAAGATTGTTGCCATAATCGAAAACATAGCTTCCCTGCCGGACGTAGTCGAGCAGGCCGCGAACGTGCACGGCGATCGAGGCGCGGGCCTGCCGCAGGTACGCATCCGGGTCGGCGGCGCGCAGCGCTGACGCCTCCTCGACCGTGCAGCCCTGCGGCACGTAGCCGGTGAGCGGATCGTGGGCGGCGGTCTGGTCGGTGACCAGATCGAAGTGCTCGCCGCGGCGGGCGAGCTCGGGGACGACGTCGGCGGCGTTGCCGAGCAGGCCGACCGAGAGCGGCCGGCGCGCGGCCGCTGCGGCGCGCACGCGCGCGAGCGCGTCGTCGAGCGAGTCTGCAACCTCGTCGAGGTACCGGCTCTCGAGCCGCCGCTCGAGCCGGGAGGGATCGACCTCGACGCAGAGGATCGCAGCGCCGGCCATCGTCGCGGCCAGCGGCTGGGCGCCACCCATGCCGCCGAGCCCGGCCGTCAGGATCGTGCGCCCGGAGAGATCGGCCGAGCCGAAGTGCGTCTCCCCGGCCGCCGCGAACGTCTGGTAGGTGCCCTGCAGGATCCCCTGCGTGCCGATGTAGATCCAGCTCCCGGCCGTCATCTGGCCGAACATCGTCAGGCCGAGCGCCTCGAGCCGCCGGAACTCCTCCCAGGTCGCCCAGCGCGGCACGAGCAGGGAGTTCGCAATCAGCACGCGCGGCGCCCCTTCGTGCGTTCGGAAGACGCCCACCGGCTTGCCGCTCTGCACGAGCAGCGTCTCGTCCTCGCGCAGGCGCAGCAGCGTGCGCACGATCGCCTTCAGCGCCTCATGCGAGCGCGCGGCCTTGCCGGAGCCGCCGTAGACGACGAGCTGCTCCGGATGCTCGGCGACCTCGGCGTCGAGGTTGTTCAGCAGCATTCGCAGCGGTGCCTCGGTCGCCCACGAGCGTGCGTTCAGCGCCGTTCCGCGCGGCGCGCGGATGTGCGAGAGGTCGCCGCAGAGCGCCTCGACCGTCGCGTCCAGCGTCGCGGTCTCGCTCACTCCTCTTGGCCCGCGGGCACCTGCGCCGCGGCCGCCTCGCGCTCCAGCCGGCGGCGGAAGCTCCACCAGGCCCAGGCCGTCGCGGCGACGAAGTAGATAGCCGCCCAGCCGACAGCGCGGTCGAGCGAGCCGCCCGTCAGCCAGGCGATCAGCAGGAGGAGGCCCGCGAGCACGCCGTTGAAAGCGGCGGTGTCACGGTAGGGGTGCTTGGGCAGCGGAAGGTCGAGCACCATGCCGCGACGCCGGCGACGGAAGATCACCGCAACTCCCCGATCTCGGCCTCGACGGCGCCCACGAGCGAGCCATCGCGCACGGCGGCCGCAACAGCCTCGATGTCGGCCGAGAGGGAGCGGTCGTCGCGCAGGCGCGGAGAGAGCCCCCGCACCGCGGCGTGGGCGGCGCGCACGCCGGCTCCCGGCTCGAGCGGGGCCAGGAACTCGACCCCCTGCGCTCCCGCGAGCAGCTCGATCGCGAGCGCGTGCTCGACGTTCGCCAGCACCTGCTGCGCCTTGAGCCCGGCCGCGTTCCCCATCGAGACGTGGTCCTCCTGGCCGGCGCTCGTTGGAATCGAGTCCACGCTTGCAGGATGGCACAACGCCTTGTTCTCGGAGACGAGCGCCGCCGCGACGTACTGCGGGATCATGAAGCCGGAGTTGAGCCCGCCCTCCTGTGTGAGGAAGGGCGGCAGGCCACCCGAGAGGCTCGGGTTGACGAGCCGCTCGACCCGCCGCTCCGAGATCGACGCCAGCTCGGCGACCGCCATCGCGAGCGCGTCGAGCGCGAAGGCAAGCGGCTGTCCGTGGAAATTTCCGTTCGAGACGACAAGATCGTCGTCCACGAGCACGAGCGGGTTGTCGGTGGCGGCGTTCAGCTCGACCGACACGGTCGCCTCCACGTAGTCGAGCAGATCGCGGCTCGCGCCATGCACCTGCGGCGCACACCGCAGCGAGTAGGCGTCCTGCACCTTGTCGCACCAGCGGTGCGACTCGATGATCGCCGAGCCCTCGAGCAGCCGCAGCACGTTGGCGGCCGAGTCGCCCTGGCCCTTCAGCGGGCGCGCGGCGTGAATCCCGGGCAGGAAGCTCGTGCGCGAGCCCTGCAGCGCCTCGAGCGAGAGCGTGCAGGCGATGTCGGCCACTTTGCCGAGCCGGCGCGCGCGCACGAGCCCGAGCGCGGCCATCGCGGCCATGAACTGCGTGCCGTTGACCAGCGAGAGACCCTCTTTGGCGGCAAGCCGGATCGGCTCGAGGCCGACGGCGCGCAGCGCGTCGCCGCCGGGCAGCAGCTCCCCCTCGATCCAGGCCTGCCCCTCGCCGACCAGAGGCAGTGCCAGGTGTGCGAGCGGGGCGAGATCGCCGCTCGCGCCCACCGAGCCCCGGGCGGGAACGTGAGGCAGGACGCCGCGGTTGAGGCACTCGACGAGCAGCTCGACCGTCTCGACGCGCGCGCCCGAGTAGCCCTTGGCGAGCGCGTTCGCGCGCAGGAGCATCGCCGCCCGCACGACCTCGGGCGGGTACGGATCGCCCACGCCGCAGGCGTGGCTGCGCAGCAGGCGCAGCTGTAGCTCCTCGGCCTGCTCGGGCGGGATCGACTGTGAGACGAAGCGGCCGAAGCCGGTGTTGACGCCGTAGGTGTGCTCGTGCTCGGCGTGGCGGTGGAGCGTCGCCCGCGCCGCCTCCATCTTTTCCCGCGCCGCGTCCGTCAGGCCGGCCGGCACCCCCTGGACGGCGACCTCCCACACGTCCTCGACGGTCAGGTCCTCGCCGGTCAGGGCACAGGCGCGGGGCACGGCGCGAGTGTAACCGCGCGGCTCACGAATCAGCCTTCGAGCAGGCGCAGCTCGAGCACACGCGACCGATCGAGCGGGGGAAGCCGCAGCGCGGCCGCCGCGGCCGGCAGCGCAGCGCCGGCCGGCAGCAGGCCGACGAGCTCCGAGCCCGCGACCTCCACCCCGCGCGCCGCCGCCTCCGCCTCGATCCGGGCCACGATCTCGTGCAGCGGCGCTTGCTCGTGGTCCTCGACGTTCATGCTCACCTGCGTGAGCCCGGCTCGCGGCAGCGCCAGGCCGAGAGCGCGCACGCCCGGGAAGCCCCCTCCGGTCTCGCGCACCGCCGTCGCGATCGCCTTCGCGACCTCGACGTCCTGCGTGAGCAGATTGACGTTGAAGGCGATCAGCGGCCGGCGCGCGCCGACGATCACGCCGCCGGCACGCTCGTCGAGCCACGGCGGGCCGAAATCCGGGAGGAGCTCTCCCGCGGCGAGCCGCCGCTGCAGCTCCCCGCGGCCGCCCCGGCGGAAGAACGCCGGCCCGCGCCCGAGCGCGAGCTCGCCGTAGAGGAACACCGGCAGGTCGAACTCCTCGCCGACGCGCCGTGCGACGAGGAGCGCGGCCGCCTGGGCGCGCCCCATGTCCTCGAGCCGGAGCGGGACGAGCGGGATGACATCGGCGGCGCCGATGCACGGGTGCACGCCCTCGTGGTCGCGTAGGTCGATGTGCTCCGCAGCCGCCGCGATCCCGGCGAGCAGTGACTCGACGAGGTCGCCGTCCTCGGCCACGAGGGTGTAGACGGAGCGGTTGTGGTCCGCGTCGGAGTGGACGTCGAGCAGGCGGGCGTGGCTCGCGAACGCGGCGCCGATCGCGGCGATCGTCTCGGTGTCCCGGCCCTCCGAGACGTTCGGCACCGACACCAGTGGAAAGTCCATTGCTGCGTACTCTAGGAGTACGTGCCGGCCCACCCGGGCGTGGCAGCGTGGCTCGTTGCCGCGCAGCTACCCTCGGACGAGTGAGCGGAACGCCCTACCGCAGGACATTCGCACGGCTGCTTGGCTTCCTGCGCCCCTACCGCGGCTCCCTGATCGTCTCCGCGGTGCTGGCCGTCCTCTCGCAGGGCGGGGCGATCGCGGTCGCCCTCCTCTCCGGTGCGGTCGTGAACACGCTCAGAGGCGACAGGAACGGGACGACGCTCGCGCTCGAGATCGGCGGCATCGTCGTGGTCGGCGTCGCCAAGGCGCTCTTCATGGTCGGCCGCCGGCTCATCTCGGGCCGGCAGGCGCTCGCCGTGGAGTACGACATCCGCGACGGCCTCTACGCGCACCTGCTGCGCCTCTCCTTCCGCTTCTACGACCGCCATCAGACGGGCCAGCTGATGTCACGCGCGACGGTGGACCTCCAGACCGTCCGCTTCTTCCTCGGCTACGGGCTGATCTTCCTGGTCCAGCACGTGATCACGGTCGTTGCCGTCACGGCCGTGTTGTTCGTGATCGACTGGCGGCTCGCCCTGATCGCACTCGCGATCACACCGCCGCTCGTCGCCGTCGCCTACCGCTACTCGTCCGTTTCGCACCCGGTGCTCCGCGACGTTCAGCAGCGTCTCGCGGATGTGGCGACGGTCGCCGAGGAGTCGATCGTCGGCGTCCACGTCGTCAAGTCGTTCGCGCAGGAGGAGCGGCGGCAGGCGCGCTTCGAGCGGAGCGCGAACGACGTCTTCCGCGAGACGGTGCGCGCGAACCGCCAGCGTGCGGTGTACGTGCCGCTCCTCTCCTTCCTGCCGATGCTCGCGCAGGGCACGGTGCTGATCGTCGCGGGCCGCATGGTCGTCTCCGGCTCGCTCAGCCTCGGCGCGTTCTTCCAGTTCAACCTCCTGCTGAACATGCTCGTGGCCCCGCTGCGGATGCTGGGGATGTGGATCGGCCAGGCCCAGCGCGCGACCGCCTCCGGCGAGCGGATCTTCGAGATTCTCGACGAGCCGGAGGGGATCGCGGATCGGCCGCACGCGGCCGACCTAGGACCCGGGCCCGGTGCCGTCCGGTTCGAGCGCGTGTCCTTTGCCTATGAGCCGGGCCGCCCCGTGCTCGAGGACATCGACCTCGACATCGAGGCCGGGAAGACGGTGGCGCTGATCGGGCACACCGGCTCGGGCAAGACCACGCTCGCCGCGCTCGTGCCGCGCTTCTACGACGCCGGCGAGGGACGCGTGCTCGTGGACGGCACCGACGTGCGCGAGCTGACGCGCCGCTCGCTGCGGCGCGAGATCGGCGTCATCTCGCAGGACCCCTTCCTCTTCTCGGCGACCGTGCGCGAGAACATCGCCTTCGGGGTGCGCGAGGCGACGCAGGAAGCCGTCGAGGCCGCCGCCCGCGCAGCCCAGGCGCACGAGTTCGTGGAGCGGCTGCCGAAGGGCTACGACACCGTGATCGGCGAGCGCGGGATCACGCTCTCGGGCGGCCAGCGCCAGCGGATCGCGATCGCGCGCGCGCTCGTGATCGACCCGCGCATCCTGATCCTCGACGACGCGACCGCGTCGGTGGACGCGACGACGGAGGCGCAGATCCGCACCGGCCTGCGCGAGGCGATGCGCGGCCGGACGACGCTGATCATCGCCCACCGCCTCTCGACGATCGCGCTCGCCGACGAGATCGTCGTCCTCGACCGGGGCCGGATCGTCGCGCGCGGGACGCAGGCGGAAGTGCTCGAGACGAGCGCCGTCTTCCGGGAGATCCACGAGCACGGCCTGATCGAGCGGCAGGTGGCCGAGCCCGCGGAGACGCTGGAGGCCGCGTCGTGAAGGTCTGGCAGGCGGGCAGCCATCTCACCGACGAGCGCGGCGCGAAGGTCGCGGACTGGTCGTGGCGGCGGACGAGACGGCGGCTCGCGCTGCTCGTGCGGCTGACGCTGCCCTACAAGGGACGAACGGCGCTCGCGCTCCTGTCGCTGCTCGCCTACACGGCGGTCGCGCTGGCACCGCCCTACCTTGCGAAGCTCGCCGTCGACCGGGGCATCGACAAGGGCGACGTCGGCGCGCTCGGCTGGATCGTCGCGGCCTTCTTCGCAGCTGCGGCGCTCGCCCTCGTTCTCTCGTCGGCGCAGACGTACCTGACCGGCTGGACGGGCGAGCGCGTGCTGGCCGACCTGCGCGCCAAGCTCTTCCGCCACCTGCAGCGGCTCTCGCTCGGCTTCTACGAGCGCAACCGCACCGGCGTCATCATCAGCCGGATCACGAACGACGTCGAGGCGCTCGACCAGCTCGTCACCGACGGCGTCACGAGCCTCGTGCAGAACACCCTCCTGCTCGTCGGCACCGCCGTCGTCCTCTTCTTCATCGACTGGCGGCTCGCGCTCGCGACACTGACGATCCTGCCGCTCGTGGCGCTCGCGACTGCGTGGTTCCGGATCCGCTCGAACCGGGCCTATCGGCGCGTGCGCGAGCGGCTCGGGCTCGTGACGGCCTCGCTCGCCGAGGACATCGCGGGCATGCGCGTCGTCCAGTCCTTCACGCGCGAGCCGGAGAACCAGCGCAGCTTCCGCGGCGTCAGCGAGCGCTACCGGGAGGCGAACCACGAGACGGTCGTCCTCAACGGCGTCTACTTCCCGGCGGTGGACTTTCTCTCCTCGGTCGGGATCGCGATCGTGCTCGGCTACGGCGGCTCGCGCGTCCTCGGCGGCGACATGACGCTCGGCACGATGCTCGCCTTCATGCTCTACCTGGCGAACTTCTTCGACCCGGTGCAGCAGCTCTCCCAGCTCTACAACGTGTTCCTGTCGGCGGTCGCGGCCCTCGACAAGATCTCCGACGTGCTGGACGAGCAGCCGGAGGTCGTGGACGCGCCGGCGGCGGGCGAGCTACCGCGGATCGAGGGTCATGTTTGCTTCGAGGACGTCCGCTTCGGCTACGGCGACCTGCCGGAGGTGCTGCACGGGATCTCGCTGGACGTGCCCGCCGGGACGACGGTGGCGCTCGTCGGCCACACCGGCGCGGGCAAGTCCACGATCGCGAAGCTGATCGCGCGCTTCTACGACCCGCGCGAGGGCCGGATCGTGATCGACGGGCACGACCTGCGCTCGGTCACCCAGGCTTCGCTCCGGCGCCAGCTCGGCATCGTCCCGCAGGAGGGCTTCCTCTTCGCTGGCACGCTCGCCGAGAACGTGGCCTTCGGCCGTCCCGATGCGACCCGCGCGGAGGTCGAGGCGGCAACCAGAGCCGTGGGCGCGCACGCCTTCGTCTCCGAGCTCGAGGACGGCTACGACACGGACCTCGGCGAGCGCGGCTTCAGGCTCTCGCTCGGGCAGCGGCAACTCGTCGCGTTCGCCCGAGCCCTCCTCGCCGACCCGCGCATCCTCATCCTCGACGAGGCGACCTCGTCGGTGGACATCGGCACCGAGCGCGAGATCGAGACCGCGCTGCGGAAGCTGCTCGCGGGCCGGACGGCGTTCGTGATCGCGCACCGGCTCTCGACGATCCGCGACGCCGACCTGATCGTGGTGCTCGAGCACGGCCGGATCGTCGAGCAGGGCACCCACGACGGGCTCGTCGCCGCGCAGGGGCTCTACGCCTCGCTCTACGGCGACTGGGCGGCCGACGTGGCCTGACGCTCCCAGGCGTCGATCATCGCCAGCCGCTGCTCGATCGTCGGGTGGCCGGCAAACAGGACGTAGGCCCAGCCCGGCGGGCTCGGGTCCGAGAGGGAGTCGACCGTGAAGTGGCGGAATGCGCCTCGGGCGGCGGGCGGATTGCGGGCCAGCTCCAGCGCGACCCAGTCGGCCTCCGCCTCCATCCGGCGCCCGATGGCGTTTTGGAGAGGCTGCGCGGCGAGCTGGAGCACGACGAGCACGAGCAGCGAGAGCGGCACGGCGAGCGGGTTCCCCATCCCGCCGCGACGCCGGGTCGCGCGCGCGATCGCCCAGGCTCCCGGCAGCGCGAAGAGCGCATACCAGGCGAGCCCCTTCGGCAGGTGGTCGCGGGAGTGGTGCGCGATCTCGTGCGCGAGCACGAAGCTCGCCTCGGCCCGCGGGAACTCGAGCAGCGTGTCCCAGAGGACGATCCTGCGGGTCGGGCCGATCCCGAGCGCCATCGCGTTCGCCGCCTGGGTCTCGTCGCTCACGACCTCGACGTCGATGCGGATCGAGCCTGTCCCCTCCGCCCGCTCGTAGGCGCGCGCATCCGCGAGCAGCGCTGGGTCGTCCAGCCTGTGCGTCTGCTCGAGCAGGTACGGCGAGATCAGCAGGAAGAGCGCCGCCAGCCCGACGAACGCCGGCCCGCCGGCGAGCCACCAACGATTGCCCAGGCGACGCGCGAGCGCCATCACGATCAGCAGCGCCAGGCAGAGGAACAGGAACTGGGCGCCGAGCCCGAACCACCCCGCGAGCAGCGAGTCGAGGTACCCCGCCGACGAGACGCCGTAGCGGCGCTCCCACCAGAGGGAGGCGAGCTGGAACGGGACCTGCGCGATCCAGACGAGTGCGAAGCCGAGCATGCCGAGCAGCATCCCGGTGCCGATCGGGCCCGCCGCCGACTCGCGCGCGAAGCGGGTGCCGCGGACGGCGTACACCGCGAGCACCGCGACGAGCGCGACCTGCGAGAGCACCCAGAGCACCCGCTCGAAGCGGGCGAAGCGGGCGGCCCGCGAAAGCTCCGCCTCGCTGAAGACCGCGCGCAGGTCGACCTCGGGCAGGCGCAGCCCGTGCGGCACCGACGAGCGCCAGAGGAGCGTCGCGGCCGCGACCCAGGCTCCGACCGCAACCACGACGAGCGCTGCCATGAGGGCCCGCTGTCGCACGCGAGGCGATTATCACGCTGCCCGCGGTCAGCGGCCGCAGGCGACGCTACGCTAGCCCGGTGACGATCGGAAACGTTCTGCGCGAGGCGTTCGCCGTCTACCTGCGCTCTCTCAGCCGCTTCGTCCTCACGGCGGCCGCCGTCTTCGTCTTCGTGGATCTGCTCGGCGCGATCGCAATCGACGCGCGCGGAGAGAGCAGGGGCGTCGCAGTGGTGTGGGGCGTCATCTCCTTGCTCGTCGGCGTCCTCGGAGCGTTCTGGGTGCAGGGAACGCTCGTCGCGACCGTGCAGAACATCCGCTCCGGCAAGACCGACGCCACGATCGGCGATGTCTACGACAGCGTCCGGCCACGGCTGCCGGCGCTGATCGGAGCCGGGATCTTCGGCGGTGTCGCGATCGCGCTCGGCCTCGTCCTCTTTGTCGTCCCGGGTCTCCTGCTGCTCACGCGCTGGTCGCTCGTCGCGCCGGTGATCGTGATCGAGGGCCGGCCGGCGAGGCAGGCCTTCCTCCGTTCGATGGAGCTCGTGCGCGGCAACGGCTGGACCGTGTTCGGCGTCATCCTCGCCACGCTGTTGATCGCGATCGTCGCCCACAGCATCCTCGTCTCTGCGTTCTCCTTCCTCCCGGACTTCGTGGCCAACTGGGCCGGCGGAACGCTCGCGGACAGCTTTGTGGCGCCGTTCGTGGCACTCTCCTGGACGGTGATGTACTTCCGTCTCAGCGAGAAGCAGACGTGACGGACGTTCCCGAGCCTCAGGACGAACTGCGGTTGACGCCGACGCAGGCGGCCGCGCAGATGCGGATCAAGCTGCCCGTGCGCGGGAACCGCAGGCTGCGCACGGTCCTCGACCGGGTCAACCGTGACGACCAGCTCAAGGGCTGGTGGCATGTGCAGAACGTGAACGCGATCGCCCGCCTGGGGATCAACGACCACTCCTGGGTGCACATCCAGATCGTCACGAACATCGCGCTGAAGCTGCTCCGCCAGCTCGTCAAGAGCGGCGTCGAGCCGTCGCTCGCGCGCGACTACGGGCTGACCGCCGACGACTCGGAGGTCGTGGTCGCGCTCTCCGCGCTGCTGCACGACGTCGGCATGTCCGTCCACCGCAAGCAGCACGAGGACTTCTCGCTCTTCCTCGCCGAGCCGAAGCTGCGCGAGCTGCTGGCCGGCGTGTACGAGGAGCCCGACCTGACGGTGATCGTCTCCGAGGTGCTGCAGGCGATCATCAGCCACCGCGCCGACGGGCAGCCGCTCGCGCTCGAGGCGGGGATCCTGCGTGTCGCCGACGCGCTCGACATGGCCAAGGGCCGTTCGCGGATCCCGTTCGAGCACGGGCGCGTCTCGATGCACTCGCTCTCGGCGGCGGCGATCGAGTCCGTCTCGATCGAGGCCGGCGACTCGCGGCCGGTGAAGATCGCGATCACGATGAACAACTCGTCGGGGATCTTCCAGGTGGACGAGCTGCTGAAGGCGAAGCTGAAGGGCTCGGGGCTCGAGCCGTACGTCGAGGTGGTCGCCCACATCGACACCGAGGCGGAGAAGAGCCTCGTCCCGACCTACCGGCTCGAGATCTGAAGGCGGTACACTTCGCCGCCGGAATGACCCGTTGCGGGGTCGTCTAACGGTAGGACGCCCGGCTCTGGACCGGGTAGTCAAGGTTCGAATCCTTGCCCCGCAGCTTTCTCGCGCAAATTGCGGGCCGGCCGCCGCCGGCGGGGTTCACACTGCGGGGAGGGCGTGGTACGTAGCAGGTGCTCGTGCTCGGTCGCCGTACCTCCCGACTGAAGCCGCTGAGCGAGGCGGAGGTCTATGCACGCTGCCACGGCGACCGCTACCAGCAGGTGCGGATCGTGCAGCTGCCGCCCCGCCGGCCCCGCTACGAGGTGCTCGCGAGCGGCGAGGAGCTGCGGCGCAGCTTCGAGGATAGGCTCGATGCTAGGGACATTCTCGAAGGCTCCGCCTTCGAGAATCTCTAGAGAAGCAGCCTTAGCTCGAGCTTCGGCGCTGGGTCGGAGCTGCCGCTCTGTCCCCGGCTAGGCTCGAGCTTCGAAGCTCCTGCAGCGCCGTCCCATCCCTGCACCTCTAGAGAATCCGGGCGCGCGCAGCGCGACCGGATTGTCACGGATTGTCACGCCCGCGGGCGTTGATCCACCCGCTGAATCCATCCCTCGACAAGCGGGTAGCCGCCGTCGAGGCGCAGGTTCTCGCGCAGGACGTGGTGGAAGACCTCCTCGTCGCGCTCCGGCCAGATCGTCGCGTACTTGAGGAACGGGAAGGCGACCACGTCGGCGATCGAGAAGTCGCCGAGGAGGTGGTCGCGGCCGGTGAGCAGGCCCTCGAAGACGTCGAGCGAGGCGCGCATCCGTGCGCCCCACTCCTCCATCAGCGCGCGGTGGGGATCGGGCTTCTCCAGCTCGGCTGCGATCAGGTTCGGCGGCCGCTTCCAGACCTCGTTGAACCACTCGACGAAGACGGCCTGCTCGGCGCGGCGGGCCGGGTCGGCCGCGTAGAGCGGCGGCTCCGGGAAGCGGCGCTCGAGGTGCTCGAGGATGAGCGGCGAGTCGAAGACGATCGTGCCGTCGTCGTCGAGCACGGGCACGAGCTCCTGGCTGCTGACGGCGACGACGGGCGAGCGGTCGGCGGGGTCCACGTCCACCCACTCGAGCGCGAGGCCCTTGTGCCCGAACGCGAGCGCGACGCGCTCGACGTTCGTCGAGAACGGGATGCGGTAGACGCGCATCAGCGGCGGACGAGGATCTCCGTGAGCGGCTTGCGGGCGATGTCGGGGACCGTAGCATCGGGCGCCGGGTAGCCGACCGGGATCAGGACGAAGGGCCGCTCGTTCTCGGGCCGCTCGAGGATCTCGCGCAGGAAGCCCATCGGGCTCGGCGTGTGCACGAGCGCGACGAGGCCCGCCTGGTGCAGGCTCACGACCAGGAGGCCGACCGCGATCCCGACCGACTCGCGCACCCAGTAGTGCTTGCTCTTCGCCCCGTCCGGCGCAAGCCCGTATGCCTGCTCGAAAACGACGATCACCCACGGGGCGTCCGTGATGTGCGGCTTGTGCCAGTCGGTGCCGATCGGCTCGACGGCGGTCAGCCACTCGTCCGGCATCCGGCGCTCATAGCTTTCCCGCTCCTCCCGCTCGGCCGCCTCGCGGATGCGCCGCTTCGTCTCCGGGTCGGAGACGGCGACATAGATCCACGGCTGCTGGTGCGCGCCCGAGGGCGCGGTGCCGGCGGTCGCGATCGCGTTCTCGACGAGCTCCCAGGGGACTGGCTCGGTCGAGAAGGAGCGGACGGAGCGGCGGCGGCGCAGCGACGCGAGGAAGGCCCGCGAGGCGGCGAGTTGCTCGGCCTCCGGCTTTCGCTCGAACTCGAGCGGGATGAAGCGGTGCTCCGTCGCCATGGCCGGATCATCGCATTCGCGCAGCTACCGGCAGACGCTCGCCGCGGCGGGGTGCCGCCGAGGCTCGCTAGACTCAGCAGCGCACGGCCCATTCGTCTAGTGGCCTAGGACACCGCCCTCTCACGGCGGCGGCACGGGTTCGAATCCCGTATGGGCCTTTTTACCCTGTCTGGGTATGCGACAAACGGCTTGGTTACGCGGGTCAGGTGTGTCACAAAGGTCGCACAAGCTCGTGTGGTGCACACCCCGGTGCACACCCATAGAAGGTTGCGTTGCCGGTGCCCCAGACGGAACCTGACCCCGTCTTCCGAAGCGATCAGCGCACTGGACGCATCGACTC
>CAYGLV010000009.1:55584-61555 GCA_964351025.1 uncultured Gaiellales bacterium | reverse complement strand
GTGGGAGGAGGCGGAGTCGTCTCCGTGGGCGGAGGAGTCGGCACGATCGGAGTCGGCACGATCGGAGGCGGCGGAGGCGGAGGCGGCGGCGGGAAGTCGACGCGGTAGACGCCGGGCCGGCGCTCTGCCGCCTCGGTCCAGGCAGTGACGCCGCCGGGGCCGACGAGCGCTGCCGTCACGCTGGACGGCCGCACGATCTTGTAGGAAAGCCGCTGCTTCTCGGCGACGCCGTCACCGTTCGGTGACAGCACCGGCTCGGCCGGTGGCCGCGCGAAGACGCCCAGGTAGAGCAGGAGCAGCGCATTCGAGATCGGGCGCTCCCGACGGTCCGACGGCCGATTCAACACTGTGCCCTCGAACGCGAGCGTCGTCGAGCCACCGCCGTCGAGCGCCGCGCCGACGACGGCGCCGAGGCGCACGAGCGTCTGCGCCAGCTCGAAGCTCGTCATGCCGACGCTGTAGCCGGGCTGGCGACCGTCGGTCGTGACGAAGATGATCCGGCCGTCCGCGAGCTGCCCGACGGCGGTGCGAGGCGCGCGCGGAAGGAGGACGTCGGTCGAGAACGCCTCGTTCGAGCGGAATACCGGGCCGCCGCTGCGCACGAGCTCGGGCCCACCGCCGATCGCATCGACGATCCCCGCCCACTCCGGTCTGAAGATCAGCCGCACGATCATTGTGGTTCCGACTGGCGCCTCGGCAGCGAGTCTCTCGGCCGCGAAGCCGCGGGCGACGAGGACGGAGCCACCGACCGGGATCGGTGTCGCGCCACCGCGCGTGCGCTGAATCACGGGCGCGACGAGCTCCGTGTTCGGCGACGCCGGCGGGAAGGGGTAGAGCACCGCCTCGGTCGCACCCGGAAGCGACGGCGTCGCCGGCCCCCACGCCGACGTGTACAGGGAGATGCCGTTCGGGTCCGGCGGCTCGTTGAGACGATTCAGCACGCGGCGCTGGCCGCTGCCCTTCCACTCCCCGAAGAACTCGACGCGCCTCACGTCGAGCAGTCCTTCCGCGGAGACGCCGATACTCGAGCGGTCGCCGTAAGGCGGGCTCGCGACCTGCCCGTCCTTCATGAAGACGCCGGTCGGTCGCCCGGTCGCGAAGTTGAAGAAGTCGCCGTTCACACCCACCGTGGTCGCCGACCGCGAGACCCGCCGCTGGATCGCGCTGAGGGTCTCGAGGCCCGGAATCGCGCCGTTCGCCAGCACCGGCTTGAGCTGGTAGAGCCCTCCCGGGCGCGGGCCGGTGACGATGTGCAGCGCAACCGGGCCGTGCAGCGTGAACTGGACGCCGCTCTCGTACGTCACGCCGGGCATCAGAGGCGTCGTCTGTGCGCCCGCCGTCCCGGCGGGCGCGAGCGAGAGGGCTGCGAGCCCCACGGTGACCAGCCTGCGAATTGTCACGACCCCGGTCGAGGGTAGCGCAGCGTTCGGTGGACGGGTCAGGCCCTTACACGATCCGAACACGCACAACGAGCCCCGTCAGCGCCTGGGTAGGCGCAGACGCTTGAGCGCCAGCGCGTTGACGGCGACGATGACGCTCGAGCCGCTCATCGAGATCGCGGCGATCTCCGGCCGCAGTATCAAGCCCCAGGGCTCGAAGACACCGGCGGCGATCGGGAGGGCGAGCGAGTTGTAGCCGATCGCCCAGCCGAGGTTCTGGCGCATCTTGCGCACGGTGCCGCGGCCGACCGCGACGGCTGTCGCGACATCGAGCGGGTCGGAGCGCATGAGGACGACGTCGGCTGTCTCGATGGCGACGTCTGTGCCGGCGCCGATGGCGATGCCCACGTCCGCCTGCGCAAGCGCCGGAGCGTCGTTGACACCGTCTCCGACCATCGCCACCTTCCGCCCCTGCCCTTGCAGCTCGGCGACCTTTGCCGCCTTGTCGCCGGGGAGCACCTCGGCGATCACCTCGTCGATCCCAACCTCAGCCGCAATCCGCTCCGCGGTCGCGCGGTTGTCGCCCGTGAGCATCACCGCCCGGATGCCGATCGCCTTCAGCGCCGCGACGGCCTCGACCGCCGTCTCGCGCGGCGCGTCTGCGATCGCGATCAGTGCGGCGGCGCGCCCGTCCACGCTGACGTGCACGACTGTCTGCCCCTCCGCCGCAAGGGCGTCCGCGCGCTCGACGAGCTCGCCGAGGGAGACCCCTTCCCGGTCGAGCAGGCGGCGGTTGCCGACCGCGAGTCGCCTCCCCTCGACGCTCGCAAGCGCGCCGTGCCCCGGCACGGCCTCGAACGACTCCGCGCGCGGGGACTCGAGCCCACGCTGCTCGGCGGCCTTCACGATCGCCTCTGCAAGTGGATGCTCGCTCTCGCGCTCGACGGCGGCGACGAGCCGCAGCACGTCGTTCTCGTCGATTCCTGCGGCGACCGTGATGGAGACGACCTCCGGCTCGCCGCGTGTGAGTGTTCCCGTCTTGTCGAGCACCACGGTGTCGAGCTTTGCGACCTGCTCGAGAGCGACGGCGCTCTTGAAGAGGATCCCGCGCTTGGCGCCGAGGCCCGTCCCGACCATGATCGCTGTCGGCGTCGCGAGCCCGAGGGCGTCGGGGCATGTGATCACGACAACGGTGATCGCGAAGAGGAGCGCGTCGAGCACCGGGCGGTCGAGCGGCACGTACCAGGCGAGGAACGTCCCGAGCCCGCCGAGCAGCGCGACGAGCACGAGCCAGAAGGCCGCCCGGTCGGCGAGCCTCTGCGCCGGCGCCTTCGAGTTCTGCGCCTCCTGAACGAGCTTGACGATCTGCGCGAGCGCAGTGTCCGAGCCGACGGCGGTCGCGCGGGCGCGGAGCGTCCCGTTCTTGTTGATCGTGGCGCCGATCAGCTTCGAGCCGGCGGCTTTCGAGACCGGCATGCTCTCTCCGGTCACCATCGACTCGTCCACCGAGCTCTCGCCCTCGAGCACCTCGGCGTCCACCGCCACCTTGGAGCCGGGCCGGATCAGCAGCAGCTCGCCGACCAGCACTTCGGCGGTGGGCACTTCCAGCTCCTTCCCGTCCCGGATTACGACGGCCTTCGGCGGCGCCAGGTCGAGCAGCGCGCGGATGGCGTCGTTCGCGCCGCCGCGGGCACGCATCTCGAACCAGTGCCCGAGCATTACGAAGGATGCGAGGAACGCCACCGCCTCGTAGAAGACCTCCCCCTCGATCAGAAACGTCGCGGCCACCGAGTAGACCCAGCCCGTGCCGATCGCCACCGCGACGAGCACCATCATGTCGAGCGTTCGCGCGCGCAGCGCGACGAAGGCGCCGCGGAAGAAGATCGAGGACGAGTAGAAGACGACCGGCAGGCTGAGCAGGAACTGCCAGGGGTCGGCTCCGATCCCGAACGGGGTCGGCGGCACGTCTCCGAACAGGCTCTCGCCCAGAGGCGACCAGAGCGCGATCGGGATGGCGAAGACGGCCGCGACGAGGAAGCGGTTGCGCATGTCGCGCACCATCGCGGCCATCGACATGCCGGCATGCCCGCCATGGCCGCCCCCGTGGGCGTCGCCGGCGCGCTGCATCGCCGCGTGATCGTGGGCGGGTGCGCCTTCAGGCTTGTGCTCCATCGGATCGCAGACGTGACCCGGAACCGAGCGCCCCGCGCAGTGGTAGCCGCAGTCCTCAACCCAGCCACGGAGATCGTCGATCGTCGTCGCCGCCGGGTCGAAGGTCACCGTCGCCGTCTGGGCGATGGGGTTCGCGTCGACGGCCAGCACACCGAGGCGCCGCGCGAGCGCCGCTTCGACGACGGCTCTCTCGCTTGCGTAGTGGAGACCGCCGACGTGGATGACGACGGTCTCTGCGGCGGTCGGCGCTAGCTGCGAGCCGTGCTCGCGAATGCTCATCGTGAGCTGGAGTTTATACCCCATAGGGGTATTGTCAAGTTCACTGCTAGTGGTGCTGTTCGTGCCCCGCCGGTTGCTCGATCCCAGGCTGCGCCGGCGGGGACTCCTCTCCGCCGGCGATCGCCGGGCCGATGACGAACGACGAGAGAGAGAACATCGCGGCGAAGACAGCGAGCGCGAGCGCCGGAGCCTTCCAGGTCTCGAATCGGCGGTGCAGGCGAAGCAGGAACGGGATCGCGGCGACAAACCCGATCGCCGCAAAGAGAACGCGCCCCAGGGCGCCCGCCAGGAGGGCCGCACCCGCGAGGGGCCCGACGTGATGGAGAACGTGGGGGAGCAGACCGATGAAACCGCCCCACACCGCCAGAACCGCGCTCCAGAGGCGCGCGATCGCCGAGCGCCGCGGCGCCTCGCCGCCGAGCGCGTCTGCTGCCGTCAGCTCGCTCATGGTCGCTCCCATCGTTCGTTCGCGTCAGAATCGACATCCAGCGTATGACGGTGGCATGAAGATCCTACGAAGATCGCCCGCCCTCACACGGCCTTCGTTTTCGTCGTCGATGATTGCCGCGTGAACCGCCTCGCATCCATCCGAGTCCGCCACTTCCGCTCGGTCGGCGACGCCTCGCTCGAGCCCGGCTCCCTGTGCGCGCTGGTGGGCGAGGCGAATGCGGGCAAGTCGAACCTGCTCGGCGCCGTGCACACGCTGCTCGACCGGGCCGCGCGGCCGCTCGAGCCCGCAGACATGCCCGCCGGTGACGGCGAGCCGGAGCTCGACGGCCGTCTCGCCGACGGCACCGAGGTCTCTCTCGGCACCGCACCGCCCGCCACTGCGCCGCCGGTTCTGTTCCTCCCGGCCGAGCTGCGCGCCGACGACGTCGTTGCGCCCGGCGCGCGCGCCACGGAGGAGGCCGAGCGCGTCGCCTCGCTCCTGCGCCCGCAGGTCGCCCCGCACGGCCGCACGCTGCCCGCGGTCGGCGTCGTCGACGCGATCCGGTCCTGCTGCGCCTTCGGGATCCAGGGTGTCCTGCTCCTCATCGAGGAGCCCGAGCTCTACCTCCGGCCGCAGGCACAGCGGTACCTGTACCGCCTGCTCCGCACCTTCGCCCACGGCGGGAACCAGGTCCTCTACTCGACGCACTCGCCCGCGTTCCTGAACGTCGCGCGCCTCGACGAGCTGGCGGTCGTCGAGCGGGACGCCACCGGCCTGACGACGATCCGGCAACCGGAGCCGCTGCCGGCCGGTGACGACTTCCGCGCTCAGAGCGAGTTCGACGCCGAGCGCGCCGAGCTCTTCCTCGCCCGCGCCGCAATCCTCGTCGAAGGACGCACGGAGAAGCTCGTCTTCCCGTTCGTCTTCGAGGCACTCGGCCACGACGCCGACGGAGAGGCGATCTCGATCGTCGAGTGCGGCGGCAAGGGCAACCTGCCGCTCTTCATCGAGATCTGCCAAGCGGTGCGCGTGCCCTACGTCGTCGTGCACGATCGCGACGCCGTGGCCGAGAGCGAGCCGATCGCGGCCGAGGCGGCGCTGAACAAGCTGATCCTCTCGGCCGCTGGCGCCGATCGGGTCGTGGTGCTCGAGCCGGACATCGAGCACGTCGCCGGCATTCGCGGCCGGTCACACAAGCCGGAGCGAGCCTGGCGGCGCTTCGCCGACTCGCAGGGAGACGTCCCCGAGCCGCTCGAGCGCGCCGTCCGGCTCGCGCTCGCCCTCGCCCGCGACTAGGCACGAAGCGCGGGTTCGACGAGGCCGGAGCCTGTGGCGCGCCGCACCTCCCGCGCGATCACGATCGTGGTGATGCGAATCGAACACCGAACGGCGCCTGCGCTGAGCCGCCGCGCCAGGCGCCGTCGCGGCGCCGCTGCTCAGTGACAGCCACCTCTGCCGCCGCCGTGGCCGCCGCCGCCCGCGTCGTGGTCGCTGCCCTGCCGGGCGCCGCGCCTTCGACTGCGCATGCTGAACGCCAGCAACACGACTCCGACGACCAGGAGCAGGAGAATAAAGGTGCTTACGCTCATGTCTGCCTCCGTTATACGAGTGGCTCCGGAGAGTTCCGCGAGCCCGAGATCCATTGTCCGGACCCGCGTGAACAAACGCCGAAGATCGTCTGCGCATCCTGTGAAGTCCTGTCCGAGCGGCC
>CAYGLV010000009.1:0-55484 GCA_964351025.1 uncultured Gaiellales bacterium | reverse complement strand
CGGCCCGCGCTCCTCGGCGCGGCAGGCGCAACGAGAGCTCGCCCGTCGCCGCGCACGCGCTCGACGAGCTCGGGCAGCAAGTCAGGAACCTCGAGCGCCAGATCGAGGTAGTCGAAGCGGTTCTCGCGCCACGCCTCCTCGACGGCCTCGCGCGTGAGAAGGAGGGAGCGCCGCAGCTCGGGCAGGAGGGGCCGCGCCAGTTCCGCGAGGCTGAGCTCCGGGTCGATCACGGACGCCGTGGACTCGAGGTTCACGAGCGAGCGCGCGAGCAGCATCAGCTCGCGCGGGAAGATGATGCCGTGCAGGGCGCCCAGGCCGAGCTCGCGCAGGAGCAGCCGCGCGATCGAGTAGCTGCCCACATCGCCCGAGAACCACTCCTCGACCGTCTCGCCGACGGCGGTACGGAACCCGGCGGCGTCGGCGCCCGGTCGCGGCGTCGAGAGCCGCAGGAGCCGGTCGGCAACCGCGTCGTAGTCGCCGTCGACGAGCGCCCAGAAGACGAAAGCCATCCGTCGCCGCGCCCGCCGGTCGAGCCGACCGAACATGCCGAAGTCGAGGAAGGCGACGCGGTCACCCGGCAGGAGGAAGAGGTTGCCCGGGTGCGGATCGGCGTGGAAGAGGCCGTGGACGAAGATCTGCCGTATCATCGCGTGCGCCGCGACGCCCAGGAGCGCTTCGGGGTCGAGTCCCGCCGTGCGCAGCTCGTCCGCCGGCGCCGGGCGCAGCCCCTCGACAAGCTCCATCGTCAGCACGCGCGCAGACGTACGCGACCGGTCCACTGCGGGCACGACGACGCCCGCGTCCCCGGCGAAGAGCTCGCGCACGCGCTCGGCGGTCCGCGCCTCGCGCCGGAAGTCGAGCTCGCGGCGGGTGTAGTCGGCGAACTCGGCGACCGCCGTGGACGGCCTGAAGGCGAGCGCCTCCGGGCGCCGGCGCTCGATCCGGCGGGCGAGAAACCCGAGCAGCGCGAGGTCGCGCTCGACCTGCTCGGAGATCCCGGGCCGCTGCACCTTGACCGCGACCGCGCGCCCATCCGGGAGAACGGCCCGGTGCACCTGCGACAGCGACGCGGCCGCGAGCGGCTCGCGCTCGAACTCGGCGAAGAGGTGCGCGAGCGGAGCGCCGAGCTCGCGCTCGATGATTCGTTCGGCGACGTCGCCGGGGAACGGCGGCACCGCGTCGTGGAGCGAGCGCAGCGCCTCCGCGTACGGAAGCGGAACATAGTCCGGCCGCAGCGCGAGCATCTGCCCCGCTTTGACGAACGTCGGCCCCAGCCGCTCGAGCACCCCGCGCATCCGCTCAGGCAGCGGCAGCTCCATCCCGGCGTGATGCGGACACTGTTCGAATCCGATCGCGCAGTGCAGCCTGCACCGAGGCGAGACGCACGCGCGCAGCCCGAGCGCCGCGACCAGCCACCGGAACTCTCCTGCCGAGAGCGTTGTTGCGATCTCCGATGCGCGGGCGAGCTGGGCGCGGCGGCCGAGGAGCGCCCTCACGGCGCCCGCGCCCCTTCGGCGACGGCGCGCCCAGGCCGTTCGCGCTGCGTCCTGGCGAGCAACGCTCCGCTCGCGAGGACGAGCGCCGTCGCCACGTGGAAGTTCAGGCGGAGGCCGAGAATCGTGATTGCCGGGTCGATGCGGAAGAACAGCTCGCCGAACATCCGCCCGAGCCCGTAGCCGGCCAGGAAGACCAGAAAGAGCCCGGGCGGCCGCACGCGGACATGCCGCTCGACGGCGAGTAGCACGAACACGACGCCGACCTCCCAGAGCAGCTCATAGAGGAACGTCGGCTGGAAGGTCGCGTATTCCTCGTAGCCGTCCGGGCGGAAGTCCGGCTCGACCTCGAGCCCCCAGGGCAGGCTCGTCGGCGGCCCGAACAGCTCCTGGTTCGTGTAGTTGCCGAGCCGGCCGAGCGCGTACGCGAGCAGGACAGCCGGCGCGGCAGCGTCCATGAACTGCCTGACGGGCATGCCCCGGCGACGGAGGACGGCGACGCCGGTAAGCGTTCCGCCGAGCAGCCCGCCCCAGCTCGCGAGCCCACCCCGCCACACCGCAAACGGGCCCCACCAGACGTCGGGCAGCTCGCTCCAGCTCGTCGCGACGTGGTACAGACGCGCGCCGACGATGCCGCCCAGGAGGGCCCAGACGGCAACGTCGACGACGAGCTCGGCCGAGCCGCCGCGCGCCTTCCAGCGGCGCATGGTCCAGGCGACGGCGATGAGAGCCGGCACGAGAACAAGCAGCCCGTGGAGGGTGATGCGCATGTGCCCGAGCTGGAGCGCCTCGAAAGGCGGCGGTGGGATTGCGGCAAAGGTCAACGCGCGCCGCGCCCTCGACCGCCACAGCAGCCGCCACGTTCTTGCTCGGTGCGGGGCTCGGAGTGGGCGGCGCCGCCGCAACAACCTTCGTCATTCGGGCGGCTATTGCCCTCGGCGTGGGCGCGACCACCGCAGCAGCCGTCCTTCTGCGTGCCGGCCGGACTCTTGTCCGTCGGGTCAAGGCGGATCGGTGTCTTCACTCGTGCCCCTTTCAATCGGTGGCAGGCTCGCCGGTTGCCGGACCTGCCGCCCGCCGCTCGCGTCGTACGGCGCGCACGAGCTCGACGCTGATCCCGAACAGAACGAGTTCGAGCGCCGGCATGAGACTGTTGAGGTCGGCGCCCTCGTCGAACCCGTCGCCCGGGACGTGGCCGCGGGCGCCGCGCTCATGCCGGCACCTGCCGGTTCGGGACGACCACGAGCTTGCCGCGCAGGATGCCCATCGCGCAGGTGAACTCGTACACACCCGGCTCACCCGGGAGCAAGTCGACGGCGACGTTCTCGCCGGGCGGCAGCGTTGCGCTCTTGCCGAACGCCGGGAAGACGACCTGCTCCGAGCACGAGGCCGCCTCCTCGCGGCGGAAGACGATGCGCAGCGGCACGCCGGCCTCGGCCCGGATCGTGTCCGGGACATAGCCACCGCGGACGCGGACGCGAATCTCCCGCCTCGCAGTCGTGTCAGCGGTGCGTGTGACGAAGCCGCGTCTGATCGAGCCGAGCATCACCGTCTCCTTTCACTGGTTCTCTCGATCCAGTGTCGGGTAGCCATCTGTAGGAGCGATGAAGGCCGTCTGCCGGTTCTATGAAGCCGGCGAGGCCGCTTCGGCAGCCCGGCGAGCGTCGCCGGGACTACGGGCGTGGCGCCTCTCCGGCGGAATGCGCTCAGAACGGCCGCCCGCGATCGTCAGGGCAGCGACTCCGGGCGAGGCCGGCGAGGGAGATGCGCCTGCTCCCGTAGGCGTCCGCCAGCCTGCCGCCGGCGAGCAGCAGGGCTGCGAGCGCCAGCGTGTACGCGTTGACGACCCACTCGAGGCCGGAAAGGCCCAGTCCGAGATCGCGCCCGATCGACGGCAGCGCGACGCTCAGCGCCGTGTCGTCGAGCGTCAGCAGGAACGAGGCAAGCGAGAGGGCGCCGAGCGTCAACCAGCTCCCGGCGCTCACGCTCGCCTCCTCGCCACCCACCTCAGATCACTTTGAGCGCGATCAGGGCGAAGATGATGATCATCGGCACGCAGCAGATGACCATGGCCCAGAAGCCATGCCCCGCGTGCCCGCCGCCACCACCATGTTTGTCGCTCTTGCCGTGATTCGTCATCGTGCCGGCCCCAAAGAGCGCGGGACGTGGCCCAGCCGCCGGTAGAGCGGGCAGTGCCCGAGGGTGCCGGTGACGACGAGGTCGAGACCGGCGAGGACGAGCAGCACCTCGAGCACGATCGGGCCGACGCCGCTGGCCGAGGTGAGCAGCCAGAGACCGGCGAGCGCTCCGGCGAGCCCGACCGCGACGCGGGCGACGCGTTCCGCGGGCGTGATGTTGATGAGTGGACGTCTCATGCCATGCCTCCTTTCGCGGCGAGGGCACTCCGCAACCCCCCGTGCTTGCCGCCTGCGGCAGCCGGCTCGCTGTCGTGCCCCTGCGATCCGGGCTCGCCGTGGAGCGGCTTCTGCTCCTCCTCGCGCGCCTTTTCCGGCGAGCCGTGCGTGTGGTTGTGGCCGCCGCAGCACCCTCCGCCCGCGCCGTGCGAGTGGCCGCCCTTGCTGGTGCCTGTGCGCATCTGATACCTCCCTTTCTCCTTCGCCGTCGACGGCTTTGCCGCAACGGCGAGGCCTCTGGTCGATTCGTTCATCACGGCGAGCTTGCTGCAGGCAGATGCAGCGCCTGTGAAGTCGTTCTGCCGTTTCGATGAAGCTCAGGCGCCCCGAAGGGCACGCTCCGCCCAGGCGACGTGGTACGGAGCCCGAGACCGGAGGGCCGGGACCGTGCCGATCGCTAGACGCCGGCTCCGGCGCGCTCCTCACGCTCGCGCGCCTCGATACGCTCGTCGAGCTCGTCGCGGCGACGCATGAGGTCGTCGAGCGACTCGTCGTCGTGGCGGTGGTGCTCATCGTGCGCGTGCATGCCGTCGGTTCGGCTGTTGGCCCCGTCGTGGCCGCCGTGGCCGTGACCGTGGCCGCGCATCATGAAGATCATCATCAGCGGGCAGGCCAGAATAAGAAGAAGCAGCAGGACGGTGCTCATCGGTACTCCTTGGCTTGGTCACGTCGTGGATCCCAGCCGAATCATCCGGTCAGCGAGCGAAGATCCTGTGAACCTCGATTGCGAATCGCGTGAAGAGGCCGTCAGGCGCGCTCGGGCTCCGCGAGCCGGTGGAAGACGGCGAGCGCGGCGATGGCGATGGCGCCCAGCCATCCGAGCCCGAGGAGGAGCGAGCCCAGCTCGTCGAAGCTCGGGGTGAAGGCACCGTCAATCAGGACACGCACGCCGCCGTAGGCGGGCATGAACCGTCCCCAGGCGGGTGGCGCAGCGTCGAACATGACGTTCTGGGCAAGCCCGACGTCGAGGAAGGGGATCATGAACATCAGGTAGAGGCCGCCGACCCGGCCGACGAGCGGTCCGAGAGCGACACCGATCAGCCCGTAAGTGAGACCGACGAGCAGGTTCGCTCCCGCGAAGACGAGCCACTGCTCGGGACTGAACTCGACCGCGGAGACGGCGAGCGAGACCGCTGTCACGAGCAGCGTCGCCGCGGCAACCACCCCGACGCGGAAGCCGAGCACCTCTCGTGCGCGGAAGCCCGCGAGGGCGAGCCTGCGGTCGCCCTCTGCCGAACCGAGAACCACGAACAGCCCGGCGAGCCCGGCGAGGAAGGCGATCGCGATCGGGGCCATGATCGCCCCGTGCAGATCGACCATCGACAGCGTCTGAACGGCGTGCCGGCCGCTCTCGTTGAGCTCGACCGGCATCGGCCCATCAGGCGTGACGGCGATCGCGAGTGTGATGAAGACAAGAGGGACGGAGACCAGCAGCGCCCAGAGGACGGTGTTTCGCCGGTACTCGCGGAGGCCGTAGCGCAGGCCGGCCACGAGCCGGGCGAGCGACCCTCCCGAGCGACGCGCGAGGCGCGCCGGCCGCGTCGCAGCCCCGAAGACGAGTGCTGCCACGAGCAGCGAGCCAACCGTCCAGACCAGCGCCACGACCAGATCGGAGAGCGGGCCGGCGTGCCCCGAGTTGGCATCGACCATCACCAGCGACACGAAGTGCGTGGGGAAGAGTCGCGTGACGAGCGCGTCGCTGCCGCTCATCGTGGGGCCGAAAAAGACGTCGAGAAACCAGATGAAGAGGATCGTCACCGAGCCGTTCACCTCGTCGCGCACGAGCACACCGACGAGTGCTCCGATCGCGAGATAGATGACGGCGAACATGAGCGTGGCGGCGAGCGTCCGTAGCGGGTCGGGGAGGCCGGTGCGGACCGCGAGCGCGAGCAGGGCGCCGGTGGCGGCGAGCAGGGCAAGGGCAAGACCCGAGGCGAGCCGCGCCGCAACGACGCGGCCAGCGCCGAGGCCGGCAAGAGCGAGCCGTCGGTCCGCCTCGCGCGAGCCCGAGACCTGGAAGTAGGCGGCGACGCCGGCTAGGAAGGCGGCCGCCCAACCGGCCGTGTTCGCCTTGAGGCCCCGTGAGTTTCCCGCACCGTCGAGCAGGTCGGCGAACGACGCCAGCGCACCAGCCGACAGGGTGACGAACACGACCGGAACGACGACGAGCAGGACCAGGTTGAGCGGGCTGCGGGCGTACTCGGCGAAGTAGCGCCGGGTGAGCATCGCACGGCTCATCCGTCCACCGTCCTGCCGTCTCGGAGTTGAACGATCCTGTCGAAGCGCTCCTCGTCGACGACGAAGTGGCTGATGATCAACACCGAGCGGCCCGACTCCCTGCGCTCGGCGACGAGCTGCCAGAAGTGCTGGTAGGTCTCCCAGTCGAAGCCGGCGTAGGGCTCGTCGAGCAGCAGGAGATCGGGGTCGGGAAGCAGCGCGAGCCCGAGGTTGAGCTTCGCCCGCGTCCCACCCGAGAGCTCCGCGACGCGTGAGTCGGCATAGCTTGCGAAGCCGAGCGCCTCGTAGATCGCATTCCGCGAGCGCTCGACGTCGCTCATGCTCATCCCGTATGCGCGGCCGAAGAGCTCGAAGTGCTCGTCGCAGGTCAAGCGCGCGTACAGGATGGGCTCCTGCGGGCAGTAGCCCATCCGCGCAGCACGCTCGATCTCCCCTCCGTCACGGTCGAGGCTGCCGACGAGGATCTTCATCAGCGTGCTCTTTCCCGAGCCGTTCTCTCCGACGAGGCCGACGACCTCGCCTGCCCGGAGGGTGATGTCGGCTCCGCGCAGCACGTGCACGGAACGGCGTCTCGGCCACGCGCCCGTCCGGTAGGTCTTGGCGATGCCGAACGCCTCGAGCACGTGGCCAGGCTCGCTCGGCGACAAGAGCACACTCCCAGGTGTATTCACGAAGACTCCCTTCTCATATACCCCTAGGGAGTATTATGGAGGGGCCAAGCGCGGCCATCGGTGAACGCGCGGATCGAGATCCGTAGAACCCACGGATCGAGGCGAGGCGAGGATCTAGACCGAACGGTCGCGCACGGCGGGGCGGGCACCGCCGTGGACGACGGGGACGAGCACGCGGAAGGTCGATCCCCGCCCCGGCGCGCTCTCGACATCGATTCGCCCCTCGTGCGCGCGCACGAGTTCCTGCACGATTGCAAGCCCGATCCCCGTTCCGCCGGTCGCACGCGAGCGCGACTTCTCTCCGCGCCAAAAGCGCTTGAAGACGTGCTTAAGGTCGTCGGGGGCGATCCCGATGCCCGTATCGACGACTTCGAGGAGCGCCGAGCCGCGCTCCGTCGCGGCGCGCACGCGCACGCGGCCGCCCGGCTCCGTGTACCGAAGCGCGTTCGAGAGGAGATTC
Source organism: uncultured Gaiellales bacterium (assembly GCA_964351025.1). Taxonomy (GTDB): domain Bacteria; phylum Actinomycetota; class Thermoleophilia; order Gaiellales; family Gaiellaceae; genus CAYGLV01. Next base: position 48,208 of record CAYGLV010000009.1, on the reverse strand, counting down.
GTGGCGACCTGGGCGAGCCGCTTTGGGTCGCCGTTCACCGGTGCGGGTGTGAAGCTCCCCTCGACCTCGATTCCCTTCTCGGCGAAGCGCGGCCGGAACCGCTCGAGCTCCTCGCGCGCGACGTCGGCGAGGTCGACGTGCCGCTTCTCGAGCAGGAGGCCCGGCCTCTCCGCCTCGGCGAGGCGGACGAGATCGTCCAGCAAGCGCGTCAAGCGAAGCGCCTCGGCGTGCATCGCCTCCAGGTTCGCCACCGTGTCGGCAAGTACGCCGTCCTGAGCCGCTTCGATGCGTGAGAGCAGGCCCGAGACGGGGGTGCGCAGCTCGTGCGCGAGGTCGGCGACGCTGACCTTGCGCAGCTCCTCCTCGCGTTGGAGCGTCTCGGCGAGCCGGTTGAGCGCGTGGCCGACCGCGCGCACTTCGGCGTCGCCGCCGAGCTCGACCCGTGCGTCGAGCTCGCCCTGCTCGATCTGTTGCGCTGTCAGCCGGATCCGCCGAAGTGGGCCGGAGAGCGTCTGGGCGAGGAGGAAGGCAACGAGCAGTGCGGCCGCGACGGCCAGCGCGCCGGCGATCAGGTGAAGGCGGTCGAGCGACGCCTGCAGGTGCTGCTCTTCGGGCGATAGAAGCTTCCCGCTGAGGGGCGCAACGAGCACGCGGCCGACGCTCTGATTGCCTACGCTGACGGGAGCCGAGGCGTTGAGCTCGGCATTCTCGAGCGCCGGATGTGCATGGCCTGCGGCGATGCGGGCGCCGTCGGGCCCGAAGACACGGAGGGCAAGCCGGTTCAGGTCGGCGAGGTGCTCCAGCGTCTCGACGCCGCCGGAGGTCCAGCCCCCTTCCTCGCCGTAGACGTTCGCCGCTACCTCGGCCATGTGCTCGGCCGAGCGCTGAATCCGCGCTTCGGCCGCCCCGGCCACGCGTGGGTGCAGACCACGGTTCGCAAGCAGGGTTGCAAGCCCGACGGCGAGCACGGCGATTCCGACGAGCGCGAGCGCGAGCCGCGTCCGCAGCCCGACCCGCGCGAGCGAGCTCACCGCTTGGCGAGCCGGTAGCCGACGCCGAAGACAGTCTCGACGTACCGGGGATGCTTGGGGTCGGTCTCGACCTTCTTGCGCAGGTTCTTCACGTGCGCGTCGATCGTACGCTCGTAGCCGTCGAAGTCGTAGCCCTGGACGTGGTTGATCAGCTCGAATCGGGAGTACGCGCGGCCGGGGTAGCGCGCGAGTGTGACGAGCAGCCGGTACTCGTTCGGAGTCAGGTCGACGATCTGCCGCTCGATTCGCACTTCGTGCGCGACCGTGTCGATTTCGAACCGGCCGTCGTCGAAGGAGAGCGTCTCGACGAGCGGGGTCTCGCCGCCCTGCGTCCGTCGCAGGATCGCACGCACACGCGCGACGAGCTCGCGCGGGCTGAACGGCTTCGTCAGGTAGTCGTCGGCGCCGAGCGCAAGCCCGTTGACCCGCTCATCCTCGGCGGCCTTCGCTGTGAGCATGAGGATGGGCACGTCTGAGCGGGTGCGGATCTCGCGGCAGATCTCCTCGCCCGAGATGTCGGGGAGCATCAGGTCGAGCACGACGAGGCCGGGCTTCGTCCGCTCGGCAAGCGCGAGCCCGTCCCGCCCGTTGCCGGCGACGAAGACGTGGTAGCCGTCCTTTTCGAGGTAGCCGCGAACGACCTCCTGCACGGACGGCTCGTCGTCGATCACGACGATCTTCTTGTTCGGCTCCATGAGCGTCACTCTCGGCCCCCAGTGTGAAGATCGGATGAAGAGATCGCATCGGGGATCACGACTCGTTGGATGCGTAGAAGATCCGGATCTTCGCAGCGACTTCACCGCCCCTTCACACGGATTGCCGACGCTTTCGGCGTGCACCACCTCACCCTGGTCACCGCGAGCGACTGCCACCTCTGCGAGCACGCACAGGGCGTGCTGGATCGCATCGGCCACGACGTTCCCCTCTCCGTTCGGACGGTCGATGTCGAAAGCGCCGAGGCGCAGTCGCTCGCGGAGCGGGGGATCCCGCTTGCTTTCCTGCCTGCGCTCGTCGAGGACGGGCGGCTGCTCGCCTACGGCCGGCTGTCGGAAAAGCGGCTCCGCAAGGGCTTCGGCGCGTGAGCGAGGCGCTGCTCGCCGGCTCGGCGGCGGCGGCCTTCGCCGCGGGGCTCGTCGCTTTCTTCGCACCCTGCTGCTCCGGCGTGATGCTGCCGACCTACCTTGCGGCCGTCTCGGGCGGCAGCCGCTGGCGCGTGGCTCGCCTGAGCGCCGTCTACGTCGCCGGCGTCGCCGTCGTCGTCTGGCCGATCACGCTCGGCGCGTCGGCGCTCGCGTCGCTCGTCTCGCGCTGGCACCCGCAGCTGTTCGTCCTGGGCGGCCTGATGATGATCGCGGTGGCGGTCGCGCTCTGGCGCGGGACGATGCTCTCGCTGCCTGTCCCCCAGCCAGAGCTGACGGGCTCGGCGCTCTCGGTGTTCGGGCTCGGAGCGTTCTCGGGGGCGGCGACCGCATGCTGCGCGCCGGTCCTCGCCGGTGCCGTCGCCCTGTCGGCGGTGAGCTCCGCGTGGTGGGGCGGCGCGTTCCTCGGAGGTGCCTACATCCTCGGCCTCGTCGCGCCGCTGCTCCCAGTCGCGCTCATCTTCGGCAGCGCAAAGCGCCGCGTCCGCGACCCGCGCGTCGTGCTCCGGCTCGGTCGCTACGTGAAGGACACGACCGTCTCACGGCTCGCAGGCAGCGCGATCTTCCTCGCCTTCGGCGTCCTCTTCGTCGGCCTCGCCCTCACCGGGCGCGCCGAGACGGCACCCAGCTTCCAGCGCGACCTCGGTGCTCTGGTCGGCCGTCTTGCCGTCCGCCTCGGGGAGGTCCCGAACACCGTCGCCTGGCCGGTGCTCGCAGCGGTCGTGGCGCTCCTGGCGTACGCCGTCTTCAAACCCAAAGGGGAACGAGCCTTATGAACAGGAAGGAATTCGAAGCCAAGCCCGCACGGCCGCACCCGAAACGGCGGGCCACGAACGAGCGCAGCCGGCCGAGCCGCATAACGGTCTCTGCAGCCGCTCTCGGGATCGCGGCGCTCGCCGTGACGTTCGTGCTGCTCGGGCGCGGGCAGCAAGCGTCCGCACCGACCGTCTCGCAGCTGAACAAGCCGGCACCGGCGTTCGACGAGCGCAACGCGATCACCGGAGAGCCGGTCTCGAGCGAGCTGCTGCGCGGCAAGAACGTCCTTCTCTTCTTCAGTGAAGGGGTCATGTGCCAAGCGTGCTTCCAGCAGATCCAGGCGCTCGAGGCGCGGGACGCCGACCTGAAGCGACGCGGGCTCGTGCTCGTCAACATCACGAACGACAAGCCCGAAGACGCGCAGAAGGCCGCGTCGACGTACCGCCTCTCGACGCCGCTGATCGCCGACGATGACCGTGACATGTCCGGCGCCTACGACGTGCTCGGCCAGGGGATGCACCCGAACACCGCCGGCCACACGTTCATCCTCGTCGACCGCCAGGGAGTGATCCGCTGGCGCCGTGACTACTGGCTCGGGTCGGATCCAACGATGTACGTGAAGCCCGACAAGCTCTTCGCCGACATTCCCAGCCTCTAGAAGAAGGAGCACGACATGCAACATCCAATCCGCCTCGCCGCCGCAGTCGCAGCGACGGCCGTCGTCGCGGTCGCCGGAGCGCCGAGCGCGCTCGCAGCGCCCACCCCAAGCGAGTTCGGCCGCCACGTCGCCATGTGCGCGCAGGAGCACCTCGGCCCGCGTGAGAACGCACCGGCCGTCACCTGCATGGGAATGACGTTCCGGAACTTCGGCGTCATGGTGCTGCACATGCAGCAGCACCATTAGGTGGCGAAGGTGAGCAGGCGGACGTCTCTCGTCGCGGCGGCGGCCGTCCTCGTCGCGGCGGCGGTCGCCATCGGCGTCGTGGTCGCCACAAACCGAGGCTCCGAGCCCGCCGCCGGCCGGCACGACGGAATGGTGACCGGCACGGTCTGGGTCGCGAACGAGGACGGGGCCAGCCTCACCGCGATCGACGCCGGCCGAAACGAGGTCGTGACGACGCTGACCGGAATCGAGGGACCCCACAACCTCCAGGTATCGCCCGACGGGAAGAGCGTCTGGGCCGTGAGCGGCCATGACTCGCTGGCGGTCATGGTCGACGCGCAAGGCCTCAGCCTGCACGGCACCGTTCCGACGGGCAACGAGCCGGCCCACGTCGTCGTGACCCCGGACGGCCGAACGGCGTACACGACGAACGGCGGGGACGACACAGTGTCGGCGATCGACATCGCGACCATGAAGGCCGTCGCCGCCATCCGGGTCGGAGCCTACCCGCACGGCCTGAGGCCGAGTCCCGACGGGAAGTGGGTCTACGTCGCCAACGCGAAGGGGACGAGCCTGAGCGTGATCGACACCGCGACGCGCACGAACGTCGGCGATGTCGAGGTCGGACAGGCGCCCGTGCAGGTCGCCTTCTCGCCGGACGGACGCTTCGTCTACTCGTCGGTGAACGGCGAGAATGCGGTCGCCAAGGTGGACGTCGCCAAGCGCGAGCTCGTCGGCAAGGTCGAGGTCGGAGTCGGGCCGATCCAGGTCTACGTCAGTCCCGACGGGCGGTACCTGCTCGCCGCGAACCAGGGGACGGAGGAGGAGCCGAGCACGACCGTCTCGATCATCGATACCACGACGTTCAAGGTCGTCAGGACCGTCGAAACCGGTCAGGGCGCGCACGGCGTGGTGATCGACCCGTCGAGCCGCCATGCCTATATCAGCAACATCTACGGGAACGACGTCGCCGTGCTCGACCTCTCCGAGCAGAAGGTCGTCGCCCGCATCCTTGTCGGCTTGAAGCCGAACGGCATCAGCTTCTCGCCGTTCGCCATTACCTCCGGGCCTGCCGGGAAGATCGAGCTCCCCCTGCCGCACGAGGATGGCGACGAAATGCCGACCATGGAAATGGACGGCACCTAGCGGGGCGCGGCCTCGTCTGCTCGCACGATCAAGAGGAGCCGACGGCTCCTCTTGATCTGCCGGGCGGCGACGTGCGCTCGTGCGTCGAGCGACGAGTCAGGGGAGATCATGCGGGCCCGTCGCCGACGCGGAAACCGTCGCAGGGCCGGATGAAGAAACGGCGAACTCGATGCGCCGGGAGCCCTTGATCGAATCTTGACCGCGGCCCACGGACGACGTTGATCCGCCTCCTCGATCCTCGGTTCGTGAACTCGATGAAAGGAGCCCCACGATGATGGACGGATGGGACAACGGCATGGGCGTCTTCGGCTGGATCGTGATGACTTTCCTCTGGGTCGGCATCGTCGCGCTGATCGTCTGGGCGGTCGCGAACCTGTTCCCCGGACGAGCCGGCCGCGCGGACAGCGCGCCCGAGCGCCCCGAGGAGATCCTCGACCGGCGCCTCGCACGCGGCGAGATCGACCCGGCGGCCTACGACGACCTGCGCGCGAAGCTGCGGGCTGCTCGCGCCGAAAGGGTGTGAGCACGATGAAGAAGGTCAACGGTCTCGCCCTCGGCGTGCTCGTGGTCGCGATCGCGGCGCTCGTCGGGTCGGTCGCCTGGGCGGCGACCCGCGACGGGAGCGGCGGCAACGGCTGGATGATGAGCCGCTACGGCTCGGGAATGATGGGCTACGCCTCGAGCGGTCGCGGCGAGCCGGTACGCGACCTCGCCGGCGCGCGGCGGCAGGCTCAGCGCTTCGCCGATCGCCTCGACCTCGGGGTCGGTGAGGTGATGCGCTTCGCGAACGGCTACTACGCCGAGCTCGAGGAAAAGGGACAGCCGGCGACCGAGGTGCTCGTCGATCCCTCCAGCGGTGCCGTCTGGCTCGAGTACGGGCCCGCGATGATGTGGAACACCCGCTTCGGGATGATGAGCGACTTCCGCCTTCGCGGCGGCTCGGGGATGATGGGCGGCGGCATGATGGGCGGCTCCGGGATGGGAGGCGGGATGATGGATGGAGCCGGCATGATGGGCGGCGCCGGCGAGCCGCTGGCGCGCGAGGCGCAGGACGGGGAGGTGACGGCCGCAGAGGCCGAGGTGATCGCCCAGCGCTTCATCGAGGCCCAGGATCCCGCCCTTACGGTCGCCGAGGCGGACCAGTTCCCCGGCTACTACACCCTCCACACGCTTCAAGACGGGAAGGTCACCGGAATGCTCTCCGTACACGCGACTACCGGAGCAGTCTGGTATCACTGGTGGCACGGGCGCTTCGTCTCGATGGACGCATGAACGGGTGAGTCTCCCTTCGCACTCGACGGGCGGGCCGAGGCCCGCCCGTCTCCGCGCCCTGGTGGTCGACGACGAGGCTCCGCTCGTCGAGCTCGTCCGCGGCTACCTGGAGCGCGAGGGGTTCGAGGTGACGGCGGCGGGGGACGGCGCAAGCGCCGTCGAGCTCGCGCGCGAGCTCGACCCCGACGTGATCGTGCTCGACCTGATGCTGCCCGAGCTCGACGGCATCGAGACATGCCGTCGCATCCGCGCCTTCAGCGACGCGTACATCGTGATGCTGACGGCCCGCGCCGAGGAGCTCGACAAGATCATCGGCCTCTCCACGGGCGCCGACGACTACATGACGAAGCCGTTTTCGCCCGGCGAGCTGATCGCGAGGATCCGCGCGATGTTCCGGCGGCCGCGGGCGCGCCCGGAAGAGCAGGACGTCGCCCGGCGCTTCGGCGACCTGGTCATCGACCCGCTTGCCCGCGAGGCGCGGGTCGGCAGCGATCCCGTCGCACTGACTCGGCTGGAGTTCGAGCTGCTCGACGCGCTCTCGGGGCAGCCGCGCGTCGCCTTCTCCCGCCGCCAGCTGCTGGAGCGCATCTGGGGGCCGAGCTGGTTCGGTGACGAGCACGTCGTGGACGTTCACGTCGCCAATCTGCGCCGGAAGCTCGGCGACGACGGCGCTGCGCCGCGATACGTCCTCACGGTGCGCGGCGTCGGCTACCGCATGGGCCGCGGCTCGTGATCAAGCGCAGCCTCACAGCCAAGCTCTTCGCGGCACAGGTGCTCGTGATCGTCGCGGGCAGCATCACGCTCGGGCTCGTCGCACTTTCGATCGCCCCCAAGCTCTTCCACACCCACGTTCGCGATGCGCTCGGCCTCGTTCCACCCGATGTGCAGCGACATCTCGACGAGGCGTTCGGCGACGCCGTCCTGCTCGCTCTCGTGCTCGCGATCGGAGGGGCGGCACTGACGGCGGCCGCGGTCAGCCTGTTCCTCTCGCGCCGGATCGTGCGTCCGATCGCGGGGCTCGCGGCGAGCGCGGAGCGCGTTGCGCAGGGACACTACGGCGAGCGCGTCCCCGTCACGGGTGCCGACGAGCTGGCGCAGCTCGGAGCCGCCTTCAACACGATGGCGACCTCCCTCGAGTCCGCGGAGGAGCGCCGGCGGCGGCTCCTCAACGACGTCGCGCACGAGCTGCGCACGCCGCTCGCGACCCTCGAGGGCTACATCGAGGGACTGACTGACGGGATCATCTCGCCGAGCGAGAAGACGTGGGGCGTCATGCAAACGGAGTCGCGCCGGCTCGGCCGGCTCGTCGGCGACCTGCAGAAGGTCTCGAAGGCCGAAGAACGGCAGCTCGATCTCCGCCTCGCGCGCGTCGGCCCGGCCGCGCTCGTCGACGCCGCCATCGCCTCAGCGCAGCCCACCTACGCCGAGAAGGGCGTCGGGCTCGAACGCTCCGTCAGCGCCAGGACGCCGGACGTGCGCGCTGACGCGGACCGTATCGGCGAGGTGCTCGCGAACCTCCTGCAGAACTCGCTGCGCCACACGCCCCCGGGAGGTCGGGTCACGCTCGCTGCGGACCGCAGTGAGCACGGCGTGGTGCTCACCGTCACCGACACCGGCGAGGGGCTCGCGCCCGAGCACCTCGAGCGCGTGTTCGAGCGCTTCTACCGCGCCGACCCGGCACGAGCGCGCGCGCAGGGCGGCAGCGGGATCGGGCTGACGATCGCCCGCGCGATCGTCGAAGCGCACGGCGGCCGGCTGCACGCCGAGAGCGGCGGCCCGGGATGCGGCAGCCGTTTCGTCGTCTCGCTGCCCGCGGCCGACCGAATGCTTGCCCCCGCCTGACCGCAGCGCCAGTCGCGACGTCGAGCGAGAACCTATGCGCCCTCGAGGCGCGGAAAGAACGCCGGCACATGCTCGGAATAGGAGCGGTACTCGCTGTCGAACCGTTCGGCCAGCTCCTGCTCCTCGCGGCGCGCGAGCCGGACGTAGGTGCGGATGAGGACGGGCGCCATCAGCACGGTCAGGATCGTCGGCCACTGGAGAAGGAACCCGGCCACGAGGACGACGAGGGCTACGTACTGCGGATGGCGGACGCGGGCGTACGGGCCGTCGGTGACGAGCGCGCCGTTCGCGGCGTGGATGCGACGCCACGAGCTCCACATCACCGCAAGGCTGGCGTAGATCAGCACGGAGCTCACGACCATGACGAACCCCCAGACGAAGTTCGACCCGCCGAGCGCGACAGCCCACAGGTGCCCGAACTTGTGCGAAAAGGGATCGATCACCGGATACGAGCGTCCGAGCAGCCCACTCAAGAGATAGATCGTAAGCGGGAAGCCGTACATCTCCGTGAACAGGGCGACGATGAAGGCCGCGAAGACTCCCAGCGAGCGCCACTCACGACGGCGTGCCGGTCGCAGGAACGCGTAGACGAACCCGCCGAAAAGCGCGACGTTCAGCACAACGAAGGCCCAGATGCCGTAGGAACTGTCGTCCACGTCCCCGATGCTCGCCCGCGGCGATGAAGAAGCTGCGAAGGCCGTCCGGTCGATGCCGTGAACGCGATCTACTGCTCTAGACGAACCGTCCAGCGAGTCCCGTCGGCGGACGTCTTGATCGGACCGTCGTGCAAGGCGACATAGAGCTCCCCAGCCGGGCCCGTGCTGAGGGCTGCCGGCTCGCCGCCGACGTCGCCACGCGGCTGCCAGGTCTTCCCGCCGTCACTGCTGACGAACACTCGGCCGGTTCCCGCGACCCGGAACAGCCGTCCCACGCGTGGCCAGGCGAGCAGACCGAGCTCGCCCGAGAGCCGTTTCCAGCTCCGGCCTGCGTCCGCCGATGCGAACAGGCCCTGCTCCGTCGAGGCGACGGCCCGCCGTGGCTGCGACGGATCGGGCGCAAGATCGAGTAACGGCGCGGGGACGGGACGGCTAGTCCAGCTCTCGCCGCCGTCGGCGCTCACGAGCAGTCGCCCGTTCGACGCGTCCCACCCGTACACGCGCTTGCCGGCTGCGCGGAGGACGTGAAGGTCGGCTTCACCGAGAAGCGACACGTTGCGCCATGTCTTCCCAGCGTCACCGGAGGCGATCAACCCAAGGTGAGGCGGCAACTGCTTCGCCACGGCCTCGCGCAGGTCGGGGTGTCCCGAGCCGATGAAGGACCCTGGCCCGACGACGGTGAAGCCCATCGTGTCCCGGCGGTCGTCCGTCACCCGGCGCGCCGTCAGGTCGCCTTTCGGAGAGCGCCAGAGCCCCGTATGGGTGGCGATGTAGAGCGTGCCGTCGGCCGGATCGACGCCGAGGCCGTGCACGTGCACCGGCCCCGAGTCGGCGAGCTGAAGCGGCGCCGCCGCGTCCTTCCCTGACCCGCCGCAGGCGGTGGCGAGGAGGACGAGGGCGAGCGGCGCGAGTCGGCGAAGCATGCAACGAAGGGTAGCGCCGGGGGACGCTTCATCCGCTCTTCACAACCCGCTCGTACCTTGCGACCGACCCTTACTCGACCGGAGGCCGCTCGATGAACCCACGCTCGACCTTCTGGATCGCATCTGCCGCGATCCTCTCCGCCGCGCTCGCCCTCGCGCTCGCCGTCGTCGCGATCGTCCGCGCCGGCGACGGTGGGGCATCGTCCGTAGCCGACGAGATGGCGATGACGATGGGTGGCTCGATGGAGGCACACGGCGCCGCTGCGTCAACGGAGAACGTGCCGGACGCGACCGCGACCCGCGGCGGCGAGGTGCTGAAGGCGCGGATCGAGAACGGCGTCTGGGTCTTCGAGCTCGAGACAAGGCCGGTCCGGTGGGAGATCCTGCCGGGCACGAAGGTGACGGCGTGGACGTACAACGGAACCGTCCCAGGACCCGAGCTCCGCGTGCCGTACGGCACGCGTGTGCGCGTCATCGTCAAGAACCGCCTGCCCGAGCCGACGACCGTCCACTGGCACGGGATAGCCGTGCCGAACGCGATGGACGGCGTTCCTGGCGTGACGCAGGATCCGATCGAGCCGGGCGCAACCTTCACGTACGAATTCGACGCGATCCCCGCCGGCCGCGTTTCGAAGGGCGGCACCTTCCTCTACCACTCCCATTTCGAGGAGGACCGTCAGGTCGGCCTCGGCCTCGCGGGTGCGTTCGTCATCGAGGAGCCGGACCGGATCGCCTACGACATCGAGCGCACCGTGATGATCAGCGAGTGGAATCTTGACCCCGGCACGGGCGAGACGCGCCCGCCGATGGAGATGGAAGGTTCGTTCCCGAACTACTTCACGCTCAACGGCAAGAGCTTCCCGGCGACCGAGACGATCAAGGCAAAGCGCGGCGACCGCGTTCTCCTTCGCCTGGTCGGCGCCGGCCAGTTCGAGCACCCGATGCACCTGCACGGAACCGACTTCCGCGTCGTCGCCAAGGACGGGCACCCGGTGCCCGCGGCGGCGCAGTACGGCAACGACGTGATCCAGGTCGCCCCCGGTGAGCGCTACGACATCGCCTTCACGGCAACCGAGCCGGGCAAGTGGGTCTTCCACTGCCACATCGGCCACCACCTGACGAACAACGGCGACGATCCCGGCGGGCTGATCCTCGTCGTCGACGTCTCCGCCTAAGCGACCGAAAGGAACCAGCAGAAGATGTCGAAGCAGATCCTTGCCGTCATCGTCGGCGCGATCGTGCTCTTTGCCGGCGTCCTTGTCGGCACACTGGCCTTCACAGGCGGAGACTCGAACGGAAACGTCCACACCATGCCGGGCGGCACGACGATGACCGAGCCGATGATGACGATGCCCAGCGGCCAGACGATGCCCAGCGGCTCGATGCCCTAGCCTGGGCGACCGCCCGCTACAGATAGCCCATCGGGTCGACCGGGCTTCCGTTCACTCGAACCTCGAAGTGCACGTGGTCGCCGAAGCAGCGCCCCGTGCAGCCGACGGACGCGATCACCTGTCCCTGGGCGACGGACTGGCCGACCGAGACCGCGTTGCTCGAGTTGTGCGCGTACGCGGTCGCGATGCCGCCGGCGTGCTGAATCACGACGAGGTACCCGTACCCGCTCATCGCACCCGAGTAGATGACGGTACCGGCGGCAGATACAACGATCGGCGTCCCGGCGGGTGCGCTGATGTCGATCCCGGCGTGGAGCCGGCCCCAGCGAGGGCCGAAAGGCGAGACGACGCTGCCACGGACGGGCCAGAGGAATCCGGACGAGCTCGGTGGCTGCCCCTCCGGCGGAGCGGGTGACGCCGGGGCAGACGACGCAGAGATGATCGAGGCGAGCCGCGCGCTCTCAGTCTCGAGCTCTCGAGCCTCGGCCTCCCACTCCTCACGGCTCACCTCGATCTGGGAGAGCGAGCGCTGCCGCTCCTGCCGGAGTGAGCCCAGCCGGTCGCGCTCAGCAACGAGGTTTGAGTAGGCGACGCGCCGGGCAGCCGCGGCCCGCGCGAGCCGCTCGGTCGTCGTCGCCTGCCCGGCGCGCAGCCGCGCCGTGAGGGCACGCGCGCGTGCGACGGCCGCCCGGCTCACGCGCACCTGGGTGACGACGTACGCGTCCTGCTCGGCGAGTGCGGCGTAGTACTCCACCCCCTCGACGAGCGAGCCGAGGCTCTCCGCGCCGAGCGCGACATCGATCAGCTCGGGCCGCTCAGACGTGTAGATCTCGACGAGTCGTGTGGCGAGGAGTCTCTGCGCGGTCGCGAGGTCACGCCGGAGCCCACCGAGGCGGTCGCTCTGCTCCTCGAGGCGCCGCGTGAGCGTCGCAAGTCTCGCGCGCGAGCCGGCAAGCCGGGACTCGAGCTCCGCGACATCGGCTCCGAGACTTGCCGCGCGCGTCCCGGCGGCCACGATCGCGTCGCTCTCGGCGGCGATCTCGCGCGCGAGCGCCTGCTCGCCGCTGCGCGCCCGCGCAATCTGCACGCGCGCCTCCGAGAGGCGAGTCTTTACCTCGTAGCGGCGCTGATCGGTCGAGTCCGCGCGCGCGCCGCCCGCAACCGATGCGGCGAGCATCGAGAGTGCCACGACGGCAAGCAGGCGGGCGGCCGAGAGTGAATGCGGGAGTCTCAGCTTGCGCGACATGGGAAGCGCCTCCTCCGCCGATCGGGGACAGCCGGGAGGCGCACCGGAGCATGTTCTGCTACGGGCGTGAAGGTCTCGTGAAGCGACAGCGGTCGCGCCACGTCGGGCTTGCAGGCGAGCACACATCCGTTTAGGGTCATGCGCATGAAGCGGCATTCGTCACATGCCGTCGAGGCGGCGATCGTGCTCGTCGCGCTCGCGCTGATCTTCGGTGCGGCGATCGGCGGCTTCGCCGTCGGGAACGAATGGGGCGACGACAGCGGCGGCGAGGCGCTCGCGACGGACACCTCAGGTCATGTCGGCGAGGGACTGCCGCCCGAAGCGTTCGGCGACCCGGCCAAGGGCGCAGCGCTGTTCGAGTCGAAGGGCTGCGCCGACTGCCACTCGTACGCCGGCAAGGGTGGCACGGACGCGCCGCCGCTGGACTTCATGAGCGGCCACCTCTCGGGGCGCGACGTCGCGATCATGTCGGGCCGGATCTGGAACCACCTGCCCGCCATGCTCCCGCACTTCGAGGAGGAAGGCATTCCGTTTCCGAGCTTCCAGGACGACGAGATGCCAGACCTGATCGCCTACCTGCACAGCGAGTCGAGCGGGGCAACGGCCGGATCGGACACGCACACCGAGGGCGGCACGATGACCGGCATGACCACGGCCCCCTGACTCGGGGCGGCGGGGCCGGAGGCTAGGCCCAGACCCTGACCTCGCGGTACAGCGTGTCGCGCTGCACCGGAGTCTTGCCCAGCGCCCGGATCAGGTGCGCCAGCTCGTCCGCCGACGTCCGGTAGGTCGTCCCGGCCGCCGAGACGACGTTCTCCTCGATCATGACCGAGCCCATGTCGTCGGCGCCGAAGCCGAGCGCCACCTGGCCGACTTTCAACCCCTGCGTCACCCACGACGACTGGATGTGATCCACGTTGTCGAGATAGATGCGCGACACCGCCTGCGTCAGCAGGTAGTCGAACGAGGTCGGCCGTGTCTCGTCCGGCACCTCGGCGTCGAGCCGGTTGCCGTCGCGCTGGAACGTCCAGGAGATGAACGCGCGGAAGCCGCGCAGCTCGTCTTGCAGCTCCCGGATGCGCCGCATGTGCTCGACGCGCTCCTCGAGCGTCTCGACGTGGCCGTACATCATCGTCGCGGTCGTGGACATGCCGAGCCGCTGCGCCTCGCGCATCACGCCGAGCCACTCGTCCGACTTCGTCTTCTTCGGGGCGATGATCGCGCGCACGCGGTCGACGAGGATCTCGCCGCCGCCGCCGGGGAGCGAGTCGAGCCCCGAGTCGCGCAGCCGCTGCAGCGCCTCCCACGTCGTCAGCTTCGAGCGCCGGGCGATGTGCTGCACCTCGGGCGGCGAGAGCGCGTGCAGATGCACCTTGTAGCGGCTCTTGATCGAGCGGAAGAGATCCTCGTAGTAGTCGATTCCGAGGTCGGGGTGGTGGCCACCCTGCATCAGGACGCCGGTGCCGCCGATCGCCAGGGTCTCCTCGATCTTCTTGAAGATCACCGGCTTCGGCAGCAGGTAGCCCTCGCTCATGTCGCCGGGACGCCGGTAGAAGGCACAGAAGTCGCAATCGGTGACGCAGATGTTCGTGTAGTTGAGATTGCGGTCGATGATGAATGTGACGCGGTCGGGGTCGGTCTTCCGCTCCCGCAGCTCGTTGGCGACCCGCCCCACCGAGACGAGATCGCGCGAGCGGAGGAGCGTCAACGCCTCCTCGTCGGACAGGCGCTCACCGTCGAGCGCCTTCTCGAGCACCTCGGCGACGGCCGTGTTCCGAACCGCGACGCTCACGCCGGTAGCACCTGCTTCGAGTGCACGAAGCGCAGCTCGGGCACGTGCTCGAGCTCGCCGACGTCGCGTGCCATCTCGAAGAACGTGTAGAGGCCGGCGCGCTCGCGTGGGCCGAAGCTGTAGCGGAGCTTCTCGAAGTACCGGGCGAGGAACCCGGGCGGGTATCCGTAGCGCTCGCTCGCCTCGTACGCGAGCCGCTCGGGCTCCGAGCGGGCGAACCGCACCGAGGCGACGAGCGCGTGCTCGAGCTCGGGGAGGCCGGTCGCGACGGGCTCGGGCGCGGCCCAGACGGCGAACACCATCGGCAACCCCGTCTTCTCGAGCCAAAGGCGACCGAGATCGTGGTGTGGGGTCGGGTCCTCGAAGGCCGACTTCAGCGCGGCGTCGCCGATCAGCAGCTTCGCGTCCGCTTCCTCGCCGAGCGGCACGAGCTCGGCCTTCGGCAGCAGCACCCGCGTCAGCACGACCGAGGTCGCGCTCTCCGGCGTCACGGCCACCGAGCGGATCTGGGCGAGCGGGGTGCGGGAGACGAGCTGGATCGAGTCCACCGCCCCCTCGGAGGAGACACAGAGGCGGGGCAGGAGTCGCAACGTGTCGGCGTGGCGGGCGTACTCGATCGAGGAGATCGGCGCCACGTCGAGCGCGCCCGTGACGAGCAGCCGGTTCAGCTCCGTTGGGACGCCGCTGATCTCCTCGACTTCGACCTGCAGCCGGTAGAAGACCGGCGCCATGTTCACGTACGAGATGCGGCCGAGACGGATCATCCGTCGTAGCGCCGAAGCGCGTTGTAGAGCGTGTCGCGCTGCACGGGGATCCGCCCCGCCTCGCGCACGAACCGCACGAGCTGCTCGATCTTCTGCTCGGTCTCGGTGACGGCGCCGGCGGCGTGGAAGATCGTCTCGCGCACGACGGTGCCCTGGACGTCGTTGGCGCCGAAGTGCAGCGCGATCGCCGCCAGCGGCATGCCCATCATGATCCAGTAGGCCTTGATGTTCGCGATGTTGTCCAGCAGCAGTCGTGAGACGGCGATCATCTTCAGGTCGTCGGCACCGGTCGTGTGCCGGAAGCCGCGCCGCTCGAAGACCGTGTTCTCGGGGTGGAAGGCGAGCGGGATGAAAGCGAGGAAGCCGCCCGTCTTGTCCTGCTGCTCGCGCAGCCGCAGCAGGTGGTCGATCCGCTCCTCGTACGTCTCGACATGGCCGTAGAGCAGCGTGCAGTGGGTCGGGATCCCCATCCGGTGCGCGGTGTCATGGGTGTGGAACCAGATCTCGGGGTCCTCCTTGCCCGGCGCGACGAGCTTGCGCACGCGGGCGGCGAAGACCTCCGCACCACCGCCCGTCAGCGCCCCGAGCCCGGCCGACTTCAGCTCCCGCAGCACCTCCTCGTGTGAGAGTCCCGAGAGCGTCGTCATGTGGTGGATCTCGGACGCCGTGTAACACTTGAGGTACACGTCCGGCAGGGCCTCGTGCAGCTTGCGGATCGTGTCGACGTAGAAGGCGAAGTCCACGTGCGGGCTCTCGCCGTTCACCATGTGGATCTCCGTGAAGCCTGTGACCTCGCGCTGCGAGACGGCGTCGGCGACAAGGTCATCCGGCGAGACGGTGTAGGCGTGCTCCTGCTTGGCCGTCGCCGCGAAGGCGCAGAACTTGCACTTCACCCGGCAGACGTTCGTCTGGTTGAGATAGAGGTTCTGGACGAAGTAGACCTCGTCGGTTCCCCCGCGCAGGCGGCGGGCAAGGTCGGCGAGCTCGCCCAGGCCGAGGAGATCGTCGGACTCGAGCAGCGCGATCCCGTCCTCGAGGTCGAGGCGCTCTCCGGCCTCGATCTTCTCCCGGATCGGATCGAGCGTGGATGTGCGGTCGAGAACGGCCATCAGCGCTTGCGATTCACCACTGCGTGCGCGAGGGCCTCGAGCTCGTCCCGGTGAAACTCGCCGTCGAGGGAAGCCCGCGCTCTCGAAGCGTAGTCGAGGGCGACCTCGCGCGAGCGCTCCAGCGCGCCGGTCGCCACGACGCGGACGAGCGCGCCTGCGAGTGGGCCGCCGGCGAGGGCGGCACGGACGACCTCGTCCTCGGCGGCGGCGTAGAGCAGCGGCAGTGTCGGCGTGCCGTCGCGCAGGTCGGTGCCGGGGATCTTCCCGGTCTCGATCGTCTCACCCGAGCAGTCGAGAATGTCGTCGGCGATCTGAAAGGCGACGCCGAGGTTCAGCCCGAAGGCGGCGCTGCCGCCGGGAAGCAGGCACGCCGCCTCGAACAGCTTCCCGGTCTTCAGCGCGCAGCGCTCCAGGTACGCCTCGACAGTCGTGGCCGGATCGTGCCGCTGGCGGCGCTGCATGGCTTCGCCGCGTGCGAGCCCGAGCGAGGCGTCGGCGAGCAAGGCGACGCCGCGCTCGTCCCCTTCGCCCGCCAGCTCGGCAAAAGCGCGAGCGAACAGATAGTCGCCGGCGGCGCAGGCAGCGCTCGGGCCGTGCGCCGTCCACGCGGCGGCGCGGCCGCGACGCACGGCCGCGCGATCGATCAGGTCGTCGTGGACGAGCGTCGCCATGTGCACGAGCTCGACCGCGACGCCGGCGGCCACGGGGTCTGCCGCGCCGGCCGGCGCGGAGAGGTAGGCGAGCACCGGCCGCAGGCGCTTGCCGCCCGCCGCGAGCGCGTCGGCGCCCACACGCGCCACGACGCCGGGGTGGCCGGCCACGGCCTCTGCGAGTCTCAGCTCGACCCGCTCGAGGTACTCGCCGAGCCCGGGCGTCTGCGGAGCGGCGGTGAACGGGGTCAGGCCGCCGCTCCCGTGTGCAGCGCGACGATGCCGCCCGCAAGCCGCCGGTACTCGATCCCTGCGAACCCCGCCTCGCGCAGCACCTCCGCCAGGTCATCCGGGGCGGGGAAGCGACGCACGCTCGCGGGCAGGTACGTGTAGGCCTTGCCACCGGGCAGGAGCCTGCCGGCGAGCGGCACGAGCACGTCGAACCAGAGCCGGAAGAACACCCGCAGCACCCCCGGCGGCCTCGTGATCTCCAGGATCCCGAGCCTCCCGCCGGGCCGGAGGACCCGCCGCAGCTCGCGCAGGCCCGCCTCGAGGTCCGCGACGTTGCGCACCCCGAAACCCACGGTGACCGCATCGAAGGCGGCGTCGGGGAACGGGAGCGCGAGCATGTCCCCCCGCACCCACTCGACGGCGGCGGACTTGCGCCGGGCGCGCGCGAGCATCTGCTCCGAGAAGTCGAGCCCGGTCACGGTTGCTCCAGTGCGGGAGGCAGCGAGCGCGAGATCGCCGGTGCCGCAGCACGCGTCCAGCACCCGGTCGCCCGGGCGGACGACGGCGCGCACCGTCAGGCGCCGCCAGCGCTGGTCGAGCCCGCCGGTCATCAGCCGATTCATCACGTCGTAGACGGGCGCGATCCGATCGAACATCGACCGAACGCCGTCGGCCGGAAGCGTGCCGGACTCGTGGGTCATTCGCCCCACCGGCGGACGAGCGCATTGTCCAGCCCGAGCTGATCGAGGCAGCGGGCGACGACGAAGTCCACGAGGTCGCCGATCGTCTGTGCTCCGTGGTAGAAGCCCGGCGCGGCGAACAGGATCACGGCGCCGGCCTGCTGGAGCCGCGAGAGGCCGTCGAGATGGATCGACGAGAGTGGCGTCTCGCGCGGCACGAGGACGAGCGTGCGTCGCTCCTTCAGCGCCACCGACGCGGCGCGGTGGATGAGGTTCGCCATCGCCCCGGCGGCGAGCGTGCCGACGGTGGACATCGAACACGGGCAGATGACGTAGGCGTCCACCTTGGCCGAGCCGCTCGCATACGGACTGGAGTAGTCATCGGGCCTGTAGACCGTGACCGCGGCGCCCGCCGGCTCGGTGAAGCGCCGCAGCACCTCCTCCCGCGGCAGGCTCGGGTCCTCGTACAGCTCGGTCGCGAGCACCTCGATCCCCGAGGCGGAGGCCGACAGTCCGACCTCACAGCCGGAGTCCGCGAGCGCGCGCAGCAGCCGCTCCGCGTACGGAGCGCCGGAGGCGCCTGTTATGCCGAGGAAGACGCGCATCGGGTCATTCCTTCTTGGCCCCCTTCGAGGCCTCGAGGAAGACCGCGATCTGCTTCAGGTTCTCGTCTCCGAGCGAGGCGAATCCGGGCATCGCCGAGCCCGGCGTCGTGCAGCTCGGGCATTTCAGGTGGTCGAGCTGGAACTGCTCGCCCTTGCCCTTCGCCCCCTCCTCCGTGAGGTCCGGCGCGCCGAGGTTCGCCGAGCCGGCGCCGAGATAGAGGTGGCAGGTGAGACAGCCCGACTGTGCGAAGAGCTTCGCGCCGGCGACCGCATTCGTGTTCTCGGCGAAGCCCTGCCTGTCGGCCCACTCGGGCACGGCCTCGATCACCTCGCTGCCGAGCGACTCCTTTGCCGTCGCGCCCTTCCACGTGAGCACTCCCATCGAGATGACGACGAGCACCGAGGCGACGACGGCGACGGGCCGCCGCGAGAGCCTGCGCTCGCGACGCACGTCCACGAACGGCATCGAGACGAGCAGGATCAGCAGGATCGTCGGGATCCCGACGGTGGCGAGGAAGACCGACTCCGGCCACTTGAAGATCCTCAGGAGGTAGAAGAGGAAGTAGAAGTACCAGTCGGGGCGGGGGATGAACTGCGTCGTGCCGGGGTCCGCCTTCTCAGCGTAGAGAGGCCCGAGCCAGCCGGAATCGGTGCCGTCCGAGGTCGCGCGCCAGACAACGGTGAGCCCGATGATGACGCCGACGACGACGACGCTCATCACCGTGTCGTGGAACATCGCGTACGGGTAGAACGGCTTCCCGCGCTTCTTGACGTCCTCCTTGTAGCGCGCGTGCTCGGCCCTGCGCTCCTCGATCCGCCGGCTCGGCATCAGCTGTCCTCACCGCGCGGCGAGGGGCGCACGAGGCCGTCGCGGCCCTCGGGCTCGGCCGGCGGGCGCTCCAGGCCGGCTGCTTCCTTCGACCACGGCGGCGAGCTGACGCCGAGCCGGATCACGAGCCACATGTGGAGCGTGATCAGGCCGATGATCGCCCCGGGCAGGACCAGCATGTGCAGCGAGTACCACATGGCGAGCGTGTCCGACCCGATGCTCGCGCCCCCGGAGAGGAACTGCGCGATGAACGGGCCAAGGAACGGCGCCGTGCCGTTGAGGTTGATGCCGACGACCGTCGCCCAGTACGCGGTGTTGTCCCACGGTAGGAGGTAGCCGGTGAAGCCCTCCATCATCCCCAGGACGAGGAGCAGCACGCCCACGATCCACGTCAGCTCGCGCGGATACTTGTAGGAGCCGTAGAGAAAGACCCGCGCCATGTGGAAGAACATGAGGATGATGAAGACGCTCGCGCCCCAGCGGTGCATGCCGCGCACGAGCCAGCCGAGCGTGAGGTCGTGCGTGATGTGCTGGATCGACTCGTAGGCGCTCTCTGGATCGGGCTTGTAGTAGAAGGCCAGGATCACCCCCGTGACCGCCTGCACGATGAAGGCGGTAAGCGTCGCCGACCCGAGCGTCTGCGGCCAGCTGACATCGCGCGGGACGTTGCGGAAGAGGAAGTACTTGACGCCGCCAACGATGCCCGAGCGCTCCTCCACCCAGTCGAGCGGGTAGAGGACGGCCGCCTCGAGCTTCTCCCTGCGGGCGGAGCGCTTGGCGGCCATCAGCGCGGCACCTCGATCGGGTAGAGCCACGCCGAGATCCCGTCCACGTGCACGCCCGGCGTCGCGAGGCCGTACCGCTTGATCCGCGCCTTCGCGCCCGCGCCCTCGACGTGGGAGACGCTGAAGTGCTTGCCGATCCAGAGCTTGCCGTCACGGATCGAGAACTCGAGCCGGTCCATGGCGCGCACGGGCGGGCCGGCCGTGCGATTGCCCTCGGTGTCGTACTGGGCGCCGTGGCACGGGCAGCCGAAGCCGGCCGGCTGCGTCGGGCGCAGCTCGATGGCCTGCTTGCCGTTGTCCACCATCTTCGCCCGCTCCTCGAAGATCGGGCCGTTCGGCTGCACCGGGCAGCCGAGGTGGACGCAGCGGGAGAAGAGGATCGTAAAGCTCGGCAGCTGCTCGAGGAAGCCGTTGTTGCGGACGAAGACGGTGCGGCGCGTGACCTCGCCCTGGGCCGGGTCCTCCATGTACGTCGCGATCACGAACTCGCCCTCGGGGAAGTCACCGAGGGAGCCGAGCTCGACGTCGTGGTCCACCTGGTTCGTGAACGCCGGGAGCACGGCGAAGCCGAGCGCCGGGACGGCCACGAGCCCGCCGATCACACCCCCGAGGCCGAGGGTCGCGCCCTCGAGGAAGGCGCTGCGAGGGTAGGTCTTTGCCTGCGGCGCTGCGGGGGAGCCCTCCTCGTCCACCTCGCGCTGCTCCGCCATGAGCGGAGGAGCCTTGGCGACCACCTCGCGCGTCAGGTCACGCACCCAGAGGAGCGCGAACACCGCCGTGAGCACGGCGCCGACGGCGACCACGGGCCAGCTCAGAACGAGGCCGACGAGGATGCATGCGATCCCGACCGCGAAGCCGACCGGCCACAGGCTGGGCGGCGGCTGATGCGGCCTGTCGCCGGGATCGTGCGTGCTCAAGGTCTCACCTCGCCCTGATTCAATCGCGCTCCTGTCCCGCGTGTCAACGCCCCGGAGCCCCCGGCGCGCGCCCGCGGCGCCCATTCTGCACCACGCCGCCGGGCGGCGCACCGGAAAAACCGTACTCGCCCCAGCGGCTGTCGACGAGGGCACGCACGTCGTCGCTCATGGAGATCTCTTCCGGCCAGTCGCGGGCGCCCTCGGCCGGGCTCTTGTGCGTCGCGTCGATGCCGAGCTTGCCCCCGTAGCAGGCGAGCGTCGGCGCATGGTCGAGCTGGTCGAGCGGGCCCTCGGTGAGCAGGAGGTCGCGTTTTGCATCGACGTTCGCGCACACGCGGAAGAAGACGTCCTGGTAATGGTGCACGTCGACCCACTCGTCCACGACGACGATCGACTTCGAGAGCGACAGCGCCCCGAGCCCCCAGAGCGCGTGCATCACCTTCTTCGCGTGGCCCGGATAGGCCTTGCGGATCGAGACGATGACGCAGTTGTGAAAGGCGCCGGCGACAGGCAGGTCGTAATCCACGATCTCGGGCACGGTCATGCGCACGGCGGGAAGGAAGATCCGCTCGGTCGCTTTGGCGAGCCAGGCGTCCTCCGCAGGCGGCTTGCCGACCACGATCGAGGGGTAGATCGCGTCGCGGCGCATCGTCAGCGCTGTCACGTGGAAGACGGGGAACGGCTCGGCCGGCGAGTAGTAGCCGGTGTGATCGCCGAAAGGGCCCTCGATTCCCTCGTCGCCACGCTCGACGTAGCCCTCGAGCACGATCTCCGCATTCGCCGGGACCTCGAGCTCCACCGTCTTGCCCTTCACGACCTCGACCGGTTCCCCACGCAGGAAGCCTGCCAGCATGAGCTCGTCGAGGTGCTTGGGCAGCGGGGCGCTCGCCGAGTAGGCCGTCACGGGATCGAGCCCGAGCGCGACGGCGACCTCGAGGCGGCCGTCCGTCGCCAGGTAGTCCATGCGCCCGTCCTTGTGCACCTGCCAGTGCATGAAGGTCGAGCGGCGGTCGATCTTCTGCATCCGGTACATGCCGACGTTGCGCGATCCGCTGTGCGGGTCCCGTGTGATCACGGCCGGGAGGGTGATGAAAGGAGCGGGGTCGCCCGGCCAGCAGCGCTGGATCGGCAGCAGGTCGAGATCCACGTCGTCGCCGGTGAGAACGATCTCCTGGCAGGCGCCTCTCGAGACGATCCTCGGCAGCGAGTCGGCGATGGACTTCAACTTCCGCAGCCCCTTGACCTTCTCGATCAGCCCTTGCGGCGGCTGCAGCTCGAGCACGTCCTCAAGTTGTGCGGCGATCTCGTCGAGCGACCCGACGCCGAAAGCAAGGCACATACGCCGCTCGGTGCCGAACTGGTTGATCAGCAGCGGCAGCCGGGAGCCCTTCGGGCGCTCGAACAGCAGCGCAGGCCCGCCGTTTTTGACGACGCGGTCGGTGATCTCGGTGATCTCGAGGTCGGGGTCCGCCTCCACGCTCACGCGGTGCAACTCGCCCTCACGCTCGAGCAGTGCGATCCAGTCGCGCAGGTCGGACGGCGGCGCCATCGGCGCGAGTCTAGCCCGGCTTCTCACCTACGGAGGCGAATCGCTACCGTCACGACGGTTCCGGCGGATCGGTCGTCGACGAACTGAAGGGTGTCCCGGCAGACCGACAGGGTCACCCAGCCGCGCGAGAGCACGAGTGCGCCCTCCTCGCCGACGAAGCAGAGCGGCGAGCTCGAGCTCGCGACGACGACGCCGAGAGTCACCGTTCCCTCTGGGCCGAATGCTCCGACTCCACGGACACGCAGCCGCAACTTGACGTCTGCCGCCTCCGCGTAGTCGTGCGTGAGGGTGAGCACGCCGCTCGACGAGAGGATTACGGAGCCGCGCTCCGTCAACCCCCCTTCTCCGTCGACGATCGAGCCGAGGTACCCGCCGCCGAGCGTCGGCGAGCGCAGACGACCGGTTACCGCCAGCCTGAACGAGTGTCGGGACGGTGCTTCGTTCTTTGCTGCGCGCGGACGCTCGACACGATGCAGGGTGAAGCAGACCGTCAGCGCCGAGCCGCACGGACCGGGTGTGACATCGGCGAAGCGCGCGAGTCGCACGGTCAGGTGATTGCCCTCCACGGACCACGCCGCCGACAGCCAGACGCGGTCGTCGGTCCCACAGCCGGAGCTGCGATCGTCGAAGGACACATGGCGTCCCGAGTACACCCGGCCCGCGCGCGCGATCCTCCACATCTGCTCCCCGCGCGCGTGTGTGCAGACGGTGAACCTCGTGGCCGCGGCCACGGTGGCGGTGAACGACGCTCCCGAGCCGTGTACGACGACGCGCCCCTTGCCGTACGCCCAGGTTCCGACGATCGGGTCGATCGGGGACGCCGACGCCCCGCTCCCGCCGAGGAACACGAACCCCAGCACCGCGAGTGCCACCAGGCGACGCACCGAGCGATCATCTCCCACTCGGTGTGGACGCGGGGGGACTGCTAGCTCTTGCGCTCGCGGGCCCAGCGGGAAAGCTCGCCCAGCCCGATCACGCCGGCGAAGATCAGACCGACGACGAGCATGCCGAGCACAATGCGCTTGCCCTCCTCGGCAGCGTCGGCGAGAAGCCATGCGAACGCGGCGATCACGGTGCCAACCTTAACCGAGCTGCCGAGCGTGCGCAGCAAGCGCGCGCTCGACGGCGCTGTCCCCGGCACGACTGCGGGCGAGTCGCTCGAGCAGCGAGCCGTCACGGCTCACCCGGAGGGCATCCCGTGCCTCCCCGAGAGCGCCTTCGCCGAGCAGCGCAGCAGTTGCCGCCCAAGCGAAGCCGTCACTCGGACCGCCTTCGGCGCGCGACTGCGCACAGAGCGAGATCAGCTCGGCAAGATCTCCGACCGAACGGACGCTGCCGGCAGCTGCGACCCGCACGAGCCCGTGCGCGTAGAGGTAGTCGCCCAGCAAGAGCGCTGTGTCGCCGTCGGCGGGCGCGAACAGCCGCGGCCGCCCGTAGTGGACGAGGTAGCCCTCGTAGATCGTCTCGATCCCGAGCTCGTGACCGCGCGGGCCGAGCGGCGAGAACACCGGAACGTGCTCGCGCGCTTCCCCGGGGAGGAGCGCGTCCTCCCAGAGCGGGCTCTCCGCGGCCGCCTCGGCAGCGAGCGTCTCCCAGAGGTTCACGGCAATGGCGCTCACCGGTCGAAGGTTAGAGCAGGCCGCTTCGGGCTACGCGAGGAGCCGCCGCATCGCAACGCGGGCGAGCGCGCCATAGGCGAGCGCGAGGCCCGCGAGCCACGCCGCCTCGCGCGCCAGGGAGCCCCACGGGTCGAGCTCGAACAGAGCGTCGCCGAAGAAGCGCAGGGCGTGCGCGAACGGGAAGGCGTCGCTGATCCAGCCCGCAGCCGGCGCAACCTCGCGCGGCACGAGCCCGAGAAACACGACCGGCAGGACGAAGAGGAGCGCCGCGAGGGTTGCCGTCCGGCCCTCGCGGGCAAGCGCGCCGACGACGGTGCCGAGAGCCCCGAGCGCGGCGCCCGCGAGCAGCAGGCCCAGCGCGAGCAGCGGCAGCCGCTCCCACGGCTGCCCGCCTTCGACGCCACCCAGCTCAACGATCACGCCGAACGCGACGGCGATCGCGAGCCCGAGCAGCGTCGCAACGAGCGCCGCCAGGGCGGCCTTTGCGGCCACGAGCCGGCCGTGGCCCGCGAGCCCTCGAACGAGCCGCTGGAGGACATCTTCGTCGCGCTCCGCCGCGAGCGAGCCGGCCGCCAGGAGGAGGGCGAGGAACGAGATGGTGAGAGCGAGCCCGTAGGCCTGCACCTGCGCCGAGAGGAGCCACGTGCGCCCCCGGTCGCCCCGCTCGACGAGCTCGACGGGCCGAGCGGTCGCCCGCAGCGCCGCATCGGCGTCGCCGAGCGCCGTCTCGGCCTGGCTCACGAACTTCTGGATCTCCTTCACCTCCGGCACCTGAGGCAGGTCGCCGAGCAGCACCCGCGCCCCGGTCAGACCGATGACCGTGAAACGGTTGCCGAAGAACTCGCCCGGCCCACCTCCGACCACGAGCCGCACGACCTTCAGCGTCGCTTCGAGGTACGCATCCGAGAGCGTCTGATTGAGCGAGAAGACGAGCGCCTGCGCCTGCTGCGTCACTCGTGGCGAGAGCCCGCCGCGCGTCGTCTTCAGCTCGATCCTCGGGCGGCGGACGAGGCTGCGCAGGTCGGCAGCGAACCCGCGTGGGATGACGAGCATCGCAACGATCCGGCCGGCCCGGAGCTGCCGCTCGGCCTCCGCACGGTCCACGCGGACGAGCGTCAGCTCGCTCGTCGAGCGCTCGATCGTGCCGGCTAGATCGAAGCGGTGCCCGGCCACTTCGATCGCCGCAGGCAGGCCGTCCTCGTCCACGAAAGCGACCCGCGGCTTCGAATTCGCGTAGCTCGCGACCATGCCGACGAGCGCTGCGATCACGAGCGGGTAGGCGAGCAGCACAACGAGCAGCGCGGGTGAGCGCGCCAGCACGCGAACGTCCTTCGCGAAGATCAGCCACGCGCTCCTCACGCCGCGGTCACGCGCCCTTCCTCGAGCCTGATCACGCGGTCCGCCCGTTCGAGCTCTTCGAAGTGTTGCGTCGCGAAGACGAGCGCACCTCCGTGAGCACGCAGGCCGGATGCGAGCTCCCAGAGTCGGCGGCGCTGTTCGGGATCGAGTGACGCGCTCGGCTCGTCCAACAGCAGCACGCGCGGCTCGCCGAGCAAGGCGATCGCGACGTTCAGACGTTGACGCATGCCGACCGAGAGGGTCGCGCTGGGCTGCCGGTCGCCGGGCAGCCCGAACTCTGCGAGCAGCACCTCGACCGCTCCTTCGGCGCCCCGGACACGTCCGAGCCGCGCGAAGAGCTCGAGGTTCTCGCGCGCGGAGAGCTTGCCGTAGTGCGCCGGCCGCTGGGGCGCCCAGCCCACCAGAACCTCGGAGGCCCGAGCGACCGTGCCACCGCTCGGAACGAGGGCCCCGGCGAGAATGGAGAGCAGGGTGGACTTGCCGGCGCCGTTCGGCCCGGTGAGCGCGATCGTCTCTCCCCCGTGTACGTCGAGGTTCGTAACGTGCAGCGCGGTACGCGCTCCATACCTCCGTGTCACGCCGCGCGCTGAGAGCAGCGTCTCGCCGCTCAAGGGCCTGCGGCCTTCAGGGGATCGTCCGGTCGCGACACGGACGGCTCGAGCTCGACCTCCACCGGCACGGGCCCCGTCCCCGACCAGGGCTCGAGTGACACCCGCTCCGCGAAGAACTCCCAGACCGCACGAATCGCCGCCATCAAGGGCAGAGCGAGCAAAATCCCGGGCAGCCCATAGATCTCGCCGCCGGCGAGGAGCCCGAAGATCACGAGCAATGGGTGCAGCCGGAGCGCGTTCGCCATCACGTTCGGGACGACCACATGCCCTTCGATCTGGTAGATGAAGACGAAGAGGGCCGCCACCCACAGGAACGAGACGGGGTCGATGACGAGCGCGTAGATGGCGGGTGGAACGGCCGAGAGCCACGGGCCGATGTAGGGAATCACCTCGATCGCGCCGGTCCAGACTCCGAACAGGAGCGCGTACCGGTCGGCACCCGGCACGAGCCCGGTCGCCCCGAGCGCAAACATCCCTACTCCCGCGCTTCCACCGATGATCGTCGAGAGCAGCAGCTGCCCCTTCACGTAGCCCGCGAGCGCAGCCTCGATCCGTGCTGTCAGCGGCTTCCCGCCGTGCGGCGGAAAGCGCCGGTCGATGGCCCGCTCGAGACGCGGCATGTCGAGCAGCATGTAGATCGAGATCACGATCACGAGCACGACACTGAAGAGCAGCACCGCGATGGAGATCGCAGCCCCCTGCGCGAAGTCCACGAGCTTCCCCGTGTACTTGGAGACGTCGGTCGCTTCGATCGAGTCGAGCCACTCCGTCGCCTGCTCGCGCACCTTGATGCCCTCCAGGTTGTGCGCGTCGAGCCAGTACTGCAGGCGAACGATGTCCCGCTCGGCATCGGTCGTGTGACCCTGTCCGTGCTCCTCCGTAAGGTAGGTCTCGACCCGATCGGAGGCGGAGCGCACTTCCGCGACGACGACAGTGACGAGCGCGACAACGGCCACGACGATCGCCGCGGCGAAGCTGAGGTACACGATCGCGACTCCGAGGCCGCGGGGGATCCGGATCCGCTCGAGGTCCCGCACCAGGGCATTCAGCAGGAACGCGATCACCGCCGCAGTCAGAAAGAGAAACAGCACGTGACCGAGCGTGCTCGCCATCGCCCAGGCAAGCACGGCGAGCACGGGCAGCCCGACGAGCTGGATCCACCGCGGAATCTGGATCGTCGGCCCGTGGTCGGCCATGAGGCGGATCGTACAGCCCGCGTCGTCCGGCTCGAGCAGTCTCCGCCCGAGCTCTGGCTCCCGGTCGAGGGCTCGCTCGCACTCGACCCCGGCGCGTTCTGGGAGGAGCCGCCGACTGGCTCGTCGAGGCCTCCGAAGGCCCGCTCCGTGTTGAACAAGCCCCGGAGCTCAGCTACGGTGCCCGTGATGGCTTCGCCGAGAACGCGAGAAGTCGGGCGTGTGCGTGCGCGCAAACGGCGCCGACACGACCGCGCAGCACGACTGGTTGCCCTCGTCTTCGTCTCCATGGTCCTGCTCGTCACCCTGCTCCTGACGGCCTTCGGGTCGGGTAATCCAGAGCGCGTCGTCCAGCAACCCGTGCGCGCGGCGCGCCTGCTGCCGGCAGGGCCGCCGCGGCCGCAGGTGGTGGCGACGCTCGGTGCACTTCGCATCCGGCTGCCGGTCGCCCAGAGCGCGGTCACCGCGATCGGCTACCACGGCTCAGACTCCGGCGCCCTCGCCCTCGCACCGCTCGGCCGCCAGGGCAACGAGGGCCTGCTCGGCCGGCTCTGGCACAGGATTTCCGCCGGCGAGACGAACGGGCTCACCTGGTACCAGCTCGGCGGCACAAACGGACCCGGGACTTCGGCGCTCGATGTCGGGGCACAGCCGGGCACCGACGTCTATGCGCCGGTGGACGGGACGGTCGTCGGTATCAGCGACTTCGTGGTTTCGAACCGCACCTACGGCGCTCGCATCGACATCCGCCCCGTGACCGCGCCTTCGATCGTCGTCTCGCTGACGCAGCTCCGCCCCGACCCCGCGTTGACGGTCGGATCGACCGTGGCGGCCTCCAGCTCAAAGGTCGGCGTCGTCCTCGACCTGTCGGTCGTGCAGGCGCACGCGCTTGCGCGCTACACGCAGGACTCCGGAACGAACGTGTCACTCGAAGTTCGTCCAGCGGCCACGCTCTCGACCCGCTGAAGATCCTCTTCATCGGAGATGTCGTCGGCGCGCCGGGGATGCGGGCGGCCGAGCAGTGCCTGCCCGCGCTGCGCGCTGACCTCGGCGTCGACTTCTGCGTCGTCAACGGCGAGAACGCCGCAGATGGTGTCGGCATCACGCCGAAGCTCGCCGATCGCCTGCTCGCCGCCGGCGCCGACGTGATCACTCTCGGGAACCACGCCTGGCGGCGCACTGAGATCGCCTCCTACCTTGCCCGCAGCGACCGGGTGGTCCGGCCGGCCAACTTCCAGTCGAGCGCTCCCGGCAGCGGCCTGGCGTTCGCAGCCGGTCGCGACGGAACACACGTGGCGGTGATCAACGTCATGGGCTCGCTCTTTCTCCAGGTCGCCGTCAACATGTTCGAGGTGATCGACCAGCTCGTTGAGGAGGCGCGCGCGCGCACCCCGGTCGTGCTCGTCGACGTTCACGCCGAGGCCACGAGCGAGAAGGTCGCGCTCGCACGGTGGCTCGACGGCAAGGTGACCGCCGTCGTAGGGACGCACACGCACGTTCAGACTGCCGACGCTCGGGTTCAGCCGGGGGGTACCGCGGCCATGACCGACGCCGGCATGACCGGCCCGCACGACTCGGTGATCGGGGTCGAGGCCGAGCTGGCGATCCGGCGGATGCGAACCGGCATGCCGGTTCGCTTCGAGACCGCGCAGGGCGGCGTCCGTATCGAAGGCTGTGTCGTGGACTGCGACCCGGCGACGGGGCGAGCGGTCGCGATCGAGCCCATCCGGATCGACTACCCCTAAGAGCCTCTAACGCAATGACCACGCGCTGGCTGGGCGCGATGGGCGAGTGCGATGCAAGGACGCAGGGAGCCCGAATAGCAGCGCTATTCGGGCGACCGAGGACGCCGCGGCGTGCCGCGCAGCGCGTCCAGACGGCCCGTGCTTCTTTGTGTTAGAGGCTCTAAGAGACAGGGGGCGGCAGCCGCCGCCCGGGCAGCACGAGCACGGCAAGCAGGGCCACGAGCACGAGGTCGCGGGCAAATACGAGCCACGAGGCCGCGGCGTCGAAGTCGAGCGCCAGGCTCCAGTAGCGGTACGGAAACCAGAGCTGTGTCAGCACGCACGCCGCGAGCAGAAGGGCTGACGCGGCGATCCCGCGCCGGCCGCGCACGAGGGGAACGACCGGCAACAGCCAGATCAGGAACTGAGGCGAGAGCACCTTGCCGAGCGCTACGAAGGCGACGAGCGCGGCCGCCCCGTAACGCACGAGCCGCTCCGGTGTCGCCGCCCCCCGGCCGAACGCGGCCCAGATCCACACCAAGGTGGCGAGCTGGAGCGCCGAGAGCAGCCCTGCGAGCACGTTCGGCCCGGCACCGGCGAGGTTTTGCGAGCCGTGGCCCGATCTCATGGTGAGATCGAGCCCGAACGCCTGGTGCGCGGCGAGCAGGAACGCGGAGCCCAGGCTCTCGATCTGGAGCGGACGGCCGAGCTGGCGACCGAGGCTCCAGGCGACCCCCTCCGGCGCGAGCACGACGAATGGAAGAAAGACGGCGAGCACGACCGCCGCGAGAATCCCGAGGCCGACCAGGGCCTCCCTCCGGCCAAGCCGCCGCCACGCGTACGCGAGCGCGAGCGGCACGAGGACGGCTGGATAGAGCTTGACGGCGACCGCCGCGCCGAGGACGCCGAAGCCGAGCCGGTCGCGTCCGGCGACGAAGGCCGCAAGCGCCGCCGCGGTCAGAGCCGCCGGCAGGAGGTCGAAGCGCGTGAGCACGACCGAGCCGAGCGCGAGCGGACCGAGAGCCGCGACCACGACACCGCTTGCCAGCGCGAGCGGCGCCGCGCCGAGCCGCCTGAGCGCGACGGCAACGAAGGCCGCGCCGGCAACTCCGCAGAGCGCGATCAGGGCTTCGAAGGCGCCCCGGAAGCCCTCCTCGTCCCCGCGCTCGCTCGCGAGCGCGGGCAGGGCGAAGGCCGGAAGCGCACCAGGCGGGTACTCGAGCCGGAAGTCGCGGTAGGGGACCTGCCCCGACTCGATCGCGTTCCCGTAGCGCTCGTAAACCGGGGTGTCCACGATCTCGGCGCGCGTGTACCAGCCGTGGTGCAGCGCCCCCCAGCCGACAAGGAAGAGCGCGGCCGCGAGAACCGGCGCGACGAGAGCGCCGAGATCAGGACGCAGCCGCGGGAGCTTCCGGCTCGAGGCCATGCTCCTCCGCCTCCTCTCGCGGTGCGAAGAGCGCGAAGGCGACGAACGGGAAGAACCACGGCAGGTAGAGGTAGAACCAGTGCGTCAGCACAAGCTGGAAGCCGGCGAGCAGCGCCGCTGTCAGCGCGGCGAGCCGGAGCGGCGTGCGGCGGCGCGGGCGGATCGCGAGCAGCAGCGCCGCGGCGAGCAGCAGGCCCTCGAGCACCTGCTGCACGACGTGCAGGTCCGGTAGCCCGCGCGCGTGGTAGGAGCCCCAGTCCCAGATCGAGAACGGCGAGCCACGGTCGAGCTGGAAGCCGATCGTACGGTCGTAGAACACCCGGAGCGCGTGCAGTGGATCGGGCTCGAGCAGGAGGATCGAGAACGCGGCCGCCGTGGCCAGGAGGAAGCCAGCCGCGAAGCGACGCTTGCCCCGCGAGCGCAGCCCGTCCGGATAGCCGAGCCAGAGCGGCGCGAGCAGCAAGGCGCCGAACTTCGTCCAGCCTGCGAGCGCGACGAGGGCGCCGCGCGCTCCCGGCCTCGTCAGCAGCCAGAAACCCCAGATCAGCAGCGCCGGCATGATGGCGTCGTTCGTGTTCGAGTTGGAGGCGTACTGGGTGAACGGATAGGCAGCCCACGCGAACGCGAGCGTGGCGGCCAGCCGGTCGCCGCCGAAACGTCTCCCGACGAGAACGAGACCGACGAGCGCGAGGGCGTCGAAGAGCAGCGAGCTGGCGTGCGCTGCGGGCAGGCTGTCCCACTTCCCGCTCCAGCCGAAGGCGAGATAGCCCGGCACGTAGGCGAGATACGAGATGGGGCCGTACGTGTCGCCGCGCGGATTCGAGGACTCGCAGCGGCCGTTCTCCTGCACACGCTCGCGGATCTCGCCTTCCCCGTCAGCCGGACCGCAGGCGGGACGGCTCTCCTGCACGGGCATGTGCCCGTACGGAGCCTCGCCGCTCACGATCC
Source organism: uncultured Gaiellales bacterium (assembly GCA_964351025.1). Taxonomy (GTDB): domain Bacteria; phylum Actinomycetota; class Thermoleophilia; order Gaiellales; family Gaiellaceae; genus CAYGLV01. Next base: position 17,132 of record CAYGLV010000009.1, on the reverse strand, counting down.
GCTGCGCGCCGATCACACCCGCGTAGCCGACGTCGATGACGCTGCGCGGAGCCTCGAGGTTGAGCCCGATCCGGAAGCCGACGAGGAACACGGTGCAGGCTGCGAGCACCCAGACCGGCCACACCGGGCGTACCGGCCGAGTGCGGCCGCGCCAGCCGATCCAGGCCATCCGCCCGAGCACGTAGACGAGCGGGGGATACGCCAGCGGAACGCTCCAGAGAACCTCGCCTGCGTTGAAGAACCAGAGCGAGACGGAGAACGAGAGCAGCACGAGCAGATCGAGGTTGCGGGACGAGAGCGGCCGGCGCAGATCGCCGAGGCCGAGGACGAACACGACGCAGAGAGCGCCCCAGACCCAGGGGTCATTGATCGTCTTGCCCCCGAAAGCGCCGCCGCCGCCCCGGGCCATCTTCCAGGCGACCTGCGGGCCCGTCCAGGCCTCGTCCACTTGGCCTGTGAGGTCGTTCACTTTGCCGTCTGCGACCTGACCCGCCGGTCCCGACCACACGCGGACCCGCCACGAGCTCGTAGCCGCATCGAAGTCGGCGTCCGTCGTCGGCTTCGGCGGGTAGCGGTCGAGCCAGCGTGCGACCTTCGGCTGGCGGAGGAAGCGCGCCTCCACGTCGTCCACGGTGAGGCGCGGGGTGCCGGCCGCGGGCGCGAACGGCGTCTCGACCAACCGCCCCTGCCCGTCGTAGACGGGCGCAGTCGGAGCAGTCTCGGCGGCCGCGGCCGCTGTGAAAGCGAGCGCGCAGAGAGCGAGCGCAACCGCCCGGCGAACCATCAACCTCTGCTGAACGACCAGAGCTTGTTGCCCACGAAGTTCAGCGGCGTCACGAGCACGATGGCGATCGCCTGACCGACGATCTTGCCGGCGCCGAGCTCGACGAGCCCCGTCAGAAACGCAAGGTTGGCACCGAGAGCGGCCGTCGAAACAACGAGAAAGCGGAGCCCCTGATAGCCGATGTGCCCGCGGTCGCGCCGGAACGTCCAGAGGCGATTCCATGTGTAGTTGCTCAGCACCGCGACGAGGAACGAGCACGCCGCCGCGCCGAGGTAGTGGAAGCCCGCCCCGCGCAGGAGGGTGGAGTACACAGCGAGATTCACGGCATAGCCGCTCGCCCCCACGGCGCAAAACCGCGCGAGCTGCGCCCAGTTGTGGGAGCGGCTCAGAGCCCGCCCGGCCCGCGAGCGGGCAAGCACAGAGGCGGCGATCGCGGCGGGTGACCGGTCCATGGGAACGCGGGCGAGCCTAGCAGCGCGTCAGGAGCGGAAGCCCTCCTCGCCCACGAGTGGGACGAAGCGACACGGGACAGAAGCGCGGACGACGGGGCCACCCGAAGTGCGCACGACGAGCTGGAGCTGCTGCAATCGGGCACCGACCGGCAGAACGAGCCGCCCGCCGAGCTCGAGCTGGGCGTAGAGCGCCTCTGGCACGCGTGGTGCCGCCGCTGCGACGGCGATCCCCGCGTAGGGCGCGCGGTCGGGTACCCCGAGCGTCCCGTCCCCGACGCGGACGGCGACGCGGGCGTAGCCCGCCGCGGCGAGCGCAGCCTGCGCCCGCTCGGCGAGCTCCGGCACGCGTTCGATCGTGACAACCTCCGCCGCCAGCTCGGCGAGCACGGCGGCCTGATAGCCGGAGCCGGTGCCGATGTCGAGCACACGCTCTCCGCCGGAGAGCGCGAGCAGCTCGCAGATGAGGGCAACCATGTACGGCTGCGAAATCGTCTGCCCGAAGCCGATCGGAAGCGCCGCGTCGTCGTAGGCCCGCCGGCGGTCTTTCTCCGGGACGAACAGCTCGCGCGGCACGCGCTCGAGCGCCGCCAGCACACGCTCGTCCTTGACCCCGCGGCGGCGCAGCTGGCGCTCCACCATCGCCGTGCGCTCGTCAGCGTGCACGAGAGAGGCGCCGCGCGTACGTCGGCGGTGCGACACCGAAGTGCTCGAGCGCGAGCGGTGCGATGTCCGTGATGCCCGCGGGCTCGGCGCGCAGGCCGACCGTCAGCATCGGCACCTCGGAGTCGCCGGCGAGAAGCGAGCCGTGAGAGCCGCCGCCCACGTGGTGCCGGCCGGCCAGATCGGCGAGCTCCCACCCCTCGGCGGCGGAGACGATCAGCTCGCCGGCGTTCGGGTTCGCGAGCGCGGCCCACGAGCGCTCGAGTCCATTCGGGTGGTCGAGCAGGGACTCGTCGCCGCTCGTAGCCCACCCGTCGCCGGCGGGGCGAAAGCGAAGCTCCTCAGCGTCGCGGCGGGCGACCGCCTCGCCGCCCTCGCGGAAGAGCACGACCTCGACCGACGGATCCCCATCGAGCCGTCGCGCGAGCTCCCGCTCGTCCTCGCGACAGCCGGGCAGCCGGTAGATCATCCCGGCGCGGTTGGAGGCCGTGACGAGCGTGCCTGGGACGTCCGCGTACGGCTTCTGGAGCATCGCCGCCTGCGTCACCGCCGTCTGGCCGTGGTCCGAGCAGACGATCACGGCGTACCGCTCGAGGAACTCGTCCGGGCCACCCGCAGCCTCGATGAGCGTCCCGATCCCGTCGTCGCAGCGCGCAAGCACGTCGTGCGCCGCGTCCGGCCCGTGCGTGTGAGACGCGTAATCGTAGTCGGAGAGGTAGTAGACGAGAAAGTCGAAGCCGTCGCGGGTGACGAGCCAGCGCGCGACCGCGGTCGCGTAGCCGTCGATCGTGCCGCCGGGACGGTTGCGCCAGGCGAGGGGCGCGCCGGTCGGATCCGACTCGATCAGACTGTAGAAGAAGAAACGGCGCGGGCCGAGGACCGGGCGCGTGAAGCCGGGCACTTTCCCCCGGTGCGGGGTTCGGCCGCGGTAGCACGTGATGTTCACCGCGGCGGAGACGAGCCCCGCATCCTCGAGCGACTCGTAGACGGTGACTGCCCCCTTTCCCAGGTGTTCGGAGTTCAGCGTGAAGACCGTGTCCATGATCGAGCGTCGCGCTCCGGCGGCGCGAATCGCGCCCCACGACGAGCCGTACTCGACGAGCCGCTTTCGGCGCCGATGCCACCAGACGAGATGCGGGATCTCGTGAACGTCCGGGTGACCTCCGGTGGCGATCGAGGCGAGGCAGACGGGCGTGAGCGACGGGAACGTCGAGACGGCGCGCCGATACGAGCCATGGTCCGCGAGGAACGCCAGCCATTGCGTCGCCCGCCGCTCGACGGCGTCCTCGAGCATCGCCGGCGTGAGGCCGTCGATCACAATGAGGATCAGCTTTTTTGGGTCAGTCTTTGGCAAGCGTGCGGAGGCCCGCGTAGCGCACTGCGGCGCGGCCGCGCAGGCGCACGGCGAGAGCCGGAACCACCAGGGCCTCGAGGTAGCCGGCGACGGGCACGAAGGCGACACCCGCCAGAACGATTCCGCCGAGCCCGACCAAAGTGGCCGTGCCGGCGCGCGTGCCGCCGCGGCGAAGCGTCCCCGCGACGAGTTGCGCTGCGGCAAGTGCGCCCGCTGCGCCGCCGACCGCTCCCGCGGCGGCCTCGGTCCAGTCGTCCACGACAAGACCGGCGCCCGCTGCTGCAGCGGAAGCGAGGACGACCGCAGCCACGACCGCCGCGCGTGCCGCCCCGGCGAGCGCCGCCAGCAGGACGCCGACGCCGACGCCCAGGCCGAGCGCGAGCCCGATCGTGTACCACTCGCCCATCGTCCGCAGTGTAGGGGAGCGGGGCGGGAGATCCCGCCCCGCTCGATCGGGAGCTACGGCAGATTCGCGCGGATCTCGCCGCCCGGGAAGTCACCCGGGCCGGTGTTCGTCGGAGCGACGCCGTCGTTCGTGTGCACGTTGACGTAGGCGCCACCACCGTCGAGGAGGACCACGAGGTCGCTCACCGACTGACCTGCGAGCACGCCGACGAAGTTGCCCGCCGTGATCGTCCCCTCTGCGAGCGCGCCGTTCGTGCGCCCTCCACCGAACGGGCCGGGCACGGGCGCGATCGACGGGAAGAGCCAGACGACGATCGGGCCGTTCACGCCCACCGTGCCCTTGTGGATGTGCGCCTGGAAGACGTTCTCGATATTCGAGGCGATCAGCTTGTAGTCGAGGGACGTTCCGTCCTTCGACAGGTGGAAGATGGCCTGTCCCTGCGCGTTCGTGTCGCGGATCGGAACCTCGAGGTCACCGGACGCGTGCGCGCTCCAGTTGCGGTTGACTCCGGCGACGGCGAGCCCCACGACTGCGAGGCCGAGCACGACGGCGGCGGCGAGCCTGATTCGTCTCATCCTTCCCCTCCCTTGCTCCCGATGGTCCTCGTACTACGCGCTGGGAGGTTGGGTCGGATTGTGGCCGTCGTCAGACGCCCTGCTCGAGCCGGTGGATCACCCCGAGAGTGAACGCCGCGGCGCGCGCCCCGTCCACCACACGGTGGTCGAACGTGACCGAGACGTTGCCCATCTGCCGGACGGCGACCTCGCCGTCGCGGACGACGGGGCGCGGGCCGATCCGGTGGAGGCCGAGGATGCCAACCTCGGGGTGGTTGATCAGGGGCGTCACGAGTAGGCCGCCCAGCTTGCCGGCACTCGTGACCGTAAAGGTCGAGCCGCGCAGCTCCTCCGGCTTCAGAGAGCCGGTGCGGGCCGCCTCCCCGAGGCGGGTGACCTCGGCGGCGAGCTCCTCGAGCGAAGCGGTGGCGCAGTCGCGCACGACCGGGACGACGAGCCCCTGCTCCGTCTGCACCGCGAGGCCGAGGTCGTAGCGGTCGAGGTAGACGATCTCGTCGCCCTCGAGCCTGGCGTTCAGCTCCGGATACTCCTTCAGCGTGAGCGCCGTCGCGCGCAGCACCAGCGGAACGAGAACGGCCAGGTCGACCCCCGTGAAGTCGCATTCCTCGACGAACGTGACGGCGGGGATTTCCCGATGGGAGATCCCCAGGTGCTCCACGATCCTCCGGCGGACGCCCCGGATCGGGATGCGCCGTCCCTCCGGGAGCTGTCCAGGGGTCTGACCCTTGGTTGTGGAACGAACATCGCTCTCGGAGATCCGGCCGCCGGGGCCGGTTCCTACGACGGAACCGAGATCCACTCCAAGCTGCTGGGCGATTCGGCGCACGAGCGGCGTCGCCGCAGCTCGGGGCCCCTGGGAGCCAGTCGCCGGGACCTGCGGCGCAGCCTCGAGCTCAGGCGCCTCTCTAGAGGAAACCGCGGGCGCGACAGCGCCTGCGGATTCGTCCCCGATCACAACGAGGACGGTGCCGACCGGCACGACGTCGCCCTCGGCAACGAAGATCCTCGTCACCTTCCCCGCGGCCGGGGAGAGGATCTCGACCGTCGTCTTGTCGGTGGCGATCTCGACCAGCGGGTCGTCCTCGGCGATCTCCTGTCCCTCGGCGACGAGCCAGCGTGCGACCTCGCCCTCGGTCAGGCCCTCACCCAGGTCGGGGAGCTTGAACTCGTAGGCCACGGCGTCAGAACTCCAGCAGCTTCCGGCAGGCATCCACGACACGCGCCACCGACGGCATGTAGTGGTCCTCGATCTGCCAGTACGGGTAGGGGACGTCGTAGCCCGTCACGCGCAGGACCGGCCCGTGCAAATCGAGGATCGCCTTCTCGGCGAGGATCGCGGCCAGCTCGGCGGCGTAGCCGCACGTGCGCGGCGCCTCCTGCACGATCACGACCTTGCCCGTCTTGGCGGCCGAGGCCAGCAGGGCGTCCTCGTCGAGCGGCTTCAGCGTCCTGATGTCGAGCACCTCGACCGAGGCCTCGCCCGCGAGCGCGTCGGCGGCCTGCTCTGCGAGCGGCACCATCGAGCCGTAGGCGACGATCGTCAGGTCGGAGCCCTCCCGCGCGAGGCGCGCCTTCCCGAGCGGGACGACGTAGTCGCCCTCGGGCACCTCGCCCTTGATCGTCCGGTAGTGGAGCTTCGGCTCGAAGATGATGACCGGGTCGGGATCTCGGATCGCCGCGGCGAGCAGCCCCTTGGCGTCCGCCGGCGTCGAGGGAATCGCGACCTTCACGCCGGGGGTGTGCACGTAGTAGGCCTCCGGCGAGTCGTCGTGCAGCTCGGGGGCACGCACGCCGCCGCCGTAGGGCATGCGCACGACGAGCGGGAACTCCATCGTGCCTCGGGTGCGCCAGCGGTAGCGGCCGACGTGCGTGATCAGTTGCTCGAGGCACGGGTAGCTGAAGGCGTCGTACTGCATCTCGCAGACCGGGCGCCAGCCGGCCATGCAGAGCCCGACCGCCGTCCCGAGGATGCCGGCCTCGGCGAGCGGCGTGTCCACGCAGCGGTCAGGGCCGAAGCGGTCGCGCAGCCCCGCGGTGGCGCGGAAGACGCCGCCGGCGCGGCCGACGTCCTCGCCCATCACTATCACCGACGGGTCGCGCTCGAGCTCGACGAAGAACGCGTCGTTGATGGCCTCCACGATCGACTTCTCAGCCAACGCTCACGCCCCTGGCCGCAGCGGCCATGTCTCGGATCATGGTCGGCTTTCCGTCTCCAGGACGCGTCGCAGCTCGGCGAGGTCGTGCTCGAACGACGCGGGCGGGTTCGCGTACGCGTGCTCGAAGACAAGCCCGAGATCCGGCGCCGGCTCGGCCTCAGCCGCCGCGATCCCTCGGCGCAACACGTCGAGCGCCTCCGCCTTGACTTCTTCGGCAAGCGCATCGGTGAGCATGCCGAGCCGGCGCAGGTAGCCCTCGTAGCGGCCGAGGCACTCGTTGCGCCGCTCCTCCTCGACCCGCTCCAGATCGATGTAGACGCGTGGATCGTCGGCGGTCGCGTGCGGCGCCGAGCGGTAGGTGACCGCCTCGACGAAGGTCGGCCCCCCGCCCGCGCGCGCCCGCTCGGCAGCCTCGCGCACGGCCTCGTAGACGGCGAGCACGTCGCCCCCGTCCACCCGCAGGGCGGGAATCCCGTAGCCGATCGCCTTGTCGGCGAGCGTCGCGGCGCGCGTCTGCTCTGAGACCGGCGTCGAGATCGCCCACTGGTTGTTGTTGCACAGGAGGATCAGCGGCGCCTGCATGACGCCGGCGAAGTTGGCGCCTTCGTGGAAGGAGCCCTCCGACGTGGCGCCGTCGCCGAAGAAGACGAGCGCGATCGCACTCTCCCCCTTCAGCTTCTTGCCCCAGGCGAGGCCCGCGGCGTGCGGCACGTGTGTCCCGATCGGCACGCAGATCGAAGCGACGTTGTAGTCGGCCGGGTTCCACCAGCCGGCCGGATGGCCGCGCCACCAGGAGAGGATCGTCGAAGCGGGGATGCCGCGCAGGAGCCCGATCGCAGACTCGCGGTAGCTCGGGAAGATCCAGTCCTCGCGGTTCAGCGCGTAGGTCGCGCCGACCTGCATCGCCTCGTGGTTCCAGAAGATCGCGTACGTGCCGACACGGCCCTGACGGTGGTAGACGACCGAGCGCTCGTCGTAGGTGCGCAGGAGGGTGAGCTGGCGGTAGAGCGCGAGCAAGCCGCTCTCGTCGAGGCCCTCGACCTCGCCGTCGGGAACCGAGGCGCCGTCTCCGATCACGCGCCGCAGTCCCCGCTCCGCCGGCAGCACCTGCGCCATCGTGGCTGAAGTGTATGTAGTTCTTAGACGTCTTAGACGAGCACCGCGACCGCGTCGCGCTCGGCCTCGAAGACGGCCTCGGTGACATCGCCGAGGTCCTCGCCGTCGGCGTGCAGCGGCATCGGCGCGTCGCAGCGAACCACGATGCGGTCGAGGTCGTGCCCGTACAGGATGTCGGCCGCGCGCTCTTGGCCGCGGCCGCGCAGCACATACGCCGTGTAGCGCGGCCACGTGCGCGCACGTGTCTCGCGCGGCGCGAGCAGGTCGAGCCCGTGCTCGAAGTCGGCCTCCGGGTGGACGCGCAAGGGAAGCGGCCCGGCGTACGTATACGGGCTGCCGTTCGAGACGAGAACGAACGCCGCCCGGCCGAGACCTTCGATCTCGAGCGCCTCCGTGAAGCGGCCGCGGCGGCGCGCGAGCAGCTTCGCGCCCTCCCAGGTGAAGAGCACATCGCCGCGCGCCTTTCCCTTGGCGCGAGGACCGAGCTCCTCGATGCGCCGCACGAGCTCGGCGTCGGCGCCGATCCCCGCCCCAAAGGCGAAACGGCGACCGTTGACGCGGCCGAGCGAGATGCGGCGCAAACGATTCTCGACGAGCGCACCCGCAAGCCGTTCCGCAACCGCGATCGGATTCTCGGACAAGCCGAGCGCGCGGACGAGCACGTTTGCATGCCCGCCGGGAACGATGCCGAGCGGCATCTCACCGGTCATCCCGTTCAGCACCTCGTTGAAGACGCCGTCGCCCGAGTAGACGACGATCGCATCGGCTCGTGCGTCACGGGCGAGCTCGCTCGCGTGCCCGCGCCGCTCCGTCAGCACGGTCTCGACGTCGCCGGCGGGCGCGAGCGCGCGCTCGACGGCCCGCACCCGCTCCTCCGACACGCGGCTGGCGAAGGGGTTCACTATCAGCGCGATCCTCACTAGCTGGTCGAGTAGCCCCGGATGCCGTCGACGAGGGTTGCAGCGAAGCGGTCGGCGAGGGCGTCCGTGTCGTAGCCCGGGGTGAGCCAGGTGTAAGCCCAGTTCGCCGCCGAGAGCGCGAGCAACGCCGCCGCGCCGTCGTCGAGATCCATGCGCAGCTCACCGCGCTCGGCACCCTCACGGAAGAGCGCCCGCCAGCGCTCCTCGTAGCGGCGGCGCTCGGCCAGGACCTGCTCCCGCCGCGCGCCCTCGAGGTGGCGCCACTCCCGGATGAAGACCGTGGCCACGTCGAGCTGCTCTGCGACGACGTGCAGATGTGCCCGCAGCGCGAGCCGGATCCGCTCGGCCGCGGACAGCCCCTCAGGGATCCCGTCGAGCCCGGCGTGGAACGCCGCCGCCCCCTGCGACATCGCCTCGAAGAGCAGTTCCTCCTTCGCGTCCAGGTGTGCGTCGAGCGCCCCGGTCTGCGCACCGAGCACGTCCGCGAGGTCGCCCGCGGACGTGCCGTGGTACCCCTTCTCGGCGAAGAGGCGCGCTGCTTGGCGGGTCAGTTCCCGGCGGCTCGTGACCATATACTCGATGCTAACGACCGGCAGGCAGGAGGTAGATGGACGCGCGCACCCAGGAGTTCCTCGAGCACGTCCAGTCCGGTGGGCAGGTCGAGACCGCCGACTGGATGCCGGACGAGTACCGCGCACGCCTGATCAAGTTCATCGAGATGCACGCGGGCTCGGAGCTGATGGGGGTTCTCCCGGAGCGAGACTGGATCCTGCGCGCCCCGACGCTGCAACGCAAGCTCGCCCTCACGGCGAAGATCCAGGACGAGGTCGGGCACGCCCAGCTCATCTACCGCGTCGTCGAGGACCTCGGCAAGCCGCGCGAGGCCTGCCTCGACGATCTCCTCTCCGGCAAGGCGAAGTTCCACAACGTCTTCCACTACCCCACGAAGAGCTGGGGCGACGTCGGCGTGATCGCCTGGCTCGTGGACGCCGCCGCGATCATCAGCCAGAAGGCGCTGCTCAAGTGCTCGTACGCGCCGTACGCGCGGATCATGAAGAAGGTCTGCTGGGAGGAGTCGTTCCACGTCCTCCACGGCCGCGACGTCGTGCTGGCGATGGTGAACGGCACGCCGGGGCAGCGCGAGCTCGTGCAAGAGGCGCTGAACCGCTGGTGGCCGCCGCTGATGCAGTTTCACGGCAATCCGATCCCCGCCGACGAGGACCCCTCCTACGTCTGGCGGATCAAGAGCCAGGCGAACGAGGACGCGCGCCAGCAGTTCCTCGACGGCTACGTGCCGCAGATCTGGGAGCTCGGCCTCACCGTGCCCGACCCGGAGCTGCGCCGCGACGAGGCGACGGGGGTCTGGCACTACAGCGACCCCGACTTCGAGGAGCTGCGCTCCGTCGTGACCGGGCACGGGCCGGCCTCGGCCGAGCGGATCGCCTTCCGCGCCCTCTCGCGCGAGAACGTCGCCTGGGTGCGCAAGGTGGTGCTCGCGGAGGCGGCGTGATGGCCGTGTGGGAGGTGTTCCGGCAGGACCGCAAGGGGCAGCCGTTCGAGCACGCCGGCTCGGTCGTCGCCCCGGACGAGGGCCTGGCGGAGGTCTACGCGCGCGAGCTCTACTCGCGCCGGCAGGAGTCGGAGGCGCTCTGGCTCGTGGCACGCGAAGCGATCCGCGCGCTCGAGCCGGTCCCGGCGGAGTTCGACCTCTCCTACCGTCGCGTGGACGGCTACTCGCTGCGGCTGCAGCTGAGGGAGGCGCGTGAGCGCGCGGGCACGCAGCAGGGTTGAGCTGCTGCTGGAGCTGGCCGACGACGAGCTGATCCTCGGCTGGCGCGACAGCGAGTGGACGGGGATCGCGCCGACGATCGAGGAGGACGTCGCCTTCTCGTCGATCGCGCAGAACGAGATCGGCCACGCGCGCGCGCTCTACGAGCTGGCTGCGGCCGAGCTCGGAACGACCGCCGACGAGCTCGCCTTCGACCGCAGGCCGGAGGAGTACCGCTGCGCGCCGCTCGTCCAGCTGCGCCGCCTCGAGTGGGCGCGCACGATCGGCCGCCACTTCCTCTACGAGACGGCAGACGCGCTGCGGCTCGAGGCGCTGAAGGCCTCGGACGACGCGGAGCTCGCCGGGGTCGCCGCGAAGATCGACCGCGAGGAGGCCTACCACCGCATGCACGCCGAGCTCTGGATCGCGCGGCTACGCGCGAGCGAGGACGGGGCCACGCGGCTGCGCGAGGCGGTCGAGGAGCTCTGGCCCTACGCCCTCGGCGTGCTCGACGCCGAGCAGCGGCCCGAGTACGCCCGGCGCGTCGAAGCCGCCGTCGGCTTCTCCCTCCCGGACGCCAAGCCCGTCGAGCGCGGCCGCCACGAGCCCGAGCTGGCCGAGCTGCTGGAGGAGATGACGATGGTGCGCCGCTCCGCGCCGGGCGCATCGTGGTGACCGAAGCCGAGGTCTGGGAGGCGCTCGCAGGGGTGCCCGACCCGGAGATCCCGGTCATCTCGCTCGTCGACCTCGGCGTGATCAAGGCCGTCTCCGTCGAGGACGGGCGCGTGCACGTCGCGTTCACGCCGACGTTCATGGGCTGCCCCGCGCTCGAGGTGATGCGCGACCGGATGGCCGAGGCGATCGCCGCTCTCGGCGCGGTGCCCGAGATCGAGGTCGTGCTGGACGACTCGTGGGGCACCGACCGGATCACGCCAGAGGGCCGCGAGAAGCTGCGCGAGGCCGGCTTCGCCCCGCCCGCGCCGCGGGCGGCAGGAACGGGCGCGCAGCTCGTCCAGCTCCAGCGGGCCGTCCACCGCTGCCCCTACTGCGGCTCGACCGACACGAAGCTCGAGAACATCTTCGGCCCGACCCCGTGCCGTAGTCTTCGCTACTGCAACACTTGCCGACAGCCGTTCGAGCAGTTCAAGACGATCTGAGGGCCTTACCCCCGCCGACGAGGCGGAAACCGCGCCTACGTGAACCCGCACCTGTAGTTTTCCGCCGATGAGCGTCGCCACCGTCGAGATCTTCTACTGCCCCACCTGAAGCGGCTACGACACACGGGCCGCGAGTCTCGCGGCCGCCATCAGACATGCCGGGCTCGCCGCCGCCGTCGTCACGCCGGGGGCAAGTGGCCAGTTCGACATCGTCGCCGACGGTGCTTTGATCTTCTCGAAGGCGAGCGAGGGCCGCTTCCCGGAGGAAGCCGAGGTCTTCGCGAAGCTCAGCGGGCTCTAGGCAGCCCGGCGCACGGCCTCTACGCGTAACCCGCTACATCGTGATACGGCCGAGCGCCGGGTAGCGGCTCGTCAGCAGCAGGTAGTAGCCGACCGTCCGTTGCTGGAAGCGGAGGCTGTAGACACCCAGGTCGCGCAACCCCTCGCTCGTCCGGCCGTGCCAGAGCGCATAGAACCAGACGGCAAAGGCGGCGAGGCCCAGCGCGTACCCGAGCACCCCGGAGAGAGCGAGCGCCGGCAGGACGAGCAGCCCCCGGAAGAAGATGCCCAGGCGACTCTGCCGCTCGGGGCCGGCGACCTCGAGGCTGATCGCGTACTCGCCGCCCGAGCCGAACGGCGGGAACTGGTTCGTGACGAGGTACATGTAGGCGTTCACGCGAGTCTGGTAGGAGACGAAGCCGGCCAGGAAGGCGTGCAGACCGGCAGGGACGCGGCCCGTGAAGACAGCAACGAACCACGCGATGAAGAGCGCGACGTACGCCGCGATCCCGTAGAGCGCGAGCCAGACCATGTGCGGCAGCGCGAGCAGGTAGCGGAAGAAGACGGTCAGGCGCGATCTGCGCAGGTCATCTGTGACGACGAGCTGGATCGGGTGGGCGACAGCGGACACGGTTACTCCTCCTGTGTGGACGGACATAGGATGCGCCACGAGCCGGTCGAACCCTGCTAGCGGCCCTCGAAGCGGGGCGGGCGCTTCTCGAGGAACGCGGCGACGCCCTCCGTGAAGTCGTGCGTCTTTGTCGCGGCCGACTGGAGCTGGGCCTCCATGTCGAGCTGCTGCTCCAGGGACGCAGTGAAGGCATGGTCGAAGAGCCGCTTCGTCATCCCGATCGCCTTCGTCGGCAGCGCCGCGTAGGTGACGGCGAGCTCGGCCGCGCGCGCTGCCAGCCCCGCAGCGGGGACAACCTCCGAGACGAGCCCCCAGGCGAGCGCCTCTGCCGCCGGCAGCCGCCGATTCGAGCTCATCCACTCGAAGGCGCGCGCGAAGCCGAGCAAACGGTGGATGAACCACGAGCCGCCCGCGTCCGGGATCAGGCCGATGCCGATGAAGCCCGGCACGAAGGTCGCGTCCTCGGCCGCGATGCGGATGTCGCAGGCCGCGGCGAGCGAGAGGCCTGCGCCGGCGCAGGCGCCGTTGACCGCGGCGATCACCGGCTTCTCGAGCGCGCGGATCGCGAGGATGTTCGGGTGGTAGGTCGAGCGCAGCGCGTCGCCGACGCCGCCCGGCAGCGACTGGAACTCCTTCAGGTCCTGCCCCGCGCAGAAGCCCTTCCCGGCTCCGGTGATGACGACGGCGCGTACCTCGCCGTCCCGGGCCTCCTTGAGGGCGGCGGCGAGCGCCTTGTGCAGGTCACGGTTGAAGGCGTTGTAGACCTCCGGCCGGTTGAGGCTGATCGTCAGAACGGCGCCCTCGCGGGCGGTCAGCACCTCGCTCATGCGCGGGAGACTAACGCCCGGTGAACTCGGGCGGGCGCTTCTCGAGGAAGGCGCTCATGCCCTCGTGCGCGTCCTCCGACGAGATCGCCAGGCCGAACGCCTGGCGCTCGATCTCGACGCCCGTCCGCAGCGTGCTCTCGAAGGCTGCGTCGACCGCCTCCTTCGCGAGCCGCAGCGCGACCGGGCTCTTCGTCGCGATCTCGCCGGCGACGCGCTTGGCCTCCTCGAGCCAGGCCTCCTTCGCCACAACGCGCGAGACGAGGCCGTAGGAGAGCGCCTCCTGAGCGCTGAGGAAGCGATTGGAGAGGATCACGTCCATCGCCACGGCCTTGCCGACCGCCCGCGTCAGTCGCTGCGTGCCACCGGCGCCGGGGAGAAGGCCGAGCTGGATCTCCGGCTGGCCGAACTGTGCCGTCTCCGAGGCGACGATCAGGTCGCAGAGCATCGCCAGCTCACAGCCGCCACCGAGGCAGTAGCCCGAGACTGCCGCGACAATCGGGGTTCCGATCTTCCGGATCGAGTCCCAGCGCTGCAGGCGCGGCGAGGCGACGGCGTCGATCGGGGTCGCCTGTGCCAGCTCGCCGATGTCGGCCCCCGCAGCGAAGGCGCGCTCGCCGCCGCCGAGCACGATGCAGCGCACCGACTCGTCGGCGTCCAGCTCCTCGAGCGCGGCGACGACCTGGGCCATCAGCGCATCGGAGAGCGCGTTCAACGCCTTGGGCCGGTTCATCAGGACGACACCGACCGCGCCGTCCCGCTCGACGATGACGAGCTGCTCGTCGCTCATTTCTCCCTCCCGAGGAAGCGGTTGACGGCGTCCTGCGCCTCGGTCGAGAGCATCGAGAGCGCGAGCCAGTCGCGCGCGTGGTTGACGGTCTGGTGCCAGGCGAGATCGCGCCAGAAGTTGAGCTGCTGCTTCGCGTAGCGGGTCGTCTCCGGCAGCTTGCGCGCGAGAATCTCGACCCACTCGTCCACGACCCCGTCGAGCTGCGCGGCGGGGACAGCCCGGTTGATCAGGCCCCACTCCTCGGCCTTCCGAGCCGGGATCTCCTCGCCGAGCAGGACGATCTCGCGGGCGCGGCGGTCACCGCCCATCAGGGCGAGCCACTGTGTCGCGCCGCCGGCCGGGACGGAGCCGTGCTCGAGCCCGACGTGGCGGATGAAGGCGTCTTCGACCATGACGGCGAGATCGCAGCCCATCTGCAGTTCGTTGCCGCCGCCGACGGCGATGCCGTTGACCCGCGCGATCGTCGGCTTGCCGATCTCGCGCAGCTGGTCGTGGGCACCCTTGAAAGCGCCGAACCACTTCCAGTACTCCTTCGAGTTGCCCAGCAGGTCGGCGCCCCAGCTCTTCAAATCGGCGCCGACGCAGAAGGCGCGGCCTGTGCCGGTGACGACGACGACGCGGATCGCGTCGTCCCAGGAGGCGTCCTCGCAGGCGCGCGCGAGCTCGCGCAGCAGCTGGAAGTCAAAGGCGTTCAGCACCTCGGGCCGGTTGAGCCGGATCGTCGCGCGCGGCGGCGCCTTCTCGTAGACGATCTTCTCGAAACCCAGCTCCTCGGGCGGAAGCGGGCGCGGCTGGCTCGGCTCGGCCACGAACAGATCTCCTCGACTCGCGGAACCGTGAGCGTATAGCTTCGGGGTTCACGACCGAGAGGTGGGAGAGGGATGCCGGGGAGCCGCTTCGAGAGGTACGCGTCGATGCCGGGGGGAGACGCATGAGCGGCGCGAATGCCGCGGCGCTCGCGGCGGCGGGCGGGCTCGCCGGCGCCGTCCAGGTCGCTGTCATGGGCCGGTTCGGCGAGCGGATCGGGGCCGTCGAGGCACTCGCGTTCTCGGCTGTCGTGACCGCGGTCGTCGCCGCCGCAGCCCTGCTTCTCGCCCGTCAGAGCTTCAGCGGCTACAACGCCGCGCTGCAGTCGCCGGCCTGGCTCTGGCTCGGCGGGCTGACCGGCGCCTTCATCGTCCTGGCGGTCACGATCGCCGCGCCGCGGATCGGCTCCGCCTCGACGGTCGCGACGTTCATGGCCTTCCAGCTCGGGCTGGGTGCAGTGATCGACCGCTTCGGTCTCTTCGGGCTCGAGAAGATCCCGCTCGGCTGGCAGCGGCTCGCGGGGCTCGCGCTGCTCGGTGTCGGCGCCGCGCTGACGCTCAAGAGGTAGGCCGCTCTACAGCCCGAAGGGGTTCGCGGGCCGGGTCCCGGTGGCCACCACGACGCTCTTCGTCTCGAGGTAGAGGTCGAGCGTCTCGAGCGCCAGCTCGCGGCCGAAGCCGGACTGCTTGTAGCCGCCGAACGGGATCCCGGGAAACGCCGTGTACGGCATGTTGATCCCGACCGTGCCCGCCTTGATCGCCCGCGCGAGCCGGTGACCGCGCGCCGGGTCGCCCGTCCAGACGGTGGCGAAGAGGCCGTAGCGGACGTCGTTCGCGATCCGCACCGCGTCGGCCTCGTCCTCGAAGGGGATGACGGTCACGACCGGGCCGAACACCTCCTCCTGTGCGATCTCCATCCACGTGTCCACCTGCGCGACCACCGTCGGCGGGTAGAAGGCGCCCGGCCCCTCGGGGACGGCGCCGCCCGCAACCGTCTCGGCGCCCTCGGCGCGGCCGCGCTCGACGAAGCCGTGCACACGCTCGCGGTGCGCAGTGGAGATGAGCGAGCCGACCTGCGTCTCTGGGTCGAGCGGGTCGCCGACCCGCACCTTCCCGGCGTACTCGGCGAGCTGCGCCACGACCTCGTCGTAGAGAGGGCGCTCGACGAGCACGCGCGACCGGGCCTCGCAGCTCTGCCCCGCCGCGTAGTAGATCGCCCAAGCGGAGCTCGGCACGGCGTCGGCGAGGTCGGCGTCGGCGAAGATGAGATTGGGGCTCTTGCCGCCGAGCTCGAGCGTCAAGCGCTTCACACCGTCGGAGGCGAGGCGCATGATCTCGCCGCCTGTCTTCGTCGAGCCGGTGAACGCGACCTTGTCCACGCCCGGATGGCGAACGAGGTAGGCGCCGGTTGTCGGCCCGTCGCCCGGGACGATGTTGATCGCGCCGGCCGGAAACCCGACCTCGGACGCGAGCTCGGCGATTCGCAGCACGCTGAGCGGCGTCTGCGGGTCGGGCTTGAGCACGACCGGGCAGCCGGCCGCGAGCGCCGGCGCAAGCTTCCAGGTCGCCATCAGCAGCGGGTAGTTCCAGGGGACGATCTGCGCCGCGACGCCGACCGGCTCCTTCAGCGAGTAGTGCAGGAGCGAGCCGCCGATCGGGTTCGCGCGCCCCGAGATCGAGGCGATCGCAGACGCGTAGTAGCGGAAGTTCTCGACGGCGCCGTGCACTTCGGCCTTGACCGACGAGATTGCCTTGCCGACGTTGCGGCACTCCAGCTCGGCCAGCTCGCCGCGGTTGGCGGCGATCGCGTCGGCGAGCGCGTGCAGCAACCGTGAGCGCTCGGTCGGCGGCGTCTTGCCCCACGCGCCGTCGAGAGCGGTGCGGGCCGCCGCGACCGCACGGTCGATGTCGGCCTCGCCGGCCAGGGCGGCGCGGGCGAGCGGCTCGCCGGTCGCCGGCTCGAAGAGGTCGCGCACCTCGCCCGAGGAGGGCTCGACGGACTCGCCGCCGATAAAGAGGCTGTATTCGGGAATCGTCTTCGCCACCGCTCGGCACGATATCGCGTACCGCCTGGGGGAACCCCGCGTGACCGGCTCGCCTAGACTCGTGACGTCCGTCTGAACCCACCGGCAGGAAGGAAGGCAGGGACTTCCATGAGCAACGTTCACGTCGAGGCGGCACGCATCCCCGACCGCGACCGGCTCCTGGCAGAGCTGAAGCGGGCGGGACTCGACGCGCACGCGATCGACGAGATCGAGATCGAAGTGCGGTGTGAAGACACGCCCGAGGCCGGCGAGGACATTCTCGTCCAGGTCGAGGGGATGATCATGTCGATCGGCGCGCCGTTCGTGCCGGTCAAGCACGAGGGCGTGATCTACATCCGCCCGCCGGTCGCGTAGATGATTGATTCCTGATCGGCGTGCCCTCAGGGAGGGCATGGGCCAAGCAGCGTGG
>CAYGLV010000008.1:61505-64238 GCA_964351025.1 uncultured Gaiellales bacterium | reverse complement strand
ATGGAGCCAGGCGGGCTCGAACCGCCGACCTTCTGACTGCCAGTCAGACGCTCTCCCAGCTGAGCTATGGCCCCTTGGTGCCGTCAAAGTCTAGAGACTCGAGCCTGAGCTCGTCAGCCCGGCTCGCGCCGAGCTAGCCTGCGGCCGTCTCGAGCTCGATCGCAGGCACGTCGGCCCACAGGTCCTCGAGCCGGTAGTACGCCCGCGTCTCCGCGGTGAAGACGTGCAGGACGACGTCGAGGTAGTCGGCGATGATCCAGGTCGCCTCTCGCTCGCCGGCGGTTGCGCGCGGCGTCAGGTGCGACTCCTTCTTCAGCACCGAGTAGACCTCGTCGACGACCGACTTCGTCTGCCGCGGGTTGGCGCCGGTGGCGAGGATGAAGAAGTCGGTGTAGTCGCAGACCGGCCGCATGTCGAGGATGACGACGTCCTGCGCCAGCTTCTCCTGCGCGAGAGCGGCGATGCGGCGGGCGGTTTCGAGTGGAGTCAGGTGGTCGTTCGTCCTTCGAGGTCGCCCGCAGTGTAGCCGCGGCTACGGCCGGTAGAGGCCGCGGCGCGCGATCTCGGCGGCCACGGCAGGTGGCATGAGGCTGTCCACGGGCTCACCCGCAGCGAGCCGCGCCCGGATCCCCGAGGCGGAGACGGGCAGCGGCTCCAGCTCGAAGAAGAGCACGCGCTCGGACTGCGGCAGCTGCGCCAGCACGGCGTCGAGCCGCTCGCGCGGATAGCCGGGCCGTGTTGCCACGCCCAGCTGCGCGAGGCGCAGCACCTCTTCCGGCTCCTTCCACTCGAGGAAGTCGCAGAACTGGTCGGCGCCGACGAGGAGCAGCGGCTCCGGCCAGAGTCCAGCACGCAACAGGTCCACGGTGCGCGGGTGAGCGTCGCCGACGACGTCGTTCTCGGGGAAGGCAAGCCGCGCGAGCTCGAGCCGCGTCTCGCCGTCGAGCACCGCGTCCTTGTGCCCCGGGCACAGCGTCACGACGACGACCAGCCGTTCGAGCCCGAACGCCTTCACTGCTGCTCGCGCGAGCGCGACGTGACCGTTGTGCGGCGGGTCGAAGCGCCCCCCGAGGATCCCGGTCACTCCCACACGCTCACCTCGTCGCCGATCTCGACGTCCTGGCCGGCCCGCACCCCGGCTGCCCTCAGCGCGGCCTCGAGCTCCGCGCCCTTGGGCGCGTCGCCGACGATGCGATAGCCGCGGTCGGTGCGGAAGATGCGGTAGGGCAGCGGGCCCGCAGGTTTGGGCCGGTACTCGAGGAACTCGGGCAGCTCCTCCGGCACAGCCGCCGGAGGCGCCTCGGGGCACAGCTCGAAGAGCGTCCGCTTCAGCTCGGCGATCCCCTCACCGGTCAGCGCGGACACGGCGAGCACGCCGACGATCCGCGGGTCGGCGAGCTCGAGCGAGGTCGCGGCGCCGGGCATGTCGAGCTTGTTGAGGACGACGACCTGCGAGCGCTCGTCGAGGCCGGCGCCGTAGAGCGCAAGCTCTCGATCAATCGTGTGGAAGCGTCCCTCGACATCTTCCTCGGCTGCGTCGATCACGTGCAGGAGCAGGCGTGCGCGCTCGAGGTGGGCGAGGAACTCGTGGCCGAGCCCGACGCCCTCGCTTGCCCCCTCGATCAGCCCGGGGACGTCGGCGACGGTGAGCTGGCGCCCGTCAGGCCCCTCGACCGTGCCGAGCACCGGCGCGGTCGTCGTGAACGGGTACGCGGCCACCTTCGGCGTCGCATTCGAGATCCGGCGCAGCAGTGAGGACTTGCCTGCGTTCGGAAGGCCCGCAAGCGCTGCGTCGGCCATCAGCTTCAGGCGCAGCTCCAGCGTCGCTGCCCCTCCGGGGGTGCCGACCTCGGCGAAGCGGGGCGTCTGCCTCGTCGGCGTGGCGAACTTCGCGTTCCCCTGGCCGCCCTTGCCGCCGCGCGCGACGACGGTCCGCGCGCCGGCGTGGGCGAGATCAATGACCAGCTGCCCCTCCTCGCCGAAGACCTGCGTGCCGACCGGGACGCGCAGCTCGATCGCGGCGCCGTCGGCCCCGTGCTTGCGCGTTCCCCGGCCCGGGTTGCCGCTTCCCGCCTTGAAGCTCTTCTTGGCGCTGAAGGCCGAGAGGTCGCGCAGGCCCGGGTCGGCGACAAGCGTGACGTCGCCGCCGTTTCCGCCGTCGCCGCCGTCAGGGCCGCCCTTGGGCACGTACTTCTCGCGCCGGAAGCTGAGGCCGCCGTCGCCGCCACGCCCTGCCTGCACGTGGATGCGGGCCCGGTCGTGGAACACGGCTGGGGCTTACTCGGGCGTGGCGACCGAGATGAAGCGGCGCTCGCCGCTTCGGCCGAACTCGACCGTGCCCTCGCGTACCGCAAAGATCGTGTCGTCGCGGCCGATGCCCGTGCCGGGGCCGGGCCGGAACTTCGTGCCGCGCTGGCGGACGATGATCATGCCCGCCTTCACCTGCTGGCCGGCGAAGATCTTCACGCCGAGACGCTTTGCCTCGGAGTCGCGCCCGTTGCGGGAGGAGCCGAGCCCCTTCTTGTGTGCCATCTAGCTCTCCTCCTTCTTCGGTGCCGGAGGCTTCTTGGCCGCCGGTGCCTTCTTCGCTGCGGGCTTGGGCTTCGCCGCCGCCTTGGGCTTGGCCGGTGCCTTCGCCTTCGGCTTGGCCACGGTCTCGGACTTGGGCTTTGCCACGGCCTTCGGCTTGGCCACGGTCTCGGCCTTGGGCTTCGCCACGGTCTTTGGCTTTGC
>CAYGLV010000008.1:0-61405 GCA_964351025.1 uncultured Gaiellales bacterium | reverse complement strand
GCCTTGGGTGTGGCCTTCGGCTTTGCCGCCGCCTTCGGCTTCTCCTCGGCGACGGCCGCCGGCTTCGCCGCGGCTGCCGCCTTTTTCGCGCCGATCGACTCGATCTCGATCTGGGTGAGCGCGGCGCGGAAGCCGTTGTGGCGCTTGTAGCCCGTGCGCTTCTTGTACTTGCCGATGCGGATCTTGGGGCCGCGCAGGTCGCTGACGACGCGGGCGGTGACGACGCCGTCCTTCGGTGCCAGGTCGGCCGGGCCATCCCCCCCGACGAGCAGAACCCTCGGCGAGAACGTGTTGCCCTCGCCGTGCGCGAGCCGGTCCACGAGCAGCTTCTCGCCCGCGCGGACGCGGTACTGCTTACCGCCGACTTGGATGATTGCGTAGGTCATCGTGAGCGCTCGCAGAAACGCGGACACGCGCCCGCGAGCCGTGGGATTGTAGCCACTACCGCTCCAGGTCGTCGAGCCACTCCGACATCGGCACGTAGTCGGACGAGGCGGGCGTCGGCTCTGCCGCGGGCTCGGCTACAGGCACGAGCTCGGCCGCACGCCTGGGCTCGCGCGCGGGCCGGGGGGCCGGCTCGCTGACGGTCTCGACGGAGTCGACCGACTCAATGGGCTCCGTGGCTGCAGCGCCGACGCCGCCGGCGACTGCCGGCTTCTTGCGGCCTCGACCTCCACGCGTGCCGCGGCGGGTCTTCTTCTTCGGCCTGGGGAGCCCGTCGCCGCCTTCGAGGTCGGTGCTGTTTCCGCCTGGCCCGGCCGCACGCGTTTCGCCCGGCTCGCCTCCGGGAACGTGAATCCTCGGTTGCCGGGGACCACGGCCGTTCGCCGGAGCCGCCGGCTTCGCCTCCACCGGATCGGGCTCGGTCAAGGACTCTTCGCCGGCCGCCCCTTCGCTCTCCGCGACGGTCTCACCTTGGACGGAGGGCCGTCGCGTGCGACCGCGTCCGCCGCGGGTACCGCGGCGGGCCGGACGCTTCGGCGGCGCCGCGGCGGCGTCCTCTGCGACCTCTCCGGGGGCCTCTGTCTCGATCTCCTCTGCATCCGCGGTCTCTGCGGCCGGCTCAGCGCTGATCTCGGCCTCGGTCTCGGCGGGTTGCTCGACGGCCGCAACGTCCGCGGGCGCCTCGACTGCCTTCTTCTTGGCGGGTGCGCGGGTCGGCTTCTCGGCCTCACCCTCGAACGTGACAGGCGCGGCGCTCGTCGCACCGTCCGCGAGAGTCGCGTAGGCGTTGCCGTCGAGCACGCGCACGACGTTCACGGTTGCCTTCTTGCCGACGAGCTTCGCCGCACCCGCGACGATGACGTCGTAGCCGTCGAGCTTGCCGACGGCTGCCGTTGCATCGTAGAGGCCGACCTCGACCAGCTTCAGCTCGATCTGGGCCTCCTCGGTCAACGGCGCAACCGGAGCGAGATCCGCGAGCTTGCCCTCGGCGACGACGGCGCAGTGATCCAGGTGCACCCCGTCGACGCCGACGGGGAAGAAGCGTCGCTTCGTCAGCGTCTCGAGGTCGGCCAGACGTGAGGCACCGGGACCGACCAGCAGTGCGGCGACCTTCGGATTCACCTCGACGCGGAAGGCCTGCGAGCGCGAGCCGGCCACGAGGGCCCGCAGTCTGCGCTCGACGTCGATTGCGGCCGACGCCTCCGAGTAGACGATCCCGGAGCCGTCGCAGGTCGCACACTTCTTCGTCAGGATCTCGCGCGGCCCGTCGGTGACGTTCTGCCGCGTCATCTCGACGAGGCCGAGCGGTGAGATCTCGACGACGTACGTCTTGGTCCGGTCGCGCTCGAGCTCCTGGCGGAGCGCCTCCTCGACTGCCTCCCGGTTCTTCGGGTTCGCCATGTCGATGAAGTCGATGACAATGATGCCGCCGATGTCACGCAGGCGCAGCTGGCGGACGACCTCCTTCACGGCCTCGAGGTTGTTCTTCGTGATCGTGTCCTCGAGCCGCCCGGTGGACGTCTTCGACCGCGAGCCGACGAAGCGGCCGGTGTTGACGTCGATCACGGTGAACGCCTCGGCGTAGTCGAAGACGAGGTAGCCGCCCGAAGGGAGATCCACCCGGCGGTTGAGCGTCGAGCGGATCTCGGCTTCCACGCCGAAGGCCTCGAACAGCGGCTCCGGCTCCTTGTAGCGGAGGACGCGCTCGATCATGTGCGGCGAAGTCTTCTTCAGGTAGCTGATGATGCGCTTGTGCGTGCGGTCGTTGTCCACGAGCGCGCGCTCGAAGTCGCCGGCGAAGAGATCGCGGACGATCCTCAGCGGAAGCTCGGCCTCCTCGTAGACGAGCGCGGGCGCCTTCGACGTCTTGGCCTTCGCCTGGATCGTCTTCCACAGCCGCTGCAGGAAGACCAGGTCGCGCTCGACGTCCTCGGCCGACGCACCCTCGGCCGCAGTGCGGACGATCACGCCGCCCTGCTTCACGTCGAGGGCCTTGATGATGTCCTTCAGGCGCGCGCGCTCGGCATCGTCGAGCCTGCGCGAGACGCCGAGCCCCTCTCCGTTCGGGACGTAGACGAGGAACCGGCCCGGCAGAGAGATGTCCGTCGTCAGGCGGGCGCCCTTCGTCTTCATCGGATCCTTGACCGCCTGGACGAGAATCTGCTGGCCGCGCGCGATCAGGTCCTGGATGCGCTTGCCGTGCCGGCGGCCCTCCAGCTCCGGGACGACGATCTCGTCCACGTAGAGGAAGCCGTTCTTCTCGAGGCCGATCTCGACGAACGCGGCCTCCATCCCGGGAAGGACGTTGTCCACGGTCCCGAGATAGATGTTGCCGGCGATCGAGCGCCTGTCCGGGCGCTCGAGGTAGACCTCGGCGACGCGGTCGTCCTCGAGCACGGCGACGCGCTGCTCGCCGACGTCGACGGAGATGACGAGCTCGCGCTTGGCGGCGGGAAGCGGGGCGCGTCGGGGCGCGGGCCTGCGGCGCTGTTGCTGCTGGCGGCCGGAGCGCTCGCCGCGGCGGTCGCCCTTCGGCTCGGCGGTGGTCCGGCGCTTGGGTGCCGGCTTCTCCCCGTCGGCGGGTGCCTTGGCGGCAGTCTCGGCGCCCGCGGTCGCGGGCTTTCTCCGGTTGCGCCCGCCACGTGTGCCGCGGCGGCGCTTCCGTGCGAGCTTCTCGGCTTCCGACTCTTCGGTCGGCGCCTCGCTTGCGACTACTGGGTCAGGCTGTTCCTGCTGGGTTGCGGGGGCGGCTTCTGGCGCCGCCTCTGTCTCGATTTTCTTCCGTCGGAACCAGGGCAAGTGACAGTTCTCCTCGTGTAAGCGCGCGCGCAATCGCGGCCCCGAGGGCCGGAGCCGGGCGCGCGCAGCGGTTGATGCAAAAAGCAGTAGGCATAAGGGGCCTGGATCGAAGGCTAGCAGCCGCGTCCGTCGGCCCGGGCTCGGCGGCTCGGAATCGGGGCCGGTACTCGCTCTACGCCGCTGCCGGCCGGAGCCGGGCTCGACGCCCGCGGACCGCGCGCAGGCGCTGCGAGAGGCGCGCCCAGGCCCACGGCTCGATCTCGATGTAGCGGGCTTCCGTCTGGCCGCGTGTCGACTCGAGGTACTCGAACCAGGCGTCGGCTTCCTCGATCTGCAGTAGCTCCTCTGCGTGCGCCTGCTGCTCAGCCATCAGCCCTCCCTCCGCCGGTCGGTTGGGCGAGATCGTAGGACCGCGGTCGGACGGACCCCCGGCTACTCGGCCCCGGCGGGCCGTTCGTAGAGCCGCAGCGCTGTCTCGCCGATGGCTCGCGTGCCGCCATAGGCGACGGCGCCCGTGACGGCCCAGCCGGCGGCCGGGGCGAGCTCGAGCAGCGACCGTGCGACGGCACGGAAGCCGTAGGCGCCGGCGAGCAGTGCGACGACCTCCGGCACGCGCTCCCGGTCGAGCTCGAGGCCGTGCGCTGCGGCGAGACGGAGGACGAGGCGCAGCTGGTTGAGGGCCAGGACAGGCAGGTCGGTGCCGGGAACGAAGACGGCGGCACCGACGAGCCCGTTCTGGACGGACGCGCCTCGGATCAGGTTGCGGCAGACGGCGGGACGGAGGGCGGGCACCCGCGCGGCGACCGCAGCGCCGTCGCCGTCGGAGAGCCGAGCAGCCAGCGCACGGGCGATGCGCTCCAGGGGGAACCCTGTGCCGGGAGGGCAGGCCACCACAGCGGTCGCGAGCACGTACGGGACACTCTCGTCCTGCTCGCCCCCGGTCTGGACGGCGACCGCCGGCACACGCGCCCGGTGGGCTGCGGCCAGCTCGCGCTCGTCCTCCTCCGTCACCGGCCCGGCAAGCGAGCGCACGAGCGCCGCCGCGTCCTCGACGCTCCCGCCGGTACGCAGTGCGTCGGCGACGGCGCCGCGGCCGAGCTCCTTCGCCAGCACGCCGGCGAGCGCACCGCTCACCTGGACCGGGCGCGGCGGCGGCAAGGAGTTCCGCACCTCGCTGACAACGCGCAGAACCGCGCGGGCGTCAAGCTTTCCGGCCATCAGCGGGCTCGCCGGCGCAACCCGCCGGCGCGTGTGTGGATCGCTTGCAGGACGCCGATCGCGAGCAGGTTCGCGACCATCGAGGAGCCACCGACGCTGACGAACGGGAGCGGGATCCCGGTCACCGGCGCGATCCCCATTGTCATGCCGACGTTGACGAACACCTGGAAGAGGAAGGCGGCGACGATCGAGCCGGCCACCATCGCCGAGAAGACGTCCTGCGCGACCGTCACGACGCGCAGCCCGCGCCAGACGACGAGCGCGTACAGGAACAGTAGGATCGCCGCGCCGAAGAACCCGCGTTGCTCGGCGAAGGAGGCGAAGACGAAATCGGTTGCGTGCTCCGGCAGGTAGTTGAGCCGCGTCTGGGTCGCGCCGCGGACGCCGCGGCCGTCCAGTCCGCCCGAGCCGACCGCGGTGATGGATTGCGAGACGTTGTACGTCAACCCCGCGGGATCGCGTTCGGGATTCGTAAAACCGGTCAGACGGGCCGTCTGGTACGGCTTCAGCACCTCGACGCCCTTGCTGGGCAGGAACCAGAGCACGCCGACGAGCACCGCCGCGAGGACGGCGGCGAGCGCGAGCAGGTGCGTGAGCCGCGCGCCGCCGAAGAACAGGAGCGCGGCGAGCGCGGAGCTGTAGACCATTCCCGTGCCGAGGTCGGGCTGGGCGAAGACGAGGAGCACGGGTATGGCCCCGAGCCCGATCGTCGCGAGCACTGTTCTCCCGTCGGGCACCTTGCGCACGCGGTCGGCGATGAAGCCCGCAAGCGCGAGCGCGTAGAGGAGCTTGCCGAATTCGGACGGCTGGAACTGGAAGAAACCGAGGTCGAGCCAGCGCGTGGAGCCCCTGGCCGCCTCGCCGAGGGCGAAGACGAGCAGCATCAGTCCGGTCGTGCCGGCGTAGAGGAGCCGCTTGGAGCGCCGGTAGACCTCCGGATCGACGAGCAGCGCCGCGACGAGCCCGACGACGCCGATCCCGGCCGCGACTGCTTGCCGGACGACGTAGTAGTTCTTGTCGCCCTCGACATCGAAACGCGTGATGCCGGCGATCGCCCACAGGCCATACGCGATGAGCGTGCCGACGGCGGCGAGGAGAACCCAGTCGAGCGCTTGGAGAGACGAGAGCGTCGCCGAGCGCCTCTCGGCCCGCGCGCGGGCCCGCCCGCCCCGCGAGCTGGCGACGTCAATCACTCGGCACCGCCCCCACCGCGCCGGCCTTCACGCCGAAGAACGCCTCGAACACCCTCAGCGCGGCCGGTGCGGCCGCCTCGCCGCCGAACCCCCCGTTCTCGATCAGCACGCAGACGACGATGCTGGGGTCGTCCACCGGTCCCCAGCCGCACCACCACGACTGGTCGGTCAGCCGCCCAAGGTCGGCGTTCCACTTCTCCGCCGTCCCCGTCTTGCCGGCGACCGGCACGGGGAAGCTGCCGAAGACGCCGACCGAGGTGCCGAAGCTGAGGGAGGTGGCGTCGCGCAGGCCCTCGCGCACGACGGCGAGAGCGCCCGAGTCGAGCCCGACGGCCTGTGGTGGATCGGGGGCGAAGCGGCGGAGGACGACGGTGGGCGAGTTGTCCGAGCCCGGCTGCTCGACATCGGTGACGAGGTACGGCGTGACGAGCTTGCCGCCGTTTGCGAGGAGCGCATAGAAGCGGGCCATCTGCAGCGGCGTCACGAGCAGGTCCTTCTGCCCGATCGCGAGCTGGATCGAGTCGCCGGGGTTCCAGGCCCGGTCGACGGACGTCTTGTACGTCGCCTTCCGCCACTCCGGCGTCGGGACGAGCCCGGTGGACTCTCCGCCGATGTCGAGTCCGGAGACCTCTCCGAAGCCGAAGCGGCGAGCCCACACCTGGAGCCGCGTCCGCCCCTCCTTGCCCTCGTCATAGAAGCGGTTGCCGACGACGTAGAAGTACGTGTCGCAGGAGGCGGCAAGCGCCTTCGGCAGCGTCATCGGCTCGTTGACGTTGGGGTTCCAGTTGCGGAAGACCTGCTTGTCCTGGCCGAAGACGGCCGTCGGCGTGCACTGGATCGAGTCATACGGCGAGAGCAGGCCCTCCTGCATCGCTGCGAGCGCGGTCACCGGCTTGAAGGTCGAGCCGGGCGGGTAGAGGCCGGCGACGGCCCGGTTGAGGCCGGGGAAGTTGCGCTCCTTCGCCACCTTCGGGTCCACGAGCGGCTCGAGCTTCTTCGGGTCGACCCTGCCGACGTAGATCGAGGGCTTGTACGTCGGGTTCGAGGCCAGCGCAAGGATCGCGCCGTCGCGCGGGTTCAGCGCGACGATCGCGCCTCCGTTCGCGGCCCAGTTCTCGTTGTTGCGTGCGAGCTGGATGCCGTAGCGGAGCGCCTGCTCGGCTGCGCGCTGGAGCCCGACGTCGATCGTCAGCCGCACCGAATTGCCGGGACGCGGCTCCGCCCGAACCTGGAGCTCGCTCTGCGGCCGGCCGAGCGAGTTGACCCGCACCTGCGCGACTCCGGGCCGCCCGCGCAGGTACTTGTCGAAGGCTGACTCGACGCCGCTCTTGCCGATCTTGTCGCCGCCCCGGTAGCTCTCGCCGCGCAGGCGGTCGAGCTCCTCAGCCGAGATCTCGCCGACGTAGCCGACGATCTGCGCGGCGAGCGCCTGGTGCTCGTAGCTGCGCAAGTAGGTCTGCACGATCGAGACGCCGGGGAACTCGGCGCGGTGCTCGTAGAGGTACGCGACCTGGTCTTCGTGCACCGCAGTCTTGACCGTGATCGGCGTCAGCGGATCGTGCTTCCGGTCCTCGATCGCCGCCGTCATGCGGGCGACGGGGACGTTCAGGATCGTCGAGAGGCGCCGCACCAAGCGGTAGCGCCCTTCCGCCGGCAGGTCAGCCGTCCGGATCTGGACGGCAGTGCCGGGGACGTTGGAGACGAGCAGGCGCCCGTTGCGGTCCACGATCGACCCGCGCGGCGCCTCGAGGCGCAGCGTGCGCAGCTGATTGTCCTGCGCCGCCCGCAGGTAGCGGTCGCCGGACAGCACCTGCAGCGCCCAGAGGCGGAAGAAGAGGATCGCGAACACGCAAAGCGCGAGCACGCCGAGCACCGCGACGCGACGGGCGAGCTGCGGCGTCAGCCGGTAGGGCTCGTCGACGTGCCTGCTCGGCGGCAGGAACCGGTCGGATGCCCCCCGGCTAGCCAAGGAGCTGCACCTCCCCGGCCCGCTCGCCCTGTTCGTGCGGCCGCAGCAGCGTGCGGCAGACGGCGAGAACCGGCACGCCGACGACCAGGTTCAGCCCGAGCCCGGGCAGCAGCGTCGTGACGAGCGCTCGCTGCGCGAGGATGTCCGCGCCGAGCATGAAGTGGAGTAGGTAGCCGCCGACTGCGACGAACACGGTCGCGGCGAGCACCGAGGTGAGCGGGACGTATCGGCGATCGCCTCGGGTCGCCTCGCCAAAGCGACCCGCCCAGTAGCCGACGAGCGTGAGCAGGAGTGAGCTGAGTCCGAGGGACTCCAGCGTCGCGACGTCGAGCAGCAGCCCCCCGAGGAAGCCGGCCGCCGCGCCGGCGACCGCTCCGCGCTGGAGCGCGATGCCGAGGAGTGTCAACAGCAGGACGTCGGGCGCGCCGCCGAGCAGGTCGGCGCCGGAGAAGACGGAGGCCTGCAGCACCCCGGCCACGAACACGAGGGCAGCGATCTTGAGAGCATCGATCACGGGAGATTGGGCGGCGGCTTACGGCTGATGAGCACGAGAACCGCGTCGAGGGAGCCGAAGTCCGCATAGGGCGCGATCTGCACCTGCTTGTAGAGATCCGTGTCGGTCTGGCCGACGCTCGTGACCCTCCCGACCGGAACGCCCTTCGGGTAGAGCGAGGCGAGCCGGCCCGAGCGCCAGCCCGCGGTCACGATCTCGTCGCCGACGTTCACGACCTCGTCCTTGGCAATCCGGTCGAGCACGAGCGTGTCGCCCGCGCCGGCACCGTGCCGAACGATCCCCGCAGCGCCCGTTCGGAGATCGAGCGCGGAGACGGCGCTCGACGTGTCGGTGAGCAGCGTCACCCGCGCGGCGTCGTCGGTCACACGGGTCACCTGGCCGACGAGCCCGTCTGCCGTGACGACCGGTGCGTTCAGCCGAACGCCCCTGTTCGCGCCCACGGCGACGATGATCTGCTGCTCGAAGGCGCCGGGCGGGCGCGCGATCACCGCGGCGGCGACGCCGGAGTAGTCTCGCGGGAAGGTCGGCCCATCGAGATACCCGAGCAGGGCGCGCAGCCGGACGTTTTCCTGCAGCGCGGACTCGTTCTGGATCACCTGCTGGCGGAGCTGCTCGGCCTGTGTCCGCAGCCGGTCGGCCTCCGACCGCGCGCCGAGGAGCCCGTCGAACCAGTTCCAGGCGTCCTGGAAGGGCTGCGCGACGCGGTCGGCTGCGATCTCGAAGGGGTGCAGTGCCTTTGCCCCGGCGCCCTGGGCGTCGTGGAGCGGTCCGCTGGCTCCCTCGCGGAACGAGACCGTGATGAGGGCGAAAGCGGCGAGCACGAGCACCGCCACGATCAGCCGCCGGCGGAGGGGGCCGCTGCTGCGCGAGGACGCCTTGCCCGCGGCGGAACGCCGGACCGAAGAGCCCAGCACCGCCACCTTCTCGGTGCGGTTGCGTGGCACGAACGGCTAAGTGTAGCCGCGGCTCCGGGGAGCTCTCAGCGGCGCCCGTTGCGGCGGCGGGCACGTGCGCTGCGGTGGATCGCCTCGAATTCCTCGAGGCTGCGGCCGGAGCCAACGGCAACGCACGTCAGGGGGCTCTCGGCGAGGTGCACGGGCATCTGCGTCTCGTGCCGGAGCCGCTCGTCGATGCCCTGCAGGAGGGCGCCGCCGCCGGCGAGCACGATGCCGCGGTCCATGATGTCCGCCGCCAGCTCGGGTGGTGTCTTGTCCAGCGTGGACTTGATCGCGTCGATGATCTGCGTGACCGGCTCGTCGAGCGCGTGGCGGATCTCCTCCGAGGAGAGGATGACGGTCTTCGGCAGGCCCGTGAGCATGTCGCGGCCGCGCACCTCGGCCTGCACCTCCTCGCGCAGACGGTACGCAGAGCCGATCTCGAGCTTGATCTCCTCGGCCGTCTGCTGGCCGATCAGCAGCTTGTACTCCTTCTTGATGTGGTTGACGATCGCCTCGTCCATCTCGTCGCCCCCGACCCGGAGGCTCTGGGAGACGACGATGCCGCCGAGCGAGATCACGGCGACCTCGGTCGTTCCGCCGCCGATGTCCACGATCATGTTCCCGGTCGGCTCGGCGACCGGCAGGCCCGCCCCGATCGCTGCGGCCATCGGCTCCTCGATCAGGTAGGCCTGGCGCGCGCCTGCGGAGAGCGTCGCCTCCTCGACGGCGCGTTTCTCGACGCCGGTGACGCCGGAGGGCACGCACACGACGACGCGCGGGTGCGCGAAGCGGTGCTGGTGCACCTTCTGGATGAAGTGACGGAGCATCTGCTCGGTGACGTCGAAGTCGGCGATCACGCCGTCCTTGAGCGGCCGGATGGCCGAGATCGTCCCGGGCGTGCGGCCGAGCATCCGCTTGGCCTCGACGCCGACCGCGTGCACCTCGCCGGTGCGCTGATCGATCGCGACGACCGACGGCTCGGAGAGCACGATGCCGCGCCCCCGCACGTAGACGAGGGTGTTCGCAGTCCCGAGGTCGACGGCCATGTCGCGGCCGCCGAATCCCCGCAGTGCTCGGAAAAAGGCCATGAGCCGTCGGAGTCTAGCCCGGAACCGTGGTCGTGGGCGGTTCGGAGACCAGACGCGGCTTCGACGTGATCGTGGCGCAACGCTGGAGCTCGACGCGCGGGATCGTCTGGCTGCAGAGGTAGCCCCGGTCGGTGACCCACCAGTTCTGGCGCAGGACGTGCGTGGTCCCGCGCTCGTTGTAGCCGCCGGCGGTGATGAAAATCGTGGAGTTGGCGACCGGCCGGTCGGTGCCGATGACCAGGTATCCCACCAGCTTCCCCTTCCTGCCCTTCGGAACGACGCAACTCACCCACTTGCGGTCGCTGCTGAAACTGCAGTTGCCGGTGCTGGCCGTCCCGCGGAGCGACGCGATGCCCGCCGTCGTGGCCACGGTGAGCAGCTTCGGATCGATGCCTTGACAGCGCACGGCCACTCTGGCGCCCACCGGATCCAAGAAGAAGTCGGCGCTGCAGCCCGCCTGCGCCGGATCCGGCCTGATGGGATCGACGGCGATCGAGACGCGCGCAGGGCCGCGCTGCCCCTGGTGGCCGGTCTCGCTCGGTATCCGCGGCGCGTGTCGCACGACGATGCGGCAGGAGCCCCGGACAACGGACTTCCCGCCGCGCCACTGCACGCTGGCGGTGACGTCGAGGTGGAAACTCTGCAGACGCGGCTCGCGTTCGTGCTCCGTTGCACGCATCTCGACCTCCACCGCATTGAAGCGCGCCATGCCGTACACCTTCACTCCGTCCGTCTCGCCGAGCGCCCGGACGTGGACTCGTTTGACAAGGGCTCGGCTCCCGGGAGGGGCGGCGAGGTTCAGGAAGACGAACGGCCACGACTTGTGGCTGAACGACTTGCCGTGGGAGATGACGCGCCCCGGGCAGTTCAGCCGCAGCGCCGGCGCCGTGTCGGCAGCTGAGAACAGGTAGTCCTCGATCTCGCCGCCCGCCGACGCGACTCCCGCACCGGCCTGGTGCGGCGCGGGGGTCCCCACGTGCACCTGCACGCGCCACCAGAACTCCTCCGGGACTCGGCCGGCGCGGAACCGGATCGCGAGCACGTCGACGTCTCCCCCGAGCTTCGCACGATCGACTCGGTGGTTCTGGACGCCCCACTCGGGCCCGCAGCGCGCGCCACCGCCGTCGGCCCAGTCGCCGTCCTGGTTCCAGTCGAACCAGGCGTTGACGTAGACGGGCGCGGTCGCGGGAACGCGCGAGAGGTCGAGTACCACGTTGATCGTGCTCAGCGCGCACGACCGCGGCTGCGTCAGTACAGCCCCGTCATCCGCGTCGCGGTCGACCTGGCGCGAGTCTCCCTCTGCGCTCCAGCCGGTACCGAGCCGCGGGCCGGCGTTTCCGTGCCGGGGCCCGGATCTCGACGCCTTCGACGGGAACCGCGCGGCCACGTCGGGTTTCTGGACATAGCCGGCCTTCGAACCGTCGGGCGCGTCGCCGAAGTCGAAGCCGGCAGCGTCACCCCGCGCCGCCGCCGCTCCGACCGCCGCGGCGGCGGCAAGGAGCGCAATCGTCGCGAGGCGACGCGCCATCGCGCGAGTATCCCGCTACCGCCGCGACTCGTCTACCCCACGCCGTAGACGCCCGCGAAGCGTTCGGCGAGCAGGCCCACGAGCAGCGCGGCGGGCAGGCCCACCACGTTCAGGTAGTCGCCTTCGATCCGCTCGACGAGGCGGGCGCCCAGTCCCTGGATCGCGTAGGCGCCGGCGCGGCCCTCCCACTCGCCGGAGGCGACATAGGCGGCGATGTCGCGCTCGGTCAGCGCGCGGAACGTGACGGCCGTCGTCTCGTCCTCGACGATCTCCCACTCGCCGGTGCGCAGACAGAGGCCGGAGACGACCGCGTGCGTGCGGCCTGAGAAGGCGCGCAGCATGGCAGCTGCGCCGGCCGCGTCGGCGGCCTTGCCGTAGGAGCGGCCGTCGAGCACGACCGTCGTGTCCACCCCGAGCACGGGGCGGCCGGCCGCCTGGGCGGCGAGCGAGCGCGCCTTGCCGCGCGCATGCGCGCGGACGAGCTCGACCGCCGAGGCTCCGGGCGGGTCGTGCTCGACGTACTCGGGCGCGATGGCCTCGAAGGGAATGCCGAGCTGCGTCAGGATCACCCGCCGTTGCGGGGACGTCGAGGCGAGCAGGAGGGGAGGCATGCTCATGCCCGCTTGCGCGCCCGCCAGATCTGCTCGGACGGCCAGCGGCGGGCCCAGTCCAGCGTCGCAAGCGCCGCGTAGCGGTGCGGTCGGGCGTTCGCGGGCGCCTGCACCTCGATCAGATCCTCGACCTCGAGGCCGTTCGAGCGCAGAAGCCGGACCCAGTCGCCGTAGCCGAGGTGGAAGTCCACGCCGTCCTCACCGCCCCATTCGAAGCGGTGCATGCCGAAGTACGGGCGCAGCAGTTCGGGGCCTGGCGGGATCTCCTCCTCCTGCATGCAGAGCATGAGGAGCGTGCCGTTGACGAGGAAGACGAGCTCGCCGCCGGGGCGCAGCAGCCGTGCCGCCTCGGGGATCCAGCGATACGGATCGCACCAGATGCTCGCGCCGTACTCCGAGAACGCGAGGTCGAAGCTCGCGTCCGGCAGGGGCACGTCCTCGGCGCTCGCCTCGAGCAGCGGGAAGTCGAGGCCGTGCTCGGCCTGCAGCGCGCGAGCCGTTGCGAGCTGCGCCGGCGTGACGTCCACGCCGACCGGGCGCGCGCCTCGGCGGGCGAGCCACGCCGAGAAGTACGCCGTGCCGCAGCCCAGCTCGACCACGTCCTTGCCGGCGAGAGCCGGCAAGGCGCGCAGCTCGGACTCCGGCACCCGCCAGACGCCCCAGCCGATCTCCGGCTCGGCCCACGCCCGCCTGGCGCCCTCGGCGTACTCCGCGGCGTACCCCGTCCACACCTCGCGGTTCCTGCGCGCGTGCTCGGAGAGGGTCATGCGCGCCTCAGCTTCCAGATGTGCTCCAGCGGCCACTTTCGGGCCCACGCGAGCCCGCGCGCGTCGCGAAAGGTCGAGGTTGCGCCCTCGGGCGGCCGGAGCTCGAGCACGTCCTCGATCGCGAGCCCGTTGGCACGGAAGAGCCGGATCCACGCGCCCATCGGGAGCATGAACTCGACCGTGCCCTCGGGCAGCTCGAGCCGGTGCAGCCCGAAGTACTCCCGGTTCAGGCGCTCGTCCCACCCGTCGGCCGCGGCGTTCAGGCAGAGCCACGCGAGCGGCGTCGCCCCGGAGAACGCGAGCAGCCCACCGGGGCGGAGCAGCCGGGCCGCCTCCGGCACCCAGGCGTACGGGTCGCAGAAGGCGGTGGCGCCCCAGTCGGACACGACCAGGTCGAAGCTCGCGTCCGGCAGCGGGACCGTCTCGGCGCTCGCACAGACCAGCGGGAACTCGAGCCCCGCCTCGGCGAGCGCCGCGCGGGCGTGCGCGAGCTGCCGCTCGGAGACGTCGAGCCCGACGACGCGGGCGCCTCGGCGCGCGAGTGCGATCCCCCATTGCGCTGCGCCGCAGCCGAGCTCGAGCACGTCCTGGCCGGCGACGTCGCCGAGGACGTTGAGCTCCGCCTCTGGCAGGCTCCAGACGCCCCAGGCCGCCACGACGCCCTGCTCGGCCTGGTAGCGGTCGGCCTCGCCGTTCCAGAAGTCCCTGTTTGCCCGCTCGTGCGGGGCGAGCTCAGACAAGCCCGTCGGGGAAGAACAGCGCCAGCTCGCGCTTCGCGCTCGCCTTCGAGTCCGAGCCGTGGACGATGTTCTCCGACAGCTCGAGCGCGAAGTCGCCGCGGATCGTGCCTGGTGCGGAGTCGACCGGGTTGGTTGCACCCATCATCGTGCGTACGACTGAGATCGCCGACTCACCCTCGAGCGCGAGCGCGAGCACCGGCCCGGAGGTGATGAACGAGACGAGGCCGGGAAAGAACGGCTTGCCTTTGTGCTCGGCGTAATGGGCCTGCGCCATCGGCCGGCTGATCTTCAGCAGGCGCGCCCCGCGCAGCGCGAGGCCCCGCCGCTCGAAGCGGCCGAGGATCTCCCCGGCGAGCCGCCGGCGCATGCCGTCGGGCTTGACGAGCACGAGAGTGCGCTCCACAGCCATCGGCCGCGGAGTCTACTGCGACTCGGAAATGCGCCGCGTCGCTTCGAGCCCGGTGAGAGTGTCGTCGATCGCGGGCAGCGTCGGCCCGACCGGGGTCGCGCAGTGCGGGCACATCTGCCAGAGCGCCTCGAGCGGCGCGCCGCATCTGACGCAGGCCTGCTTGAGCCTCGTCGTACAGACGGGGCAGACGAGAAAGCCCGCCTCGACCTCCGCGCGGCAAACCGGGCAGTAGAGGTTGCGGCGCAGCAGCCGGTCCTCCATCGCCTTGATCTCGAGCTCGCGCTCACGGACGTCCTCCAGGTACTCCGGCGGCCGGAAGAAGAGGTAGATGATCGGGCCGACGAAGGGCGGGATCAGGCCGAGCACGGCGGCCATCGCGACGAGCCACGGGTCCTCGATCCGGCGCCGCGCGTCCTTGTAGACCCAGTACGCGGTCGCGAGCCAGAAGACCGCGACGAAGAAGAGGGACAGGTTGCGAACGACGAGCCAGAGGCCCGAGTCGAAGAAGTCACTCAGTCCGTTCTCCTGAGCCCCGATCACCGCACCCTCACAGAAGAAGCTTGCCGACGATGTAGCCGATCGCGAATGCGCTGCCGACGATCGCCCCGAGGACGACCGCGGCGAACGCGAACACGCTCAGCCGTTCGCCTACCTTCGTCACGCCGCCTCCCGTTCCTTGGCCTCGAGGTCGGCGAGCAGGTAGAGCGAGCCGGTGACGAGGACAGGCCCGCCGAGCGCGTGGGCGCGGGCGAGGGCGGCCTGCGGCTCCGCTGAGGTCTCGACATGGTCGAAGAACGGCGCGGCGAGACGCGCGAGCTCGTCCGCCTGGAGCGACCGCTCGTTCGACGACTGCGTTGCGACGAAGCGCGAGCCGACGGCGGCGAGGCCCTCCAGCATCGCCGCTGCGTCCTTGCCGCGGAGGATCGAGCAGACGATCGAGTGGTCCACGGGCGGCAGTCTGCGGACCAGCCATTCGACGCCCGCGGGGTTGTGGGCTCCGTCGCGAAGCTCGTCCTCTCCGCGCCGCTCGAGGCGGCCGGGCAGCCGGACGTCCACCTGCGCGGCGATCGGCCGGCCGAGGAAGGCCTCGGCTGCCTCCCGGGCCCCTCCGAGGACGACCCTGCAGTCCGGAACGAGTGGGGTGTAGCTGTTGTCCGGTAGGACAACTATGCTCCGGGCGTGCGCTACCGCCAGCTTCTCCCGCGCGATCTGCTCCGGCGTCTCGCCCAGCACCTCGGTGTGCTCGAGCGAGACGTTCGTCAGGAGGACGACCCGCGCCCCGAGCACGTTCGTCGCGTCGAGCCGGCCGCCGAGACCCGCCTCGACGACGGCAGCGTCCACGCCGGCCGTCGCGAACTCTGCGAGGGCGGCGGCGGTGATCGCCTCGAACTGCGTTGCGCCGAGTCGCTCGGCGGCCGGCCGCACGCGCGCGAGCGCCGCTTCGAGGTCGGCCTCCTGTCCAGCCACGCGGATCCGCTCGCTCCAGCTCCGCACGTGAGGCGAGATCGTGGCGCCGACCGAGAGCCCGTCTGCGAGCAGCAGCTCCTCGATCGTGCGCGTGGCGGTGGACTTGCCGTTCGTGCCGACGACGTGCACCGCGGGATACGCCCCCTGCGGGTCGCCGAGCTCGGCGAGCAGCGCCAGCATCCGGCCAAGGCCGAAGCCGTCGTCGGGCCACGGGCTCAGGCCCGCAACCCAGGCCGTGTGCTCAGCCGGCAAGGGCATCGAGCTCACGCCGGTACCGGGCGAGCTTCTCGCGCTCCGCCTCGACGACCTCCGGCCGCGCGTTCGAGACGAACTTCTCATTCGAGAGCATCGCCTCGGAGCGCACGATCTCCTTGCGCAGCCGTTCCATCTCGGCCTCGGCATTCCCGTTCCCCTGGACCCGCTCAGGGCGGACGACGGCAGCGAAGATCCGGCGCTCGTCGTCGGAGCCGAGGGCGACAGGCGTGGCGCTGCGGCGGAAGATCGCAGCCGCCTCCTGAACCCGGTCGAGCGCCTCGAGATCGCCGGCGTAGGCGCCGTCCGGCTCGGGCCAGGGCGCGACGATCAGGCGGTCTGCGTGGAACTGCGACCAGATCTCCTCGGTCACGTGCGGCAGCATGGGATGGAGGAGCTTGAGCAGCCGCTCGAGCGCGGCGAGCGCGGTCGCGCGTGCGTCGGTGTCCCCGCCCTCGGCGTAGAGCCGCGGCTTGACCGCCTCTGCGTACCAGTCGCAGAAGTCGTCGAACGTGAGACGGTAGAGCACCTGCACGGCATGGGCGAAGTCGAAGCCGGCAAGGTTCTCCTCCAACTCCGAGCGCGTCGCCTCGATGCGGGCGAGGATCCAGCGCTCCTCGACCTCGCGCGGCCGCGCCGCCGGCGTCGTGCCGCCGGCGTTCTGGAGGATCAGCCGCGAGACGTTCCACAGCTTGTTCGCGAGCTTGCGTCCCTCCTCGATCGCACCCCAGCTGAAGCGGACGTCCTGCGTCGAGGAGATCTTCAGCAGCCCGTAGCGCGTCGCATCGGCGCCGTGCCGCTCGATCGCCTCCAGCGGGTCGACTCCCGTGCCGAGGCTCTTCGACATGCGCCGCCCGTCCGCGGCGAGCACCGTCGAGTGGATGATCACGTCGGTGAACGGCACCTCGCCCATCAGCTCGAGGCCCGACATGATCATCCGGTTTTCCCAGAGCCGGATGATCTCGCGCGCGGTCGAGTTGACGTCGCCGGGGTAGTACGTCCGCAGCTCGGGCGTGCTGTCGGGCCAGCCGAGCGTGGCGAACGGCCAGAGCGCCGAGGAGAACCACGTGTCGAGCACGTCGGGATCGCGCTCGAGCGTCGCCGAGCCGCAATCGGCGCAGGCCCCCGGGGCCGGGTCGGCGCAGGTCGCGTGACCGTTGGGGCAGTAGTAGACCGGCAGCTGGTGGCCCCACCAGAGCTGGCGCGAGAGGCACCAGTCGGGGATCGTCTCGAGCGACTCGATCGCGAAGCGGTGCTGCGACTCGGGGTGGTAGCGGACGCGACGCTCACGCAGCGCAGCGATCGCGGGCCGCGCGAACTCGTCCATCCGGCACCACCACTGGAGGGAGATCAGCGGCTCGATGCGCGTGTGACACCGCTCGCAGGTGCCGACGGCGTGCCGGTAGTGCTCGCGCTTGTCGAGCTGGTCGTGCTCGCGCAGCCAGAGGAGCACGCGCGCGTCGGCCTCGTCCTGTGTGAGCCCCTCGAAGCCTTCGGCGGTCATGCGACCGTCCGGGCCGATCGCCGTCAGCTCGGGGAGCCCGTGCTCGCGGCCGATCTCGAAGTCCAGCGGGTCATGGCCCGGCGTGACCTTGAGCGCACCGGTGCCGAAGCCGGGCTCGACCCGCACGTCGGCGACGACCGGGACGCGGCGTCCGACGACAGGCACGATCACGTCCTTGCCGACTGCGTCGCGGTAGCGCTCGTCGTCGGGGTGCACGGCGACGGCGACGTCGGCGAGGATCGTCGCGGGGCGCACGGTCGCGACCGTGATCGAGCCCGAGCCGTCGGCGAACGGGTAGCGCACGTACGTGAGCGTGTCGTCCACGTCGATGTGCCCGACCTCCAAGTCGGAGATCGCGGTCTGGTGGAAGGGGCACCAGTTGACGATCCGGTTCGCGCGGTAGATCCACCCGCGCTCCCAGAGGTGGACGAAGAACGCCATCACGGCACGGACGTAGTCCTCGTCCATGGTGAAGCGCTCGCGTTCGTAGTCGAGCGAGGCGCCGAGGCGGCGGTACTGCACCATGATCGTGCGGCCCGTCTGCTCGAGCCATGACCACGTGCGCTCGACGAACGCCTCG
Organism: uncultured Gaiellales bacterium; assembly: GCA_964351025.1. GTDB lineage: Bacteria > Actinomycetota > Thermoleophilia > Gaiellales > Gaiellaceae > CAYGLV01. The sequence continues at coordinate 43,384 of CAYGLV010000008.1, read as the reverse complement.
CGGCCGATCTCGCGTCGTGCCGTCCCCTCGGCAACGAGCTGCTTCTCGACGACGTTCTGGGTCGCGATGCCGGCGTGGTCGTAGCCGGGCTGCCAGAGCGTGTCGAAGCCGCGCATGCGGTGCCAGCGGATCAGGACGTCCTGGACCGCGCCGTTCAACGCATGGCCCATGTGCAGGTCGCCGGTGACGTTCGGCGGCGGCACGCAGATCGTGTAGCTCTCGTCGCGTCGCTTGCCCGCCCCGGCGCGGTAGAGCCCTTCGGCCTCCCACGTCCGCTGCCAGCGCTCCTCGACGCCTTCCGGCTTGTAGAGCGGCTCCATGAAGCCATTCTAGAGACGCGCGAGTCGCCGTCCTCCGGACCGGCGCGCGCCCCGTCGCCTGCAACGACCCGCGGTAGGATGGGGCCGGTGAGCGCGCCCGAGCCCGCCATCGTCGGACGGCCCGTGCGCCTGCCCGTTTCGAGCGAGGAGTGGCTCAGGGCGGCGAACCGCGTGCGCTTCCTCTCCTGGCTCTCGCTCGCGTGGATGGGCGCCGAAGGCGCATTGGCGGTCACCGCCGGGATTCTCGCCGGCTCGATTGCGCTGATCGGCTTCGGCATCGACAGCGCGATTGAGGGCTTCGCGAGCCTCGTGATCGTCTGGCGCTTCACCGGCGCGCGCCTCCTTTCGCTGGCGGCCGAGCAGCGGGCGCAGAAGCTCGTAGCCGTGCAGTTCTTCCTGCTCGCGCCCTACGTCACCGCCGAGGCGGTGCGCACTATCGTCGCCGCCGATCGGCCCGAGACGAGCTGGCTCGGGATCGGGCTCGTCGTCTCGAGCGCCGTCGGGATGCCCGTCCTCGGGATCGCCAAGCGCCGGCTCGCCGATCGGCTGGGCTCGGTGGCGACCAGAGGCGAAGGCACGCAGAACCTCCTCTGCGCCTACCTCGCCGGGGCCGTCCTCGTCGGCCTGATGGGGAACACCCTCTTCGGCCTGTGGTGGCTCGACCCGGCCGCGGCGCTCGTGATCGCGGCAGTCGCCGTCAAGGAAGGCCGCGAGAGCTGGCGCGGCGAGGGCTGCTGCTAGGCCGACTCTTCGGCGAGCTCGGGCTCGTCGCCGAGGTCGTCGGCCATGTGCTCGGCGCTCGTCACGAGGGTCGGCTTGTGGCCCTTCGTGATCGTCTCCTTGGTGAGCACACACTTCGTGACGTCCTTGCGCGAGGGCAGCTCGAACATCACGTCGAGGAGCGCCGTCTCGATGATCGAGCGCAGGCCGCGCGCGCCGGTCTCGCGCTCGAGCGCCTTGTCGGCGATCTCCCAGAGCGCGTCGTCGGTGAAATGGAGCTCGATCGTGTCGTAGCCGAAGAAGCGCTGGTACTGCTTGACGAGCGCGTTCTTGGGCTCGGTCAGGATCTGGACGAGGTCCTCGCGCTTGAGCTGGTGCACCGCGGAGATGACGGGCAGGCGGCCGATGAACTCGGGGATCAGGCCGAAGGCGAGCAGATCTTCCGGCATCACCTCGGAGAGCAGCTCGGACGACTGGTTCGAATGCTTCGAGCGGATGTCGGCGCCGAAGCCGACGGCGTTCTTGCCGATCCGGCGGGCGATGATCTTGTCGAGCCCGGCGAAGGCGCCGCCGCAGATGAAGAGGATGTTCGTCGTGTCGATCGAGAGGAACTCCTGGTGGGGGTGCTTGCGCCCTCCCTGGGGCGGCACCGACGCAATCGTTCCCTCGAGGATCTTCAGCAGGGCTTGCTGGACGCCCTCGCCCGACACGTCGCGCGTGATCGACGGGTTGTCCGCCTTGCGCGCGATCTTGTCGACCTCGTCGATGTAGATGATCCCCGTCTCGGCCTTCTTGATGTCGAAGTCGGCGGCCTGGATCAGCTTGAGCAGGATGTTCTCGACGTCCTCGCCGACGTAGCCGGCCTCCGTGAGCGCGGTCGCGTCGGCGATCGCGAACGGGACGTTGAGGATCCGCGCGAGCGTCTGGGCGAGCAGCGTCTTGCCGCAGCCGGTCGGGCCGAGCAGCAGGATGTTCGACTTCTGCAGCTCGACGTCGCCGTCCTCCTGCCCCATGCGGACGCGCTTGTAGTGGTTGTAGACGGCCACGGAGAGCGTGCGCTTCGCCTCTTCCTGCGAGACGACGTAGTCGTTGAGCACTGCGTAGATGTCGCGCGGGCGCGGCAGGTTGTCCAGGTCGAGCGGGGTCGGAGCGGTCAGCTCCTCGTCGATGATCTCGTTGCAGAGATCGATGCACTCGTCGCAGATGTAGACACCTGGACCTGCGATCAGCTTTTTGACCTGCCGCTGCGATTTGCCGCAGAAGCTGCAGAGAAGCTGTTCGTTGCCGTCGCTCGCTCGGGCCACGTCTCTCCTTTTACTCCGAAATTCGCGTCTGGGCTAGTGGTCGCGCTCTAGCGGTGCGCGATCACACGGTCGATGATCCCGTACTCCTGCGCCTCTGCGGAAGTCATGTAGTAGTCGCGATCCATGTCCTTGGCGATCTTGTCGAGAGCCTGGCCGGTGTGCTTGGCCATGATCTCCTCCATCAGCCGCTTGAGGCTGATGACCTCTTTCGCCTGGATCTCGATCTCGGTCGGCTGACCATGGAAACCCGCTGAGCCCTGATGGATGAGGATCTTCGAGTTCGGCAGCGCCATCCGTTTTCCCTTCGCGCCCCCGGCGAGGATGATCGCGCCCATCGACATCGCCATCCCGACGCAGATCGTCTGCACGTCCGGCTTGATGAACTGCATCGTGTCGTAGATCGCGAGACCTGCGTAGACGACGCCCCCCGGCGAGTTGACATAGATCGAGATGTCCTTGTCCGGATCTTCGGACTCGAGATGGAGCAGCTGGGCGACGATCAGGTTCGCGATCTGGTCGTCCACCGGCGTGCCGAGGAAGATGATGCGCTCGTTGAGGAGCCTTGAGTAGATGTCGAAGGCGCGCTCGCCTCGCGACGTCTGCTCGATGACCATGGGGACAAGCGGGCTCATGCTGACTCCTTCTCACTACCGGGTGTCCACAACTTCTGCTCTCCGGGTGCCTTTTCCTTGTCGGGGGTCCACAACTTTTCGCGGGCCTGCGCGAGCTCGACCGCGATCGGCTTGACCTCTGCGACGAGCCGGTCGAGGGCGTCGCGCAGACGCAGGTCCTCGCGGAGCGTCTCGAGCCGCCCCGAGTGGCGGAGCTGTTCGAGCACTTCGCTCGGGTCATCGCCGTCCTCGGCCTCTGCGCGGATCAGCTCGAGCACCTGCTCGTCGGCGACGGCGAGCCCGAGCTTGTCGGCGAGCGCCTCCAGCACGAGCTCGCGCGAGACCGACTGGGCGGCCTCGGCCCGCATGCTCTCCTCCAGCTCCTGCGGTGTGCGGCCCGTCAGCATCAGGTACGTCTCCGGCGTGATCCCGCGCCGCTGGAGCGAGCGGAGGAAGCCGTTCAGCAGCTCGGCCGTGCGTGACTCTACGAGCGGGCCTGCGGCCTCCACGCTCGATTCGGCGACGAGCGTGTCGACCGCCGCGGCGCGAAACGCGCCCTCGACCTCCGCCTCGAGCTGCTCGCGCAGACGGGACTCGATGTCGGCGCGCAGCTCGGCAAGCGTGTCGAACTCGCTCGCGGCGCGCGCCAGCTCGTCGTCGAGCGGCGGCAGGACCTTCTCCTTGATCTCCTTGAGCGTGATCTCGACCCTCGCCGTGGCCTCGTCGGCAAGCTCGTAGCCGACATCCTTCGTCTCACCCGTCGAGGCGCCGACGAGCGCGAGCTCGACCTCCTCGATGAGGCGACCGGTGCCGAGCTCGACGACGTAGTCGCGTTGGGCCTCGCCCGAAGGGCTCACGAGATCGATCACCAGCGTGTCGCCCTCGCGCGCCGGCCGGCCATCGGCGGGGATGAGCTCGGCAACCGACTCGCGCAGCGTGTCGAGCTCACCGTCGATCAGCTCGGCCGGGACGTCGGGTGCTGCCTTCGGCACCTCGAGCTTCGTCCAGTCGGGGATCTCGGGCTTCGGCTGGATGTCCACGGTGGCCGAGAAGCTCCAGCCCCCTGACTCGTCTTCGGGCAGCTCGTAGTCGTACTGCGGCTCGGCGACGGGGCGGATGCGCTCCCGTGCGGCGGCTTGCCAGAACCAGCCGCCGATGTGGCTGTCGACGGCCTCGGCGTAGATCCGATCCTTGCCGACGCGTGACACGAGAACCGGCATCGGCACCTTGCCCTTGCGGAAGCCCGGGATCTTGATCTGGGTCGCGAGGTCCGAGGCGGCATGCTCGACGGCGTGGGCGACGTCGTGCGCCGACACGTCCACCGTCAGGCGGACGCGGTTCTGACCTAGCTCCTCGACCTGCGTCACCAGGCCATTGAATCAGACAGGCAGCCCCAGGCCGGACGGGTGTGTCGCCGCGAGATACCCCTTACGAGGTACCGAACCTCCTCCATTCGAGGGATGCAGGTCCCCGTTCCGCGGCGGGAGACTCGTCGGGCGGGAGGGAGAGTAATGCGGCTGCACCTGAGCGATCCGGCGTACACCCAGAAGCTGGCCTCCTTCTTTCAGGGGCTCGGGCAGAAGGCGCTCGTCTCAGGTCCTGACCAGATCGAGGTCGTCGTGCCCGAACGCGGCCTGAAGGGAGCCTCGGCTCGGATCGAGCTGGAGATCTACCTCCGCGTCTGGCGCGTGCTCTACCCCGACGCCGAGGTCGCCGTGGAGAACGGGGACTAGGCGGCCCGCTCGAGCCGCTCTTCAGCCCGCGCCCGTTTCACGATCTCCTCGCGCTCGCCGAAGCGGAGCCGCGCCTTCTCGGCGCGGTGGGCGTCCCACAGCGTCTGGAGCTGTCCGTCGAGCTCCTTGATCTCGGCTTTGACCGCCGGGTCGAGCCCCTGCGAGAGCGTGCGCCAGAGCTCGGTGCGCGTCTCGCTCAGGCGGGAGATCTCGGCGTGAATCTGGGCAATTGTGCTCATGACCGCTGAAACGTGACAGCGAGACCGGACATTCCCCGGCGGTTTCGCGTTAAGGAGAACGCAACAAAACGTCAGGCTGCGCCCGCCGGCGGCCGCCAACCAAGGAACGTGCGTTGACTCACAAACCGCTTCCGAGGTACGGTCGGCGCGGCAGCGGGCCCGGCTGCGGCGGTGCGGCGAGCGCGGCAGGCCACGGTGGCGGCCGCCGGTCGCAGCGGCCTGCTTGCGCAGGCGTACACGAGCGGCAACGGGCACTGCGCGTTCAGCGGCCCGCAGCTCGTGACTGCGCTCGGAGCGCTCGACAGCTGGGTTGCGACAGGCATGGCGCCGGCGGCCGCGTCGTTCCCGGCGTTCCTCGGCTTCCTGCCCGGGTTCGTGCCGCCTGCGTTCCCGCAGCCGTAGACCCAGGCCGGGCGGCCCGCTCCGCGCGGGCCGCCCGGCCGGCTCACTCGTAGCCGAGCTCGGCGATCCGATCCTCGTCAAGCCCGAAGTAGTGGCCCAGCTCGTGCAGGACGGTGATGCGGATCTCCTCCTCCAGCTCGCCCGGGTCGGGGAACTCGTCCTCGAGCGGCAGCCGGTAGATCGTGATCTTGTCCGGCAGGTGGCCGGACATGTCACCCCGCTCGGGGAGGGGAGTGCCTTCGTAGAGACCGAAGAGATCGGGGTCGTCGCGGTTCTCGTCCTCCACGACGATCGCGACGTTCTGCAGCGCTCCCGCGATGCGCGCGGGCAGGGCGTCGAGGGCGGCCCGAACGTGGTCGTCGAAGCTCATCAGTACTCCGGTTGCAATGGTTTGCGGACTGCGAAGGCGCGCACCGCCAGCACGCCGAAGGCGAACCCGCCGACGTGGGCGAAGAAGGCGACCCCGCCGCCTGCCTCGGGCTGCGCGATGGACTGGCTGCCGAGGAGGAGCTGGAGCCCGAACCAGATGCCGAGGAACCAGAAGGCCCGGATCTCGCGGATCACGTAGAGGACCCACGTCAGCACCGACGCGCGTGGCAGCAGCACGATGTAGGCCCCGAGCACGGCCGAGACCGCGCCGCTCGCGCCGATGTTCGGGATGCTCGCGCCGGCTGCGTCGCCGTAGCCGAGCGTGACCCCCGTCTGGAGCGCCGTCGCCGCGAGCCCGCCGAGGAGGTAGAAGGCGAGGAAGCGCGCCCGGCCGAGCGCGTCCTCGACGTTGTTGCCGAAGATCCAGAGAAAGAGCATGTTGCCGGCGATGTGCTCCCAGCCCGCGTGCATGAACATGCTCGTGAACGCGCTGACCGGGAACGAGAGCGGGTCGCCGGCCTCGGGCAGGCAGGGGCCGCTGACAGTGCACGGGTAGAAGCCGTAGCCCACGACGTCGGCCTCCCAGGGGCTGCCGGTCAGCTCCCAGATCCAGACGATGGCGTTTGCCGCAATCAGCGCAACCGTCACCACCGGGAAGCTCCTGGTCGGGACGTTGTCGCGCAGCGGCAGCATCAGCGGGGGGCGAGCGCCCGCAGTGTGAGGCCCCCGTTTCTCCGCTGCCTGGCGATGCTCGCCATGCGCGGATGCTAGCGAGGCCCGCTACGGTCATACGCGTGCGCCCGCTCGCCGCCGCCCTGCTCGCCGCGCTCGCGCTCGCGACTCCGGCCGCAGCCGGCGAGATCTCGGGCGTGCGGGCGCTCGATACCGTTCGGGCGCTTGCGGGGTTCGGGCCGAGGCCCGCGGGCTCACCGAACGAGCGCCGCGCCCGGGATCTCGTCACGGCGCGGCTCCGCGCGCTCGGCTACCGCGTCGTCGTCCAGCGCGTCCCACTGCCGCAGGGCGGGTCGTCGGCGAACGTCGTCGCCGTGCCGCGCGGCTTGCCGCGCGTCCTGCTCGTCGCCCACCTCGACGGCGTGCGCGCCGGACCGGCCGCGAACGACAACGCCTCGGGGGTCGCGGTGTTGCTCGAGCTCGCCCGGGCGCTGCGCGGTGAGGCGGGCGTGCTGCTCGCAGTGACGGGCGCGGAGGAGCGCGTGGAAACCGGCTCCCGCTCGCACCTCGGCGCGGTGCGGCTCCTGCGCGGGCTCTCGCGTGACGGTCGCGCCTCGATTCGCCTCGCGCTCTCGATCGACATGGTCGGGGTCGGGGAGACGCTGCACGTGCGTGGGCTCGAGATCTCGCCCAACCGGTCGGCCCGGCTCGTGCTGGCCCAAGGCAGGGCGACGTACCTGCGCGACAACGGGGCCTCCGACCACGCCGAGCTGACCCGGGCAGGCCTCCCCGCCGCCTGGCTCGAGTGGCGGGACGACCGCTGCTGGCACTCGGCCTGCGACAGGACCTCCCGCGTCATACCGGCGAGACTTGCCAGGGCCGGCGAGCTGGCGCTCGCAGCAGCGCGAGCCGCACTGGCAACGCGCTAGAGTCACTGCTATGTCCGCATTCGAAGCAGCTCTCAACGAACAGGTTGCCTACGAGTTCGCAGCGTCGCAGCAGTACGTCGCGATCGCCGTCTACTACGACGGCCAGACGCTGCCGCAGCTCGCGGCCTACTTCTACCGGCAGTCGGTCGAGGAGCGGAACCACGCGATGATGATCGTGCAGTACCTGCTCGACGCCGACCTCGAAACGGCGATTCCCGGAGTCGCAGCGCCGCAGACGTCCTTCGCGGACGTCGTCGCGCCCGTCTCGCTCGCACTCGCGCAGGAGCAGAAGGTCACGGCGCAGATCGCCCACCTTGTCAAGCTCGCCCGCGAGGAGGCCGATTTCGTCGGCGAGCAGTTCCTGTATTGGTTCCTGCAGGAGCAGCGCGAGGAGGTCTCGAGCATGACCGCGCTGCTGCAGGTGGTCGAGCGCTCGCGCGACAACGTGATGCTCGTCGAGGAGTACCTCGCCCGCGAGTCCGGTGGCGAGAACCCGCTCGAGGCCGGGGCGCCGCCCGCGGCCGGCGGCGCTCTCTAGCCCGGCGCCGGTAGCGTCTCGCGGATCTTGTCCGCGACCGCCTCGAGCTCGATCGGCGCGCCGGTGACGTCCTTCAGCAGCTCGTCCGCCGTCGGCTTCTGGCCGAGCTCCCACAGCTCCCGCAGCAGCGAGCCGGCCTCGCGCCGGGAGAACCACGCGGTGCCCCAGCGCTCGCGCAGGAACGAGCGCAGCTGGGCCTCGAAGGCCCACGAGCGCAGATACGACGTGACGTAGAAGCCGGCGTCGATGTCGCTCAGGTAGTCCGCCGCGCTCGGCTCGATCTTCAGCGCGTCGGAGAGCAGCTCGACGTAGCGGGACTCGAGCGTGCGGGGGTCGCCCGCGGCATGGAACTCGAGCTCGTAGAGGAGCTTCGCCGAGTAGCGGCGCACGAGCCAGAGGAGCTGCAGCGCGCCCTCTCCCGCGAAGCCCTGCGGGTCCGGGAAGTCGAGGCGCCGCGACAGCCAGGCGGGGTCGTTCGTCAAGTGCTCGAGCAGCATCGCCCAGCCCTCGGTGACCGCGTTGTCGCCGAGTCGCTTCTCCTCCATCGACAGGTCGGGTGAGGTGTGCGCGAAGTGCTCGGTGTGCCCTGCCTCGTGGAAGAGCGCGCGCCAGTCGTCCGGGCCGCCCATCGGCTGGATGACGAGGATCACGCGCCCGGGCACTTCGATCGGGGCGCAGAAGGCGCGTGGGCTCTTCGTCTCGCGCTGTTCGACGTCGAGGTGGACATTGGGCTGCCGGTCGAGCGAGATGCCGAGCTCGCCGAGCGTCGCGGTGAGCGCGGGCAGCATCTTGTCCGCCGTGAACATCGCGTCCCAGTTCGACGCGCGGAAGAGCCTCCGCACATCCCAGCGTTCGGCTTCGGCGAGGCCGACGCCGACGCGCTCGCGGAGTGCCCGGTCGAGCGAGCGCTCGAAGGCGCTCTCGGTCGAGTCGAGCAGCGCGCGGCACTGGGCGGCGAGCCCGTCGAGGTCGTAGGCAAAGCGGTCGCGGTAGAGCTCGAGGTACGTCGCTGCGCCGAGGGCGGGCACCGCGCCCCGCTGCAGCTCGGCCGCCTCGAGGTAGATCGGGTTGAGGTGCTCGACCGTCAGCTCGTTACGCGTCCGCTCGAGTTGCTCGCGCCGACCCCGGTCAGGCTCGTTTGAGATCACGGGAGCGAGCATCCGGAACGACACCGTCTCCCCGTCCACGGTCGTCTCGAGCGAGGCCTCGAGCTCGGCGAGGCGCTCGGCGTGCTCACGCGTCAAGTTGGCCAGGTACCCCTCGCAGGCGAAGCGGGCGAGCTCGCGGTTGCGCGTGCCGTCCACGGCCGCCCCGACGCGCTGCACGGCCTCGAGCGTCATCAGCTCGGCGTGCCGCTCGTAGATCGCCTCGAGCTCGAACTCCTTCTTCAGCCCCGCGAAATGGAGGTAGTACTCCTCCAGCTCCTCCGCGATGAAGCGGCCCGCCTGTTCGCGGTAGGAGTCGAGCTCTCGAGGGTCGGGCGGGGCGTTCTCCACGGCCCGTAGGATACGCAGCCGTGCGGGAGATCCAGATCACGACCGAGCGGCGGACGCAGCTCATCGACATCACGCGGCGGGTGCACGAGGCGCTCGGCGACGCAGGCGACGCCGCGGCCGCGCTCGTCTACGTTCCGCATACGACGGCGGGCGTGACGATCAACGAGCACGCGGATCCTGCCGTGGCCCGCGATTTCGAGGCCGCGCTGGAGCGGATCGTCGAGGACGGCTGGTCCTGGCTGCACATCGAGGAGGGCGAGGAGAACGCGCCCAGCCACATCCGGGCCGCGTTCATGGGCCCGCAGGTCGTCGTTCCCGTGCGCGACGGGCAGCTCGCGCTCGGCACCTGGCAGGGCATCTTCTTCTGCGAGTTCGACGGGCCGCGGACGCGATCGGTCTACGTGACGCTTCTGCGTTGATCGAGGTCTCACACCTCACCAAGCGCTACGGCAAAGTCCTCGCCGTCGACGACCTTTCCTTCCGGGCCGAGCCGGGCCGCGTCACCGGGTTCCTCGGGCCCAACGGCGCCGGCAAGACGACGACGCTCCGGGTGATCGTGGCCTTGCTCCACCAGACGAGCGGGAGCGCGACGATCCTCGGCCGGCGCTATGCCGAGCTCGACGATCCGGCGCGCACGGTGGGTGCGGTCCTTGAGGCGAACGCGTTCCACCCGGGCCGGACTGGCCGAAACCATCTGCGCACGATCGCGCGTGCAGCGGCAATCGGCGAGTCCCGTGTCGACGAGGCGCTCGGACTCGTCGATCTCACGGGGGCGGCAAGGCGGCGTACGAAGGGCTACTCGCTCGGGATGAAGCAGCGCCTTGCACTTGCGGGCGCACTCGTGGGCGATCCCAGCGTGCTCATTCTGGATGAGCCCGCGAACGGGCTCGACCCACACGGCATCCGCTGGCTGCGCGATCTGCTGCGCTCGCTCGCCGACGAGGGCCGCACCGTCCTCGTCTCGAGCCATGTGCTGACGGAGGTCGCGCAACTCGCCGACGACGTTGTGATCATCGCCAAGGGCCGGTCGGTCGCGCAGTCGTCTATCGAGCAGGTGCTCGCCGGCGCGGGCCGCGGGACGCGCGCGCGTTCTCCCGAGCGTGGCCGGCTCGCCGAGGCCCTTGCGCGCTCCGGCGTCTCGGCGCGACCGGTCGGTGAGGACGAACTGGCAATCGACGGTGACGCGGCTCGCGTCGGCGAGATCGCCGCAGCGGAGCGGATCGTGCTGCACGAGCTCGTGGCCGAGTCGGGCACCCTCGAAGACGTCTTTCTCGAGCTGACGGAGGGGGCGAGCACGCCGTCGTGAGGACGCTCGCCGCCGAGCTCCTGAAGTTGCGCACGACGCGGGTCCCACTCGTGCTGGGCCTCGTCGTCGTGCTGATCACCGGCATTGCCGCCGCCGCCCTCGTCGGCTCTGGCTCGCTCGACACGGATCGCGCGCTCGCGCTGGCCCAGGGCTCGACCCTGGCGCTGATGTTCGCGACCGTGCTCGGGATCCTGCTTGTCACGAACGAGTACCGCCACGGCACGATCATGACGACGTTCCTCGTCGAGCCGGGTCGCGCGCGCGTCCTGCTCGCGAAGCTCGCGGCGGCGCTGCTGGCAGGCAGCGCGTACGGGCTCGTCGCCATCGTGACCGTGGTCGCGGTCGCGATGCCCTGGCTCGCCTTGCGGGGAGAGCCGCTCGCCCTCGATGGCCAGGCGCTCGAGGCGCTTGGACGCCTCGTCCTCGCCTTCGCGCTGTCGGCCGCGCTCGGCGCAGCCGCCGGGGCGATCATCCAGAGCCAAGTCGGGACGATCGTCGCCGTGCTCGTGTGGTTCCTGATCGTGGAGTCGCTGATCGGCCTCGTCGCGGCGCTCGTGTTCGGATCGCTCGGCGAGCCCGACCCGGTCTCGCCGTACCTGCCGGGGACGACGCTCGGGGGCATCGTCGGCGGGCAGGGCTCGGAGTACATGCTGCGAGGTGGGCCGGCGGCCATGCTCGCGACGGCGTACGTCGCCGGCCTCTCCGCGCTCGGCGCGCTCGCGATCGTCCGCCGCGATCCGTAGCTACGCTCAGGCGATGGCCGCTCCCGTTCGCATGCATGACGAGGTCGAGCTTCAGGTCGATTCGCTCGCCTTCGGCGGGAACGGTGTCGCGCGGCTCGACGGGTTCGTCGTCTTCGTGCGCAGCGGCTTGCCGGGCGACCGCGTGCGCGCGCGCGTGACGAAGGTGAAGAAGGGCTACGCGGAGGCGATCCGGACGGAGCTGCTCTCACCGGGCCCGGATCGCGTGGAGCCCGTCTGCGCGCATTTCCCCGCCTGCGGCGGCTGCCGCTTCCAGGACCTCTCGTACGACGTCCAGCTCGAGACGAAGGCGGCGCAGGTGCGCGACGCGCTCGTCCGTCTCGGTGGCGTGCTCGAGCCGCCGCTCGAGCCGATCGTCCCGGCGGCGTCGCAGTTCGGGTACCGCAACAAGCTCGAGTACTCGTTCACGACCACCCCCGAGGGGCCCGCGCTCGGGTTCCACCGCGCGGGCCGCTGGGACGAGGTGCTCGCTGTCGAGCGCTGCCATCTCACCTCCGAGCTCGGAAACGCGATCCGCGACGCGGTGCGCGGTTGGGCGCGCGAGGAGGGGCTCGTCGCCTACAGCCAGGCGACCGCGGAGGGCTATCTCAGGCACCTCGTCGTGCGCGAGGGCAGAAACACGGGGCAGGCTCTCGTTCAGCTCGTCACCGCCAAGGGCGAGAAGTTCGAGACCGGCTACTTCGTCGAGGTGCTGCGCCGCTTCCCGGAGGTGCGCTCGATCCACTGGGCGATCAACGATCAGCCTTCCGAGGTGACGAACCTGCCGACGCGCCTGCTCTGGGGCGAAGAAGCGATCGAGGAGGAGATCCTCGGCCTCCGCTTCCGCGTGCGGCCGAACGCCTTCCTCCAGACCAACACCGAGATGGCCGCGCGGCTGTACGAGCTGGCGATCGAGTTTGCGGCCCTCACCGGCACCGAGACGGTCTACGACCTCTACTGCGGCACCGGGACGATCGGCCTGGTGCTGGCGCGCTCGGCGCTGACGGTCTGGGGGGTCGAGATCTCGGAGGAGTCGGTCGCGTGCGCGCTGGAGAACGCCGAGCTGAACGGGATCGGCAACGCGGCCTTTTTCGCCGGCAACGTCGGCCTGTCGCTCGCCGAGCTGGGCGAGAAGGCCGGGCCGCCGGACGTCGTCGTCGTAGACCCCCCGCGGGCCGGGCTCGCCGGCAAGGGGCTGCGCCGCGTCGGCGAGCTCGAGGCGCCCCGGCTCGTGTACATCTCGTGCAACCCGACCACGCTCGCATCCGACGTGAAGTACCTGGTGGCCGAGCACGGTTACCGGCTCGAGCGTGCGCGGCCGGTGGACATGTTCCCGCACACGCCGCACATCGAGACCGTCGCCCTGCTCACCCGCTGACCGCGAGGGGCGCCCAGAGCATTGACAGGATTCGATGCCCTGATATATTCAAGACAGTCGATATATCTGTCTGACGGAGGCTGAGCTGAGCGACGCTGTTCGGGACGAGGTTCGGCGCACGTACGCGGAGGCGGCGCTCACCGCGACGGCGGGCGAAGGCTGTTGCGGGGGCGACGGCTGCGCGCCCGACGGGGCCGTGTTCGGCCGGGGGCTCTACGAGGAGGGCGACCGGGGGAGCCTGCCCGAGGCGGCCGTGCTCGCGAGCCTCGGCTGCGGCAACCCGACCGCGGTCGCCGAGCTGCGCGAGGGCGAGACGGTGCTCGACCTCGGGTCGGGCGGCGGCATCGACGTGCTGCTCTCGGCCAAGCGGGTCGGCCCGACCGGGCGCGCGTTCGGGCTGGACATGACCGAGGAGATGCTCGCGCTCGCGCTTCGCAACGCAGCCGAGGCAGGAGTCGGCAACGCGATCTTCCTCAAGGGCGAGATGGAGGCGATCCCGCTCCCAGCGGCGAGCGTGGACGTGATCATCTCCAACTGCGTGCTCAACCTCTCGACGGACAAGCCGGCCGTGTTCGCCGAGATGTGGCGTGTGCTCCGGCCCGGCGGCCGCATCGGCATCAGCGACGTCGTCGCCGAGAACCGGCTCTCGGCCGAGGAGCGCGCCGAGCGTGGCAGCTTCGTCGGCTGTATCGCCGGCGCCCTCTCGAAGGGCGAGTACGCGGCCGCGCTGGCAGCCGCGGGCTTCGAGGACGTCCGAGTCGAGTTCACGCACGAGGTGCTGGACGGGATGCACGGCGCGATCGTCAAGGCTGTCCGGCCGGTCGCGACGGGCGAGCCGGAATCCGCCAAGTAAAACCGTGTTACTTGGCGGCGGGCGCGCCGCGGTGCAGAGAAGCAGCTACGCCCAGATCGTGTGGTCGCGCGACGTCGACGAGCCGGGGTGGCGCGCGCACGACGACGGATCGTTTCCGTAGCGATCGGCTGACCAGGCTGCGGCGGCTGCGTCGAGGGTGTCGATCAACGGGAGATCGCCGCGGTCCTGCGAGAGATGTATGCCCTTGCTCTTGAGCAGGTTCCAGCGATGGAGCCACCCGGCGAGGCTGCCTTTCGAGTAGTCGAGAGGGGCCCCGTTTATGTGCCGAAATGACACTTCAGGATGAACCTCGATGATGGCGCGGTCCGGATGGCGACCGATCGCCTCCTCGACCTCGAAGATCCGCTTGGCCATCCCGAAGCTAAAGAGTGACGGCTTCGGCCAGTTGTGCTCCACGCAGCGCGCCCTGGCAGCCTCATAGCTCGTTGCCGCCAGGATCTCGCGGGGGAATGTGTCGAACACAGAGCTTCGTAGGCCGCCCAGCACCGCCCGTGCCGCGGCATCCGCGGGCCTTCTCGGAACATCCGGAAGACCGATCGGAATGTCGACCCCCACTGTTCCCGCGGGGTAGAGATCGAGCAGGTGCTCGAAGGTCTTCCGCACCGTTGCCGATTCGAACCCACCGCTGCGGAGCGACACGGCCACCCACCCGCCGGGGCATGCGTCAACGCCGATTGCCAGCACGGTTCCGAAGCCTAGCCCAGAGCAGGTCGGCGTTCGGGATGAGGAACCCGACGCAGACCGCAGGCAGCGCCGGCAGGCCGCTCGCATCGGTCCAGACCGCGAGCGCGATCGTCGCTCCGAGCGCCGCCGTCATGCCGGCCCACGTCCAGCCGATCCGTAGGTCGAAGCGCCGAGCGGCGGCGAGGAAGAGGGCGAAGAAGAGGATGTCGGGAGGCCCGAGGTTGGCGCTCCGGTCGGTGCCCGGCTCGCGGAAGGCGACCGAGATTTGGTCGAAGACGCCCGGCTTCTGCTCGACGACGTACTCCGTGGGGCCGCGCCAGACCGAGAGAACGTCCACCCACGGGATGATCACGGCAACCAGCACGACCCACGAAACGGCGTCGAACCAGGCGACGAACCAGAAGCCGAGCACGACGAGCGCGGCGAGCTTGACGAGGTTGAAGGCGACGTCGAGGTCTGCGAGATACAGCGCCACGGAGAGCGCGGCGAGCGCGAGGCCGACCGGAAGCAGCCCGCGTGCCCCCTGCAGCGGCAGCGCAAGCCAGGCGAGCGCAAATGTCGCCGGTAGCAGCACGAAGCCGAAGAAGGCGACGTCCCACCAGACGGTGGCGTCCCACAGGGACCCGGCTCCAGCCGTGTAGGCGGCGACGGCGGCGGTGAGCGCGACGAGCGCCGCCGCCCGGCCGCGACCTAGTACGGCGGTTGCTCCGACCACCACGGGCCGAGCGCCTTGAAGGCGTTCCAGAATCGCGTCTTGGGCCCCTGCTCGTCCAGCGACTCGTCGATGTCCGGCACGACGAGCGCCTCGACGGTGGGCGTGAACCGCTGGATGCCTTCGGCGTTCGGATCGAGCCGGTCGGCGAGCGGGAAGTCGAGCCCGTTGAGGAACTCGACCGAGCGCTCGCCCATCACGACGAGCAGCTTCGGCTGCACGATGTGCAGCTCGCGCAGGAGCCAGGCGGCCGCATCGGCGGCGTCCTCGGTCCCGAACTTGAGGCAGTTCGTTCCGTACACCGCCAGCGGGTCGACACCGAGCCGCTGGAGCGATTTCAGCAGCGCCTGGCCGGCCCGTCCGAAGAAGGCGACGCCCTCGTTGATCTCCGCCGGCCGCGGCGTGTACTTGAGCAGGAAGATGTCGGCCAGGGGATGCCCTGAGCCGAGCACCGGCACGCGCAGCTCATCGCCCGCCCGGCGAAGCTCATCTCCGAGATCGTTGATCTCGGAGATGGCCTTCCGGAGGTACTTCTCGAAGATCTCGTCGGTGGGCGCAGCAGACACGGGGAGTGACAGCTCCGTTCGTTCCTACCGCACCTTTTCCTTGACCTGGGCCGCCCACTTGAGACTTTGGAGGTAGGCGAGCGACTTCGGCCGGCGCAGCACCTCGGCGTTCCTGAGCGAAAGCAAGAACTCCTCCGGGCCGTCGAAGCGGCGCATCCGCACGGCGCCCGTGCCGACGCCGGGGAGGACGTGCGCGTCGGAGCCGGCACCGGCGATGAGGTTGTACTTGCGGGCGAAGCGGAGAGCCTCGTCGTTGTAGGTCTCGAACAGGAGGCGGGCGTTGTAGACCTCGAAGACGTCGATCTCGCCCAGGTGCCGGTGGAGCGTCGCCGGGTCGGGGATCGCATGCATGCGATCGAACGGGTGGGGCACGTACACGAGCCCGCCCTGTTCGCGGATGGCGGCGAGGGTGTCCGCCAACGGCATCCCGCGAGGGATCTCCTCGCGCAGGAAGAGGCCGATCACCTCACCCTGGCTGTCGGTCTTGATCTCCTCGCCGGGGATCACCAGCAGCCGGCGCCCGCGAGCCCGTTCGACCGCCTCGAGGGCGCCGCCGAGGACGTTGTGGTCGGTCACCGCGATCGCACCCAGCCCTTTCGCCTCCGCGTGGTCGAGCAGGTCGTCCACTTCGATCGAGCAGTCGTGCGACCAGTTCGTGTGCATGTGCAGGTCGGCGACGATCCATTCCCGGTCGTCCAGCGGGCCGTCGTGGCGGCGGTGTTGCCTGCGGCGGCGCGCGAGGCCTCGATAGACGGCGTCCAGCTCGGCGGCGACGACGGCGAACGACTGACGCTCGGCGTCCGCTCGGCCCTCGGCGGCGCGGCGGGTCCGCAGCTCGTCGTTCTCGGCCAGTCGCGCGATTGCGGCGGCGGCGAGCTCGGGCTGCGCGGCGAGCGCGGGCGGGTCCGCGAGCGCGACGCCGGCGGCCGCGGCCTCCAGCCGAAGACGGGGCGCACCGCCGGGCGCGGGCACGAAGACGGACGCGCCGGCCAGCACGGCGGCCCTGCCGGCGGCGTCGCGCGCGGTTCGGACATGGACGCGGCCGCGCAGGGCAAGCGGGATGCCGGGCCGCGCCGAGAGCGGCTTCGTGCGCAGGAAGACCAGCTCCCAGTCCGGCAGCTCGCGCAGGCAGCGCAGAGCAGCGCGCGCGAGCGGAAGCTCGCCCGGGACCAGCTCGACGGCGACCAGCCGCCGCTTTGCCCCGGGCTGGAAGAGCTCGGTGTCCACGCCGGGCGAGAGCACTCGGTAGTCGCCGGGGAAGCGGGCCGCGGCGGCCTCGGCCCCCTCCGGCGAGAGCGCGACGAGCGCGTCGATGCGACCGAGCAGCTTCTCGCGCAGGGACCTGCGAGGCGGGTAGCCGAGCCGCTCCGGCGAGACGAACGTGGCGACGGCGAGCGACGGGGCGTCGCGGAGCGCGAGGTAGGAGATGCTCGGCAGCCCGGGCTCGAAGCCGTGGACGACGTCGAAGCGCCCCTGCTGGAGCGCGAGCGCGAGGCTCGCCCGGATGCCGACCGGGACGCCGAGACGGCTCTGGCGGGAGACCGGGATCGCCGTACCGAGCGCGATCACCTCCGACTCGAGCCCACGGGCGAGCGCGCGCCGACCGGCGAGGAGGTCGGCGGCCCGGCCCGAGGGGGCCAGCACGGTGACGGTGTGCCCGAGCCGCCGCAGCTCGGCGGCGATCCCCGCGACGTGCTCGTTCACCTCGTGCGGCTGCGACCAGGAGAACGGAGTCACCAGACAGATGCGCAGGCTCATGCGCGCCCCTCGCCGGCGCCGGCTCCCGCCGGGCGGAGCCCGGCTCCGCCGCCGCCTGACGCCGCTCGCGGCGCCGTGCTCTCCGGGGCCGTATTACCCATACTGTCCCCTGCGGCCCGGCACCGCGAGCGGCGCCCGAGGAACGCGCGGGCGAAGTGGGTTGGCGCGGGGCGGTTCACCTGCGCCGAGTCTAGCCCGTGACCCCGTTTGGCTAGAGTCAGGCCATGGCCGACGTCACGATCACCGTGCGCGAGAACGGCTCGTACAAGGTCGAGGGGCCGGTGCGCCTGCTCGACGCCGACGGCAACGAGTTCGAGCTACCGCCCGGCACGGCTCTGGCCCTCTGCCGCTGCGGCCACTCGGCCAAGAAGCCCTTCTGCGACAGCACGCACCGCAAGGCAGGCTTCCAGGCGCCCGAGCGCGCCGCCGACCGCGCGCCCGGCTAGAGCCGAAGCGCCATTTCGAACTGGCGGGCCGAGACGGTGCCGCCGAGCGCGCGCAGCGCCAGGGCCACGGGATCGCCCACCGGAGCGTTGAGCCAGACAAGGGTGTCCGCGCGACCGAGGATTCCGAGGAGTAGATCGTGCGCGGCCTCGGGGTCGGTGGCGGCGATCTGGATGAGAGCCGCCCGGCCCGAGTTGACGCGGAAGATCGCGGCGCCGCGCAGGGTCTCCTCGTCGCCGACTGCGAGCGCCTCGGGAGGGGGATCGAGGGTGCGCGTGTAAGGCAAACCGGCGTCGGCGCGCTGCCAGGGCTCCGCGGCGCTCCGGTGGGCGGCGATCCAGACGTGGGCCTTGTCGAGCGTCGCAGCACGCACACCGGATGCGGGCTCGCCACCCGCCTCGGCGCTCCAGACCTCCAGCTCCCGGATGCGCTCGAAGCCGAGCCGCTCGTAGAGCCTGATCGCGGCGTCGTTCTGCTCCAGCACCTCGAGCGTCACCTCGCCCAGCCCGCGCGTCCGCGCCGCCTCGAGCACGGCGCGCATGAGCCCCTCGCCGACCCCGCGACGACGAAGGGCCGGCACGACGCCCATGCCGCCGATCCAGCCGGTCTCGCCCCGGATGCCGAGGAGGGCGATCCCCGCGGGGGTTCCGCCCTCGAGCGCGACCCGCGACGCTGCGAGGTCGATGTCGCCCTGCCTGACCATGGCCTTGAACGCCTCCCCGTCGAGCTCGACCGGGAACCAGTAGCCCTCGTACACGGCGGTGAAGAGGGCGGCGAGCTCGCGCGCGCCGTGGACACTTGCCGGGGTCAGGACGGGAATCGGGGTCACGGATCGCCGGGGCCGCCCCGGGGGTCAGCTCGTCTTCGCGCCCGCCTTGGCCGGCTTGAGGGCGTTCTGCTTGATGAAGCGCTCGGTCGCCTCGTGCGCCTCGTCGTCTTGGATCTGCTTCGGCGGCGACTTCATCAGGTAGCTCGACGGCCCCTCGAGCGCGCCGGCGACGCCGTTGTTCAGCGCCAGCTTCGCAAGACGCACGCCGTCGATGACGATTCCCGCCGAGTTCGGCGAGTCCCACACTTCGAGCTTCAGCTCGAGGTTGAGCGGCACATCGCCGAAGGAGGAGCCCTCCATGCGGATGTAGGCCCACTTGCGGTCGGTCAGCCACGGAACGTAGTCCGACGGCCCGACGTGGACGTTCTTCGCGCCCAGGTCGTAGTCGAGCATGGACGTGACCGCGTTCGTCTTCGAGATCTTCTTCGACTCGAGACGCTCCCGCTCCAGCATGTTCAGGAAGTCCGAGTTGCCGCCGACGTTGAGCTGCATCGTCCGGTCGAGGTGGACGCCGCGCTCGCGGAAGAGGCTCGTCAGCACGCGGTGCGCGATCGTCGCGCCGACCTGTGACTTGATGTCGTCGCCGATGATCGGCAGGCCCGCCTCCTGGAAGCGTCGTCCCCAGTAGGCCTCGCGCGCGATGAACACGGGCATGCAGTTCACCATCGCGCAGCCGGCGGCGAGGATCTGCTCGGTGTACCACTTGGTCGCCTCCTCGGAGCCGACCGGGAGGTAGTTCACGACCACGTCGGTGCCGGTCTCCTTGAGGATGCCGACGACGTCGTCGGTCTCGCCCGGCGCCTTCGTGAGGATCTCGGAAAGGTACTTGCCGATGCCGTCGTGCGTCATGCCGCGCGAGACCTTGATCCCGGTCTTCGGCACCTCGGCGAACTTGATCGTGTCGTTCGGATGGGCCCAGATCGCGTCGGCGAGGTCTTTGCCGACCTTGTCGGCCGTGACGTCGAAGGCCGCCGTGAACTCGATGTCGCGGATGTGGTACCCGCCGAGGTCGACGTGCATCAGGCCGGGAACGAACTGCTCCGGGTCGGCGTCGGCGTAGTAGTTGACGCCCTGGAGCAGCGAGTTGGCGCAGTTGCCGACGCCGATGAGCGCGACGCGCACCTTGTCTTTGGAGCGAGCGCGCCCGTTGGCGCTGCCGTTGGGAGTTGCCATGGGTGTTTCCTTTCTGCGGCCGCCCCCGAACGGGACCGACCGGCTGCGATTGGATTCGAAGGGGATGCCGAGGCTGTCCGCGAGCGCGAGCAGGATCACGTCGTTCGTGTTCGAGCCGGTGCGGAACGCCTCGCTCTGGATCTGCTGCTTCAGGTCGGCCGGCATGCGCAGCAGTGCGACGTTGCTCGAGCCCGCGAGCTGGCTGCGGCGGCCGGTGGGACGGTAGGCGACGCCGAAGCGCTCGGCGAGGATGCCGGTGGCGACATCGTTGAGGTTGCCGCCGCGGCGGGCGACCTCGCGGACGAGGGCCCCCTTCAGTGACGGCGGCATCCGCACGAGGACGCCCTTCCGATCCTTGGTGCTAGCACTCAAACTGCTAGCAGTATAGCACTGGGTTGGTGCGAGCTAGCGGTTGCCCTAGCCCCGCGTGCGCAGCTGCGCGCGGACGTGCAGTGCGCGCTGCGCGACCGTGAACCAGGCCGCGAACGCGAGCACGTAGATCGCCCACTGCAGCGCCCCCCACGGCGCGAGGATCAGGCCGGCGCAGATCACGATCACGCGCTCGGCTCGCGAGCCGATGCCGACGTCGCCGCGGAGGCCGAGCGCCTCGGCCTTCGCCCGCGCGTACGGAACGAGGAACGAGCCGCCGACCGCCGCGATCGTTGCTGCCAGCGCCACCTCGTTCCCGTGCCGCATGAAGACGAGCCCGACGGCGCCGAGCATCAGCCCCTCGCTGACGCGGTCGAGCGTCGAGTCCATGAACGAGCCGAACGGCGTCTGCTTGCCGCCGACGCGGGCGAGCGCGCCGTCGAGGATGTCGAGCACCGAGCCGACGATGAAGACGGCGGCCCCGAACCAGAAGAAGAGGATCTCGCCCCGATCCTCGAAGTAGACGATGACGGCGGCGGCCGCGCACGAGGAGACGCCGGCGGCGGTGAGCTGGTTCGGCGTCACGCGCGTGCGTGCGAGCCCGGTCATCGACCAGGCGGCGAGGCTCCGCGCCCCGTCGGTGTAGAAGGTTCTGACCCGTGCCGGGAAGCTCATGCGCGTCGGAGCCACGGCCTGTAGATCACGGCGGCGGCGATCGCGGCGACGAGCGCCCCCGCTGCGATGTCGAGCCAGAAGTGGTTGCCGGTTGACATGACGCTGAACCACACCCACAGCGGCCAGGCCAGCCACGCGAGCTTGGCCCACCGGTGCGAGACGACCGACGCCAGGACGAGCCCGACGATGAGCGCGTCGGCCGAGTGCAGGCTCGGCATCGCCGCGAACTGGTTCGACGCGAGCTGGATCAGGCCGGTGCCGTGGTTGAGGCTGCCGTACTGGGAGAGCGTGTCGCTGAACCCGGCCTCCGGGAAGAACCGCGGCGGTGCGGTCGGCACGGCGACATAGCCGATCAGGCCGATCGTGTTCGCAAGCAGGAGCGTATTGCGGAAGCGATAGAAGCTGTCGTTGTGCCGCAGGTACACGTAGAGCAGCGCTCCCACGACGACGGTGAACTGGGAGAGCCAGTACGACCACGAGGCCGCCCCCTCCAGCACGCGGGAGCGCTCGATGAGCTTCTGCAGATCGAGCTCGACCATCGAGTTGAGCGAGCGCTGGAAGTCGATCACCCACTGCCCGTTCGTCAGCGCCTCGGCGACGCTGCGGTCGGCTGCGCCGCGGGCCACCTGGTACGCGCCGAGGAAGCCGAACCAGATCGCGAACTGGCGACCGAGATCGATCCAGCCGCGCGGAAGGCGGCGTCCTGCTGCGGCGACGTAGGCGGACACGGCGCCGGCGATTCTACCGAGGGAGCTGGGCGGGTTCGTTTGCGGGAGCGACCGTCTAGTCGCGGCGCGGCGCATACGAGACGAGCGCCCGCATGTAGTTCCCGCGCTCGAACGCGGCCGGGTCGGGGCACGACGCCTGGCTCATGCTGCCCTTGAGCTGCTCGACGGAGTCGTACTCGCGCTCGGTCAGCCAGTCGAGCAGATCCGCCTCGAGGGCCGTCAAGCGCTCCGGTCCGAACTGCAGCAGCGTCGAGGCGAGCATCGTCACGTCCGCGCCGGCGAGCAGGAGCTTGACGACGTCCGCGGCAGTGTGCACGCCGCCGGTGGCGGCGAGCGACACGGGAATCCGGCCGCGCAGGATCGCGATCCAGCGGAGTCGCAGCCGCAGCTCCTCCGAGGTCGAGAGCTGGATATGCGGGTCGACCCGCATCGCCTCGAGATCGATGTCCGGCTGCAGGAAGCGGTTGAAGAGCACGAGCCCGTCGGCTCCGGCTTCCGCGAGGTGGCGCGCCGTATGCGCGAAGGCGCTGTAGAAGGGGCCGACCTTGACCGCCAGCGGGATCGAGACGGTCTCGCGCACCCGCCGGACGAGTTGGAGCGTCCGCTCCTCGACGCTGGCGGCCGAAGTGTCCGGATCCGTCTCGACGGCGTACACGTTCAGCTCGAGCGCGTCGGCACCCGACTGCTCGCAGAGCCTCGCGTAGTGGGTCCAGCCGCCGGAGGAGACGCCGTTCAGGCTTGCGATCACGGGGATCGAGAGCAGCTCCTTCGCCGCCTCGAGGTGGCGCAGGTACGCCTCGGGGATCGTGACGAGCCCCTGCAGCTCGGGGAAGTACGTCAGCGCCTCGCTGAAGCTGTCCGTTCCGTATTCGAGCAGCGCGTGGAGGTCGGTCTCCTCGTGCTCGATCTGCTCCTCGAACAGGGACGGCAGCACGACGGCGCCCGCGCCCGCGGCCTCGAGCCGGCGCAGCATGTCGAGCTTCCCGGTAACCGGCGAGGCCGCCGCGACGAGCGGGCTCGAGAGCCGGAGACCGAGATAGGTCGTTGAGAGATCGGGGCTCATGTGTCGTCCTGCTCCTTCTCGTCGTAGGGCGCCGGTGCGGCGTGCTCGACCTCGGCGAGCTGCTCGTAGACGTGCCACCGCTCGTCCACGTCCTCCTGCGCGAGCGCGCCGAGGCGCTCGGCCTCCTCCGGGTGAGCCCGCTTGAGCACTGCAAACCGCGCCTCGCGATCCGTGAAGGCGGACAGCGACAGCTTGGGCTTGCGGGAGTCGAGCTTGAACGGCCGCTCGCCGAGGCGCGAGCTGCGCGGGTCGTAGCGGTAGAGCGGCCAGTAGCCGGTGTCGACGGCGGCCTTCTGCTGCTCCATCCCCTTCGCCATCTCGATCCCGTGCGCGATGCAGTGGGCGTAGGCGATCACGAGCGACGGGCCGTCGTAGGCGTCGGCTTCCGCAAGCGCCTTCACGGTCTGCGCGTTGTCGGCGCCCAGTGCGATCTGCGCGACGTAGACGTCGCCGTAGGCGGAGGCGAGCATGCCGAGGTCTTTCTTCCGTGTCTGCTTGCCGGCTGCGGCGAACTTCGCGACGGCGCCGCGAGGCGTCGCCTTGGAGGCCTGGCCCCCGGTGTTCGAGTAGACCTCGGTATCGAGCACGAGGACGTTGACGTTGCGGCCTGCGGCCAGCACGTGGTCGAGCCCGCCGAAGCCGATGTCGTAGGCCCAGCCGTCGCCGCCGACGATCCAGACGCTCGTGCGCGCCAGCGTGTCGGCGAGGGCCGCCAGGCGGCGGGCCTCCGGCGAGTCGAGGCCGGCGAGCCGCAGCTTCAGCGCGGCGATCCGCTCCCGCTGCTCGCGCAGGCCCCGTTCCGTCGTCTGGTCGGCCTCGAGGATCGCTCCCGCGAGGTCGGGTGCCACGTTCTCCAACAGCGCGCGTGCCTGTGACGCCTGGGAGTCGAGTGCGAGCCGCATCCCGAGCCCGAACTCTGCGTTGTCCTCGAACAGCGAGTTCGACCACGCAGGACCGCGGCCGTCGGCGTTCGCCGACCACGGCGTCGTCGGCAGGTTGCCGCCGAAGATCGAGGTGCAGCCCGTCGCGTTGGCGACGACGATCCGGTCGCCGAAGAGCTGGGTCAGGAGCTTCAGGTACGGCGTCTCGCCGCAGCCCTCGCACGCACCGGAGAACTCGAACAGCGGCTGGAGCATCTGCGAGCCCTTGATCGTCGCGACCTCGACGCGCTCGCGGTCGATCTCTGGGATCTGCAGGAAGAACTCCCAGCGCTCCCGCTCGCGCTCGAGCTGTTCGAGCTTGGGCTCGAGGTTGATGCTCTTGTGGCGCACCTCCTCCTTCGAATGCGCGGGGCAGGTCTCGACGCAGATGCCGCAGCCGGTGCAGTCGTCGGGGGCGACCTGGATCGTCATCAGCATCCCCGGCAGGTCGCGCGAGCGCCACTCCTTCGAGAGGAAGCCGTCCGGCGCGCCGGCGAGCGCCGACGGCTCGAACACCTTCATGCGGATCGCGGCGTGCGGACAGACGAGCGCGCACTTGGCGCAGTCGATGCAGATGGACTCGTCCCAGATCGGGATCTCCTCGGCGAGTGAGCGGCGCTCGTAGCGGGCGGTGCCGAGCGGGAACGTTCCGTCCACCGGCAGCGCGCTGACCGGCAGGAGGTCGCCGCGCCCCTCGAGCATCGCGGCGGTCACGTGCCGGACGAAGTCGGGCGCACCCGCCGGGACGGCGGGCGGACGGCGGAGCGAGCTCGTCACGGCGGCCGGGACGGCGACTTCGTGCAGGCCTGCGAGCGCATGGTCGACCGCGGCGTAGTTGCGCTCGAGCACGACCTGGCCACGCTTGCCGTAGCTGCTCGCGATCGCGTCTTTGATCGCGACGATCGCCTCTTCCTGGGGAAGCACGCCCGCGAGCGCGAAGAAGCACGTCTGGAGGACGGTGTTGACGCGCTTGCCGAGGCCGGCTTCGCGCGCGACCGCGCTCGCGTCGACGACGAAGAGGCGCAGGTGCTTGCCGACGATCTGCTCCTGCACCTCCGCCGGCAGCCGGTCCCAGACCTCGTCCGGCCCGTGCGGGCTGTTGAGGAGCACGGTTGCGCCGTCGTCGGCGACGCCGAGCACGTCCATCCGTTCGAGCAGGCCGATCTGGTGGCAGGCGACGAAGCCGGCGCGCTCGACCAGGTACGTCGACCGGATCGGCTCCGGCCCGAACCGGAGGTGCGAGACCGTGACCGCGCCGGCCTTGCGGGAGTCGTAGACGAAGTACGCCTGCGCGTGCAGCGCCGTGCGCTCGCCGATGATCTTGATCGAGTTGCGGTTCGCGCCGACCGTGCCGTCGGAGCCGAGGCCGTAGAAGACCGCGCGCACGACGTCGTCGGGCTCGGTCGAGAAGGAGCGGTCGTACGCGAGGCTCGACCCGGAGACGTCGTCCACGATGCCGACCGTGAAGCTGCGCTTCGGCTTGTCGCTGTCCAGCTCGGCGAAGACCGCGGCGGCCATCGCGGGCGTGAACTCCTTCGAGGCGAGGCCGTAGCGGCCGCCGATCACGAGCGGCGGCGGCCCGTCGGCCTGGGCGAGCGCCGTGACGACGTCCTGGTAGAGCGGCTCGCCGAGCCCGGCGGGCTCCTTGCAGCGGTCGAGCACCGCAAGCGCCTGCACCGTAGGAGGCAGCGAGGCGACGAACGCGTCGCCCGAGAAGGGCCGGAAGAGCCGGACGACGACGAGGCCGACCTTCTCGCCGCGCGCCGCCAGCGTGTCGACGGTCTCGGAGACCGCACCGGCGCCCGAGCCCATGAGCACGATCACGCGTTCAGCGTCAGGTGCGCCGTAGTAGTCGAACAGCCGGTAGCGACGCCCCGCCAGCTCGGCGAATCGCGCCATCGCGCGGTCGACGATTCCCGGCAGCGCGGCGTAGTAGGGGCTCGCCGCCTCGCGCGCCTGGAAGAAGACGTCGGGGTTCTGGGCGGAGCCGCGCAGCACCGGCCGCTCCGGCGTGAGGGCTCGTGCGGTGTGGGCGGCGACGAGCTCCTCGTCCACGAACCCGCGCAGGTCGTCCTCGCTCAGGCGCTCGAGCGTGTTCATCTCGTGCGACGTGCGGAAGCCGTCGAAGAAGTGGAGGAAGGGGACGCGGGACTCGAGGGTCGCCGCCGTCGCGATCGCGGCCAGGTCCTGCGCCTCCTGCACGGAGGAGGAGGCGAGCAGTGCGAAGCCGGTGCCGCGGGCGGCCATCACGTCGGAGTGGTCGCCGAAGATCGAGAGGGCGTGCGTGGCGACCGTGCGGGCCGCCACGTGCATCACCATCGGCGTCAGCTCGCCCGCGATCTTGAACATGTCCGGCAGCATCAGCAGCAGCCCCTGCGAGGCGGTGAAGGTCGTTGCGAGCGCGCCGGCCTGGAGCGCGCCGTGCACCGCACCTGCGGCGCCGCCCTCGCTCTGCATCTCGATCACGGTCGGCACCGCGCCCCACACGTTCGGCACGCCCGCGGCGGCCCAGGCGTCGGAGAGCTCACCCATCGGCGAGGCCGGGGTGATCGGGTAGATCGCGATCACCTCACTCGTCTTGTAGGCCACCCAGGCGGCGGCCTCGTTGCCGTCCACGGTGACCCGCGCCCGCTGCATGACGGAAGCCTCGCGGGCCGGTCACTGCCAGGCATCGGGGGCTGCCCCGAAACCCGTACGGGGTTTCCGCAGCTGCGGCCGGCGGCGTCAGCCGCCGATGTAGCTCATCTCGACCTTCTTCAGGCCGGTGGTGCGCTCGGAGCGGATCTCGGAGTAGCGGTCCGCGCGGGCGCTCCAGACGTCTCCGATCGAGTCGTGCAGCTGCGCGTCGGTTGCGCCGGTGCGGAGCAACGCACGGAGATCGTGGCCGCGCACGGCGAACAGGCACGTGTAGAGCTTCCCCTCGGCCGAGATACGGGCCCGGGTGCAGTCGCCGCAGAAGGGCTGCGTGACCGAGGCGATCACGCCGATCTCGCCGGAGCCGTCGCGATAGCGGTAGCGCCGCGCGACCTCGCCGCGGTAGGCGGGCTCGACCGGATCGAGCGGGAGCTCGGCCTCGATCGCCCCGACGATCTCTGCCGCGGGGACGACGTCGTCCAGGCGCCAGCCGTTCGTCGCGCCGACGTCCATGTACTCGATGAAGCGCAGGACGTGACCCGAGCCCTTGAAGTGGCGGGCGAGCCCGAGCACCGAGGTCTCGTTGAGACCGCGCTTGACCACGGCGTTCACCTTCACCGGGAGCCCGGCCGCCGCGGCGGCCTCGATCCCGGCGAGCACCTTCGAGACGGGGCAGTCCACGTCGTTCATCGCCTGGAACGTTGCGTCGTCGAGCGAGTCGAGGCTGACCGTCACGCGAGTCAGTCCGGCCGACGCGAGGACGTCGGCCTTCTGCGCGAGCAGCGTCCCGTTCGTCGTCAGCGTGAGGTCGTCGATCCCGTCGATCGCGGCCAACCCCTCGACCAGCCGCTCGAGGTCGCGGCGCAGCAGCGGCTCGCCGCCGGTGATCCGCACCTTGCGCACCCCGTGGGCGGCGAAGGCGCGGGCGACCCGCACGATCTCCTCGAAGGTGAGCAGCTCCTTCCGGTCCATGAACGCGTGGTCGCGGCCGAAGACGTCCTTCGGCATGCAGTAGACACAGCGGAAGTTGCAGCGGTCGGTGACCGAGACGCGCAGGTCGTGCAGCGGTCGCCCGAGCGTGTCGGTGACGCTCATGGGGAGGAGGGTAACCGCTTCTCGACCGCCGGGGAATCGGCCTGATCAAGATGGCCCATTCGGTCAACGGCGTCTTGATGGAATCTAGGGGGGTGGCGCTCGTGCACACTGACCTCCGCCTTGGGATGCCCGCAGGCCGGAGCTCGGACGTCTCGCACCTTCACCGCCGCGGGAGGTGGGGGTAGGTGGCGAAGCCGGCCGCTGCCGCGTCGAGGACGCGCCCCGCGACAGCGGTCTCGCTGGGGAACGTGGACGCCGACGGCTTCTTCGGCATTCGGCTCGAGTCGATCGGCGGGCTCGGCGCCAACCTCGCCGGCCAGATCCTGGCCGAGACGGGGGTCCTGCGCCAGCAGCTGAACGGCTCCCACTTCTCCTCGTACGGCTCCGAGAAGAAGGGCTCGCCCGTGAGGTCCTTCGTTCGCTTTTGTGCCCCCGACCGCGAGATCCGTACGAGCAGCCCGATCGAGAGCCCGCAGCTCGTGGCGGTCTTTCACGAGGCCCTGACCAAGCTGTACGACGTTTCCGCCGGCCTGAGCAGCACAGGCACGCTGATCATGAACTCGCGCTCCTCACCGGACGACGTTCGGGAGGCGCTCGGCGGCACGGCGAAGCACGTCGCAGTCGTGGACGCGCTCGGGATCGCGCTGGAGGAGTCGACCCGCGTGAATACAGCCATGTTGGGCGCGATCGCCCGGGTCTGCCCGTTCCTCGACCCCGACGCGCTGCGCGAGACGCTCCGCGAGCGGCTGGGGCGCCGGTACGCGCATCTCGTGGACGCCAACATCCGCACCTTCGACCGCGGCTACCGCGAGCTGCGCCGGAAGAGCTACCGCGCTGTCGCGGCCGAGGAGACGGGTGCGGCGCTGCGTGAAGGCCCGGCCTTCGGCTACCTCGAGGCTCCGCTCGGAGGGATCATCGTCGATCCCGGCAACAGCATCGTCAAGAACCTGAGCTCTTCGCGGCAGGGCTTGATCCCGGTGCTCGATCTGGACAAGTGCATCCATTGCGCCCTCTGTGACGTCGTCTGTCCCGACTTCTGCCTCGTCTGGGAGGAGGAGGCCGGCGGCCCGGAGCCGGCCATCCGCCTGCGCGGGATCGACTACCACTACTGCAAGGGCTGCCTGAAGTGCACGGAAGCGTGCCCAACCGAGGCTCTCGTGGAGGCACGCGAGGAAGAGGGATACGCGGAAGCCCACCGCGTGCCGCTCTACACCTGGCTCGAGCAGCCGGCTCCGAAGCGGGTTGCGGTAGCCGGCGGCAAGGCGAGCCGCTGAGGAGGTTGAGATGGCCATAGCCCACACGAAGCCGAAGCCCCGTGCGAAGCCGAAGGCCCCAACCCAGGTGGCCGACTTCAAGAGCGGCAACGAGATGGCTGCGCTGTCGGCCAAGCAGATCGATTTCCACCTGATGGGCTACTACCCGATCACGCCCTCGACCGAGATCGCCGAGCTTCTCGACGAAATGCAGGCCGAGGGCGGGCCGCGGATGGTGATGGTGCCGGCCGATGGCGAGCACGGCGCCGCCGGCCTGTGTTACGGCGCCTCCACGGGCGGGGGTCGCGTCTTCAACGCGACGAGCTCGCAGGGCCTCCTCTACTCGCTCGAGCAGCTTCCCGTGCAGTCCGGCACGAGGTTTCCGATGCTGCTCGACCTGGTGACACGTTCGGTCAGCGGCCCGCTCGACATCCGCGGCGACCACTCCGACCTCTACTTCACGCTCAACACGGGCTGGCTGATCCTTCTAGCTCGCGACCCCCAGGCCGTCTACGACATGAACGTCGTCGCGCTTCGCCTCGGCGAGCGGCCGGAGGTGCGGCTGCCCGTGATCGTCGCGTTCGACGGCTTCTTCACGAGCCACCAGAAGCGGCGCGTCCGCTACTTCGAGGACGAGCGGGTGGTGCAGGACTTCCTGGGCCCGGTGCCCGAATGCGTGCACGCCCTCGACCCGCGGAACCCCGTGACGATCGGGCCGTACATGAACGACCCGGACCTGATCAACAACAAGTACCAGCTGAAGCTGGCGATGGATGCCGCCCAGCGGGCCCTTCCCGAGGTGTTCGCGGAGTACGAGGCGATCAGCGGGCGGCGCTACGACGTCGTCGACCTCTATCGCATGGAGGACGCGGAGGTTGCGGTGCTGCTGCTCAACTCGGCAGCGGAGACGGCCAAGGACGCGGTCGACCGGCTGCGGGAGATCGGTATCCGGGCCGGTGTCGTCAGCCCCAACGTTCTCCGGCCGTTTCCCGCCCAGGATCTGCGCGACGCGCTGCGCGGAGTCCGCGCGCTCGTGATCGGGGAGCGCGCCGACTCCTACGGCGCCCACGGCGCGAACATCGCCCACGAGGTGAAGTCGGCGCTCAAGGACGATCCGGAGAACAGCACGCTCTGCCTGAGCCGGATCTACGGCCTGGGGGGCAAGGACTTCTACACCGAGGACGCCGAGGCGTTCTTCCGCCTGGCCCGGGATGCCGCCGAGGCCGGTCGTGTGGATCAGCCCTTCGACTACTACGGGGTCACGCCAGGCGATCCCGCGAAGCAGCACGCCAGGAAGGGGCTCGCGCCCCTGAGCAAGGCGGAGACCTTCACCGGCCTTATCAAGGTGGACGTGGACGAGCAGAGCGGTCTCCTCAACGTCGATACGCCTCCCGCCTGGCAGCTCGTCAACCGCGCGAAGCGCATCGCGCCGGGGCACGGAGCCTGCCCGGGCTGCGGCGCGTTCCCCGCTCTCGATCAGTTCCTGAAGGGCATCGAGGGCGATGTCGTCGTGCTCTATCAGACGGGCTGCGCGATGGTCGTCACCACCGGCTATCCGCTCACCTCGCACCGCGTCACCTACGTTCACAACCTCTTCCAGAACGGCGCCGCCACGCTGGGCGGGCTCGTGGAGATGTTCCACGAGCGCGTGCGCCGCGGCGAGCTGCCGGCCGGGGAGGACATCACGTTCTTGATGGTCACGGGCGACGGGGGCATGGACATCGGCATGGGGGCCGCCATCGGAGCTGCCCTGCGCAACCACGGCATGATCGTCCTCGAGTACGACAACCAGGGCTACATGAACACGGGGAGCCAGCTCAGCTACTCGACGCCCTTCGGGCACATGACCTCGACGAGTCACGTCGGCCCCGCTCAGACCGGCAAGGCGTTCCATCACAAGGACACGCCGCAGATCATGGCCGCCACCAACATCCCGTACGTCTTCACGTCCGTGGAGGGCTACCCCGACGACCTGCTGGCCAAGGCCGCGAAGGCCCAGTGGTATGCGCGCAACGAGGGCCTGGCCTACGGCAAGATCCTGATCTCCTGCCCGCTCAACTGGAAGACGGAGGACCGCGTGGGCACGGACATCGTCCAGGGAGCGGTGGACAGCTGCTTCTTCCCGATCTACGAGATCGAGCGTGGCAAGACGAGCATCACGTACGACCCCGAGGCGGTCGGGCGCCGGATTCCGGTCCGCGCCTGGCTCGAGCAGATGGGAAAGACGCGGCACCTGGCCAAGCCGCAGCACGCGCAGGCTCTGGCGTCGATCGAGGCGGAAGTCGAGCGGCGCTGGCAGCGACTCAAGAGCATGGACGAGCACCCCCTCCTGTGATGGCGAGAGTCCTCGAAAAACGACACCTGACGCCCGTGACGAAGCTCTTCGTCGTCGAGGCCCCGCTCGTGACGCGCAACGCGTGCCCGGGTCAGTTCGTCATCCTCCGCCTGAACGAGCTCGGCGAGCGCGTGCCGATCAGCATCACCGACTTCGACAGGGAAGCCGGCACGATCACGATCGTGGTGCAGGAGGTCGGGAAGACGAGCGGCCTGATCTGCGCGCTCGAGGAGGGGGACGAGATCCTCGACTTCGCCGGCCCGCTCGGGCGGCCGGCGCCGCTGCCGGAGAGTGGGAACGTGATCCTCGTCGGGGGCGGCTTCGGCGCGGGCGCGGTGTATCCGCTGGCCCGCGAGCTGCGCCGGCGAGGGGTGCGGGTCACGTCGGTCGTCGGGGCGCGCAACGAGAGCCTGCTGATCCTGAGGGAGCTGCTGGAGCCGGCCAGCGACGAGTACAACGTCTGCACCGACGACGGCTCGGTGGGCTACAAGGGATTCGTCACGGGCCGCCTCGAGGAGCTGCTCGTCGCCGACGGCAGCTTCACGCACTGCTTCGCGATCGGCCCGATGCCGATGATGCGGGCGATCGCCGAGGTGACCGGGCGCTACGGCCTGCCGACGATGGTCTCGCTCGACCCGATCATGGTGGACGGCACCGGCATGTGCGGCGCGTGCCGGGTCACGATCGACGGCAAGACGCGGTTCGCCTGCGTCGACGGCCCGTTCTTCGATGCCCACAAGGTCGACTTCGACGAGGCCG
Source organism: uncultured Gaiellales bacterium (assembly GCA_964351025.1). GTDB lineage: Bacteria > Actinomycetota > Thermoleophilia > Gaiellales > Gaiellaceae > CAYGLV01. The sequence continues at coordinate 11,756 of CAYGLV010000008.1, read as the reverse complement.
TTGTGCGCTCCAAGATGTACGTGGACGACGAGCGGCGGGCCCTCGAGCTTGCGGGGGCGCAAGGGTAGCGCGATGCCGATCATCTACCCGCACAAGACGGAGATGCCATGCGCCGACCCGGCCGAGCGGCGCTCGGTGTGGGACGAGGTCGCCCTGGGCTACACCGTGGAGCGCGCCCTCGTCGAGGCGCGGCGCTGTGTCGAGTGCCAGGATCCGCTCTGCGAGCAGGGCTGTCCCGTCAACGTCCCCATCCGCGACTTCATCCGGAGCGTCGCTCACGGGAACTTCGAGGAGGCGGCCCGCACCATCCGGAGCAAGAACCTTCTGCCGGCGATCTGCGGGCGCGTGTGCCCGGTGGAGCACCAGTGCGAGCAGCTCTGCTCCGTCCTCGGCAAGCAGGAGCCGGTCGGGATCGGACGGCTGGAGCGCTTCGTGGCCGACTGGGAGCGCGGGCACGGGTCGGATCGCTCCCTCGCGCCGGTCGAGCGCAGGCCGGAGAAGATCGCGATCGTCGGCTCGGGGCCGGCGGGCCTGACCGCGGCCAGCGATCTCGTGCAGGCCGGCTACTCGGTCACCGTCTTCGAGGCGCTGCACGCGCTCGGCGGCGTCCTGCGGTACGGCATCCCCGAGTTCCGCCTCCCGAAGGGGATCGTCGACGAGGACATCGAGCGGTTGAAGGGGATGGGTGTCGAGTTCCAGACGAATGTGATCGTCGGCAAGACGGTCACGATCGACCAGCTGTTCGAGGAGCTGGGCTACTCCGCCGCGTTCGTGGGCACGGGTGCCGGCTCGCCGAAGTTCATGAACATCCCGGGGGAGAACCTCAAGGGCGTCTACTCGGCGAACGAGTTCCTCACCCGCCTCAACCTGATGCGGGCCTACAACTTCCCGAGCGTCGACACCCCGGTGCGGCGCCCCCGGCGGGCCGCGGTGATCGGCGCCGGCGACACGGCGATGGACGCCGTGCGCGCTTCGATCAGGCTCGGCGCCGAGGAGGCGCACATCGTCTACCGTCGCTCCGAGGCTGAGATGGGGGCGCGGGCCGAGGACTACCACCGTGCCGCCGAGGAGGGGGCGATCTTCGACTGGCTCACGCTGCCGACGCGCTTCCTCGCCGACGAGGACGGCTGGGTGAGCGGCCTGGAGTGCCTGCGGATGGAGCTGGGGGAGCCGGACGAGTCGGGACGCCGCCGGCCGATCCCCGTCGAGGGCTCTGAGTTCACGATGGACGTGAACCTCGTCGTGATCGCGCTCGGCACGAGCCCCAATCCGCTCATCCCACAGACGACGCGCGGGCTCGAGATCGACGCCCGCGGCTGCATCGTCGCCGACCCCGAGACGTGTGCCACGAGCCGCGAGGGCGTGTACGCCGGGGGTGACATCGTTACCGGCGCGGCGACGGTGATCCTCGCGATGGGCGCCGGGCGCAAAGCGGCGACGGCAATCCACGAGTACCTGCAGCGGAAGCCCGGGCGGCCCACGCGCTCCGGTCGTCCTGCCCGGCGTGCGGCGTCTCCGCGCGCCGCCTCCAGCTGAGGATCGGCGGCCCTCCGCACCGGGCGCGGCGAGCGCTGCTCCCCCGGTAGCGTCCCCGCGATGCGTGCCGTCGTTGCTCTCGTCGCCGTCACCGCGGTCTGGGGCGTCACCTTCGTCCAGGTCAAGGACGCGATCGCGATCTACCCGTTGTTCGCCTTCCTCGCGGTCCGCTTCGCGATCGCGAGCGCGACGCTCGCGGTGCCGGCCGCCCGGCGGCTCGCCTCGCTCGGTCGGCGCGGCTGGGGCGCGGGGGCGGCTCTCGGCCTCCTGCTCGCGCTCGGCTACGCGCTCCAGACAGCGGGGCTCGAGCGGACGACGGTCTCGAGCGCGGGCTTCATCACGGGCCTCTACGTCGTTTTCACGCCCTTGATCGCGCTGCTCTTCTTCGGGACGCGGATCGGTCTCGCCGTCTGGCTCGGCGTCGCGCTCTCGACCGTCGGCCTCGGGCTGCTGACCGGCCTCGACTCCGGTCGCCTCGGAGGTGATCTGCTCGTGCTCGGCGGCTCGGCGGCCTACTCGCTCCAGATCGTGCTGATGGAGCGCCAGGCGCCGCGCTACGACCCGCTCGCCTTCACGCTGGTCGAGATGCTGGCAGCGTTCGCCGGCTTCACGGTCATCGCCGTGGCGCTCGGCCAGATCGAGCTGCCGCGCGGCTGGACGGTCTGGGGCGCGCTGCTCGTCACGGGCATCTTCGCGAGCGCCCTCGCGTTCCTCGTGCAGACGTGGGCGCAGCGGCGCGCCAGCGCGACGCAGACGGCGCTGGCGTTTACGATGGAGCCGGTCTGGGCTGGGATCTTCGGCTTCTGGCTCGCCGGGGACCGCCTGGGCACCTGGGGCTGGGGCGGCGCCGCGCTGATCATGGCCGGCATCATCGTCGCCGAGCCTGCCGCGGCGGACGCCCTCCGGAAGCTCGTGCCGAGTCGCGTCAGATGAGCCAGCGGCCGTCGCGCTGCACGAGCTCGCCGTCGCACCGGAGCTCGCCGCCGCCCCGCAGGTCCTTGACCAGGTCCCAGTGGATCGCGCTCTGGTTGAGGCCGCCCGTGTACGTGTAGCTCGCGCCGAGGGCAAGGTGCATCGTGCCGTCCATCTTCTCGTCGAAGAGCAGGTTGCGCGTGTGACGGGTGATCTGCGGGTTGCAGCCGATCCCGAGCTCGCCGAGGCGGCGCGAGCCCTCGTCGGTGTCGAGCATGCCGAGCAGGTAGTCCTCGCCCGCGCTCGCCGTGGCCTCGACGACGCGGCCCTCGCGGAAGACGAGCCGCGCGTCCTCGACGTCGCGTCCGAGATAGCTCGCCGGGAACTCCGAGAACGCGATCACGCCTTCGGCCGAGTCCTCGACGGGGCTGAAGAAGAATTCTCCGTCCGGCATGTTGCGCCGGCCCTGTGAGACGACGCCTGTGCGGCCGGCGATCGAGAGCGTGAGATCTGTGCCCTCGCCGACGACCCGTACCTCGCTCGCCCGGTCGAAGCGGTCGGCGAACCGCTGCATCCGCGCGCCTTCCGCGTCCCAGTCGAGCAGGCAGGCGTCGTAGACGAAGTCCTCGTACTCGGCGAGCGACATGCCGGCCTCGGCCGCCGCGGCCTCGGTCGGGAACTGGACGACGCACCAGGCGACCTCGAGCGCGCGGGACCTCTTGGCTGCCGGCTCGAGCGAGCGCTGGATGCGGGAGAGGCGCTCGGGCGGAACGGCGACGCCGGCGCGCGCGTCCTCGGGTGCCAGGACCGTGATGCGGGCGTCGTCGTTGAGGCCGTGGTAGACGTCGATGGGCGCCAGCTGCTCCACCAGCTCGAGCGGCGCCTCGAGCGCCCAGGGTATGTCCACCGCGAGGCGCTCGAGCTCCCAGGAGAGCCGCGGCAGCGCGTAGGCGCCGCGCCGGGCGATCGCCCGTGCCAGCTCCCGCACGAGCGGGCGCGCGAGCGGGCTCGTCCGGATCGTCACCTGCCAGCCGGGCTGCACGTCGAGGCAGCGCTCGACGAGCAGCTCCGCGAGCCGGGCTACGCGGGGATCGTCCATGCCCCGTTCCTCTGCACGACCTCGCCGTCGCAGCGGATCTCGCCGCCCCCGCGCAGGTCCTTGACGAGGTCCCAGTGGATGCCGCTCGCGTTGCGCCCGCCGAGGTGCGGGAAGCCGTCCCCGAGCGCGACATGCACCGTGCCGGCCATCTTCTCGTCGAAGAGCACGTTGCGCAGCCGGTGCGTGATCCCCTCGTTGCAGCCGATCCCGAGCTCGCCGGCGCGTCGTGCGCCCGGATCGGTGGCCAACGCCTGCAGCAGCAGCTCCTCGCCGGCCTCGGCCGACGCCTCGACGACCTCTCCACCCCTGAAGACGAGCCGGATGCCGCGCACCTCGCCGCCGCCTGCGAAGCCGGGGAAGTCGAAGCTGATCTCGCCCTCGACCGACTCCTCGACCGGGCTCGTGTAGAGCTCGCCGCCGGGCACGTTCTGATGGCCGTCGTCGATCGCCCACTCGCGACCGGCGAGACCGAGCCGCAGATCGGTGCCATCGCCGACGATCTGGATCTCCGAGGCGCGTGCGAGTCGTGCGCGCGTCGGCTCCAGGCGCCGTGCCTCCTCGTCCCAGTCGCGCAGGCAGGCGGCGTAGAGGACGTCCTCGAACTCGGCCAGCGGCAAGCCCGCACGGGCGGCGTAGGCCGGGCAGGGGAAATCGCAGCGCACCGACGGGATCTCTGTCCTCCACCCGCGCGCGCGGTAGGCGAGCGCCTGCGTGCGCAGGGCCTGGAGCGGGCCCTGGCCCAGCGCTTCGCCGCCCTCCTCGGGGGCGAGGACGAAGATCGAGGCGTCCACGCGCTCGAGCAGTTCGAGCTCGAGCGGCGGCAGGGTGGCGGCGAGGTCCGGCGGCGCTGCCACGAGCCAGTCCCTGTCCACCGGGAAGGCGGCGCCGAAGTGGATCCGCGTCAGCGCGTAGGCGCCCCGCTCGGCGAGTAGCCGCGAGAGCTCCTGCGCGAGCGGCCGTGCCTCCGTCGTCGTCGCGACGAGCACCTGCCAGCCCGGACGGGCGCCGATCGAGCGGTCGACGAGCAGCTCGGCGTAGGCGGTGACGCGCGGATCGGGCATCGGCGCGATCCTACGCGGCTGTAGCCTCGCTGCGTGGACGCCGTCCTCCTCGCCTGTGTCTCGGCCTTCCTGTTCGGGGCGATGACCGTCGCGCTGCGCTTCTCGCTCCAGCGCAATCGCGACGCCGAGCTGGGCGCGCTCCTGACGGTCGTGGCGGCGCTCGGTGTGGCGCTCGCCTTCGTCGCCGTCGATGTGGCGCGCCACGGAGCCCCGGCGCTCGGTGGCCTCTGGCCGTTCCTGCTCACCGGCATCCTTGGGCCCGGGCTCTCCCAGCTCCTCTTCACTCTGGCTGTTCGCGACGCCGGTCCGTCGCGGGCGTCGGTCGTCGTCGGCACGGCGCCGCTCTTCGCCGTCGCGATCGCACTCGTCTTCCTCGACGAGCCGCTCGAGGCGTGGCTCGTCGCCGGCGCGCTGCTGGTCGTCGGCGGCGGCGCCCTGCTCGCGGGCGAGCGCGGCCGCCCCGACCACGTGAAGCTCGCCGGCCTCGCCTTCGCGCTGCTCGCGACGGTCGTCTTCGCGACGCGCGACAACCTCATCCGCTGGCTCTCGGGCGACACCGAGATTGCGCCCTCGCTCGCTGTCGCGGCGACCCTCTTCGCGGGAGGGCTCGTCATCCTCGGCTGGCTGTTCGCGTCGCGGCGCCCGTTCCGCGTGCCACTCGCCGGGCTCGGGGCCTTCGTCCCGGCCGGGCTCCTCTTCGGGCTCTCCTACGTCTCCCTCTTCGAAGCCTTCTACCGGGGCCGCGTCTCGATCGTCTCGCCGATCGTCGCCACCGAGACGCTGTGGGGCGTCGGCCTCTCGGCGCTGCTCCTGCGCCGGCACGAGCTCGTGGGCGTGCGGCTCGCCCTGGGCGCCTGCCTGATCGTCGCCGGCGGGGCGCTGATCGGAGTCTTTCGTTAGTTGCGTGAACTTGCTAGTATCAGGCTAAGATTTTCCTAGATACTAAGACTCAATCAAGGAGCACGCGCACTATGAGCAAGACCATCGGGATCGACCTCGGCACGACGAACAGCTGCATGGCGGTGCTCGAGGGCGGCGAGCCGACCGTCATTCCGAACGCCGAGGGCGGGCGCACGACGCCGTCCGTCGTCGCGTTCACGAAGGACGGGCAGCGGCTCGTGGGCGCGCCCGCAAAGCGCCAGCAGGTGACGAACCCGCAGAACACGATCTCCTCGATCAAGCGCTTCGTCGGCCGCAAGTGGGACGAGGTCTCCGAGGAGATGACCATCGTCCCCTACGAAGTGGCGAAGGGAGAGAGCGGCGACGCGCGCGTCACGGCCGAGGGCAAGGAATACGCCCCGCCGGAGATCAGCGCGATGATCCTGCAGAAGCTGCGCTCCGACGCCGAGGCCTACCTCGGCGAGCCGGTGACCGACGCCGTCATCACCGTCCCGGCCTACTTCAACAACGCCCAGCGCGAGGCGACGAAGGACGCGGGCAAGATCGCCGGCCTCAACGTCCTCCGCATCATCAACGAGCCGACGGCGGCGGCGCTCGCGTACGGGCTCGACAAGGAGGGCGCCGACCAGACGATCCTCGTCTTCGACCTCGGCGGCGGCACGTTCGACGTTTCGATTCTCGACCTCGGCGACGGCGTCTTCGAGGTGAAGGCCACCAACGGCGACAACCACCTCGGCGGCGACAACTTCGACAAGGCGATCGTCGACTGGATGGTCGCCGAGTTCAAGAAGGATCAGGGCATCGACCTCGCCGCCGACAAGATGGCGCTCCAGCGCCTCTACGAGGCCGGCGAGAAGGCGAAGATCGAGCTCTCCTCGACGATGACCACGCAGATCAACCTCCCGTTCATCACCGCCACGCAGGAGGGGCCGAAGCACCTAGACCTCTCGCTCACGCGCGCCAAGCTGAACGAGCTGACCGCCGAGCTGCTCGCCCGCACCGTCGGGCCGACGAAGCAGGCGCTCGCCGACGCGGGCATCGACCCGTCCGGGATCGACCACGTCGTGCTCGTCGGCGGCATGACCCGTATGCCGGCCGTCGTGGACAAGGTCAAGGAGCTGATCGGCAAGGATCCGCACAAGGGCGTCAACCCGGACGAGGTCGTCGCGGTCGGCGCGGCCATCCAGGCCGGTGTCCTCCGCGGCGAGGTGAAGGACGTCCTCCTGCTCGACGTCACCCCGCTCTCGCTCGGGATCGAGACGAAGGGCGGTGTCTTCACGAAGCTGATCGAGCGCAACACGACCATTCCGACCCGCAAGGCGGAGACGTTCTCGACCGCCGAGGACAACCAGCCGTCGGTCGAGATCCACGTCCTCCAGGGCGAGTCGGAGATGGCCGGCTTCAACAAGACGCTCGGCAAGTTCCAGCTCGTCGGCATCCCGCCGGCGCCGCGCGGCATGCCCCAGATCGAGGTCGCTTTCGACATCGACGCGAACGGGATCATCCACGTGCACGCCAAGGACCTCGGCACGGGCAACGAGCAGCAGATCCGGATCGAAGGAGGCTCGGGGCTCGCCGAGGAGGAAGTCAGCCGGATGGTCAAGGAGGCCGAGGCGCACGCCGAGGAGGCGCACGCGCTGCGTGAGCTGGCCGACGCGCGCAACCACGCCGAGGGCCTGGCCTACCAGACGGAGCGCTCGCTGAAGGAGCACCGCGACAAGCTCGAGGAGTCCGACGCCTCGACGATCGAGGGGCGGATCATGGAGCTGCGCCAGGTGCTCGAGGGCACCGACGTCGCCGAGATCCGCAGCCGCACCGAGGCGCTGACCGAGGCCGCGCAGACGCTCGCCAACGCCGTCTACGCGCAGGCCACGGCGCAGGCCGCCTCGCAGCCGGGCTCCGGCGACGGCTCGTCCACCGAGGACGAGGTCGTCGAGGAGGCCGACTACGAGGTGATCGACGACGAGGCGAAGACGTCGTGACGGCCGAGGAGACCCAGGCCGAGCCGGAGGAGAGCCTGGAGGAGCGCCTCCAGGCTCTCGAGGCCGAGCGCGACGAGTACCTGAACGACCTGCAGCGCGTCGCGGCCGAGTTCGAGAACTACCGCAAGCGGGCCGCGCGGGAGCAGGCGGACTTCGCCACGCGCGCGGCCGAGCGGCTGGTCAAGGAGCTGCTGCCGGTGCTCGACGACCTCGAGCGCGCGCTCGAGGCGGCGGCTGCGCACGAGGAGGCAAAGCTCGAGGAGGGCGTGCAGCTCGTCCAGCGCGCACTCGCCTCGGCCCTCACGCGGGAGGGCCTCGTCGAGATCGCAGCCGACGGGCTGTTCGACCCGCACGTGCACGAGGCGCTCCTGTCCCAGCCGGCGGAAGGCGTCGAGCCCGGGACGGTGCTCCAGGTGCTCCAGAAGGGCTACCGGCTCGGCGACCGCGTGCTCCGGCCCGCGCGCGTGATCATCGCGGAGTGAGATGACGGACCTCTACGGAGCGCTGGGCGTCGCGAAGAACGCCCCGCCGGACGAGATCAAGAAGGCGTACCGCTCCCTCGCCCGCCGCTACCACCCGGACCGCAACCCCGGCGACGCCTCCGCGGAGGAGCGCTTCAAGGAGGTCCAGGGCGCCTACGACGTCCTGTCCGATCCTGAGAAGCGCCGGCAGTACGACAGCCCAGCCAGGCAGTTCGGGCCGGGCTCCGCCGGTGCGACCGGATTCGAGGGATTCGACCTGGGCGATCTCTTCGGCGGCGTGTTCGGCGGTCGCGCGGGCCGCCGCGCCGCACGGGCCGAGCGCGGCGCCGACCTCGAGGCGGTCGTCCACCTCTCCTTCGAGGACTCGCTCACGGGCGCGGAGGTGCGGGTGCCGGTGGACGTCGAGACTGCCTGCCACACCTGCGGCGGCTCGGGCGCGCAGCCGGGCACGTCGCCGATCGTCTGCCCGGAGTGCGGCGGGCGCGGCGTCCGCTCGGAGGCGCAGGGCCTCTTCGCGCTCTCCCAGCCGTGCCCGCGCTGCCGCGGCAACGGCACGATCGTCGAGCAGCCGTGCTCGTCCTGTCGCGGCGCGGGCCGCGAGCGGGCGACGAAGCGCTACGCGGTCAAGATCCCGGCCGGCGCGCGCGACGGCACGCGCATCCGGCTCGCGGGCAAGGGCGAGGCCGGACGCCACGGCGGCCCGTCCGGGGACCTCCATGTCGTCACGCGCGTCGCGCCGTCGCCTCTCTACGAGCGGCGCGGCGCCGACCTCGTCGTGGACGTGCCGGTCACCTACCCCCAGGCCGCGCTCGGTGCGACGGTTGAGGTCCCCACGCCGGAAGGCGCGGTCTCGCTCACGATCCCAGCCGGCTCGCAGCACGGCAAGCTGTTGCGCATCCGCGGGCGCGGCGCGCCGAAGCTCTCCGGCGGGGGCAAGGGCGACGTGCTCGCGCGCCTGAAGCTGACGGTGCCGGTGAAGCTGGGCAAGGCCGAGCGCGAGGCCCTCGAAGCGTTGCAGAAGGTGACTCGCTGATGCCCGACCGCCCGCGCTACATGATCTCCGTCGCCGCCGAGCTTGTCGGCATGCACCCGCAGACGCTGCGCATGTACGAGGCGAAGAGGCTCGTCCAGCCGGGGCGTACGCCGGGTGGCACGCGGCTCTATTCGGAGAACGACCTCGAGCGGCTGCGCCTGATTCAGCGGCTGACGACCGAGCTGGGGCTCAACCTCGCCGGCGTCGACCACGTGTTGCGGCTCGAGGACGAGCTGCGCAAGCTCCAGGCGCGCATGGACAGACTCGAGCGCGAGCTGCGCAACGAGATCCAGACGGTGCACCGCAGCTACCGGCGCGAGCTCGTGGTCTACCGGCCCGCGCAGCACCCGGCACGGAGGCGCCAGTAGCGATGGACTTCAACAAGCTCACGACCCGGTCGCAGGAGGCCGTGGCGGCGGCGCAGGAGCTTGCCCGCCGCGGCGGGCAGCCCGAGACCCACCCCGAGCATCTGCTCGTCGCGCTCCTGGAGCAGGAATTGATCCGCACGCTCTGCGAGCGGGCGGACTCTTCGCCGGCGGCGTTGCGCGCCGAGGCCGAGGCGAAGCTGCGCGACCGTCCCTCGATGTCGGGCGCGAATGTCCAGCCACAGGCCTCCCCGGTTTTCCGGCGGGTGCTCGACAAGGCGTTCGAGGAGATGAAGGCGCTCGACGACGACTATGTCTCCGTCGAGCATCTTCTGCTCGCCCTCGAGGTCATAGAGCGCAGCAAGCTTCTTGCTGCGCTCCAGGCGATTCGAGGAGGCCAGCGTGTCACGTCGCAGGACCCCGAGGGCAGCTACCAGGCGCTCGAGAAGTACGGCCGCGACCTGACCGAGCTCGTCGAGCGGGGCACGTTCGACCCGGTGATCGGGCGCGACGAGGAGATCCGGCGCACGATCCAGGTGCTTTCCCGGCGGACGAAGAACAACCCGGTGCTGATCGGGGAGCCGGGCGTCGGCAAGACGGCGATCGCGGAGGGTCTCGCGCAGCGGATCGTCGCCGGCGACGTGCCGGAGGGGCTGAAGGGCAAGCGCGTCTGGGCGCTCGACATCGGCTCCCTGCTCGCAGGCTCGAAGTACCGGGGCGAGTTCGAGGAGCGGCTGAAGGCCGTCCTCGACGAGATCAAGGCGGCGGAGGGGAAGATCGTCCTCTTCATCGACGAGCTGCACACGGTCGTTGGGGCCGGCGCGGCCGAGGGCGCCATCTCGGCCGGCAACCTCCTGAAGCCGATGCTCGCCCGGGGAGAGCTGCGCTGCATCGGCGCGACGACGCTCGACGAGTACCGCCAGCATGTCGAGAAGGACGCTGCGCTCGAGCGTCGCTTCCAGCCCGTTCTCATCGGCGAGCCCTCCGTCGCCGGCACGATCGCGATCCTGCGCGGCCTCAAGGAGCGCTACGAGGCTCATCACGGCGTGCGCATTCGCGACGCCGCGCTCGTCGCGGCCGCGGTTCTCTCCGAGCGCTACATCGCCGACCGCTTCCTGCCCGACAAGGCGATCGACCTCGTGGACGAGGCGGCCTCGCGCCTGCGGATGGAGATCGACTCCTCGCCGCTCGAGCTGGACGAGGCGGTGCGCCGCGCGCGCCAGCTCGAGATCGAGCTGGCGGCGGAGCCGGACGACCGGGCCCCGTTGGAACGGGAGCTGGCGGAGGTTCGGAGCCGTCGCGACGAGCTCGCGGCGCGATGGGCGAAGGAGAAGGCGGCCCTCGATCGCGTCAAGGAGGTCACGCGCCGGATCGACGAGCTGAAGATGGAGGCCGAGCGGGCCGAACGGCTGGGCGATCTCCAGCGGGTCGCCGAGATTCGCTACGGGGAGCTCCCCGCCCTCGAGCAGGAGATCGCCGATCGCCCGCAGGGCGAGTCGCTGGTCAAGGAAGAGGTCGACGACGACGACATCGCCGCGGTCGTCGCGAGCTGGACAGGGATTCCCGTCGCGCGGCTGCTCGAGGGCGAGGTCGAAAAGCTCGTCCACATGGAGGAGCGGCTGCACCTGCGGGTCGTCGGCCAGGACGAGGCGGTCGAGGCGGTCGCAAACGCGCTCCGTCGAGCGCGCTCCGGGCTCCAGGACCCGAATCGGCCGATCGGCTCGTTCGTCTTCCTCGGCCCGACCGGCGTCGGCAAGACCGAGCTTGCTCGCGCCCTGGCCGAGTTCATGTTCGACGACGAGCGGGCGATGGTGCGGCTCGACATGTCGGAGTACATGGAGAAGCACACCGTCTCGCGGCTGGTCGGCGCGCCCCCGGGATACGTCGGCTTCGAGGAGGGCGGCCAGCTGACCGAGGCGGTGCGCCGGCGGCCGTACTCCGTGCTCCTGCTGGACGAGATCGAAAAGGCTCACAGCGACGTCTTCAACGTGCTTCTCCAGCTGCTCGACGACGGGCGTCTGACGGACGGTCACGGCCGCACGGTGGACTTCCGCCACACGGTCGTGATCATGACCTCGAACGTCCGCTCGACGGTCGAGCTGCGCGAGCGCTTCCGGCCGGAGTTCCTCAACCGGATCGACGAGGTCGTCGTCTTCGAGGCGCTGACACGTGAGCAGCTGGCGGCGATCGTCGGTCTCCAGGTGGAGCGCCTGCGCGCGCGCCTCGCTGAGCGCAAGCTCGGGCTCGAGCTGACCGCGGCGGCGGCGGACGCGATCGCCGAGGCCGGCTGGGACCCCGCCTACGGCGCGCGGCCCTTGAAGCGCGCCCTCCAGCGGCTCGTCGAGAACCCGCTCGCGCTGAAGCTGCTCGGGGGGGAGTTCTCCGA